>CAMCQG010000001.1 GCA_945876965.1 Rickettsia typhi
AATACACATAAAACCGCCATTGCACTAACATCTGGTGATGCTTTAAAAGCCGCATTTAATATAGGTTTTACAGATAAATCTAACAACACAAGATATAAATTTCGATTATCTATAAAATATGCAAATATTTTGCCAATGGATATTATTCAGTTTGTTTATTTAGGTGTTTTTCATTCAATTCGTGTTAAAAAAATACAAGTTTTAGATGCAACCAGCATTGAAATTGAAGGCAATCTTGCGCCTGATAATTTTGGAACTTCTGTTAATCTGCAAAATAATAATTTAACACCAGCACCCGATAATGTTGTTCAAATTATACCAACAATGCTAAATATACTTGATATAAATAACACCGATAATTCATTTGATACAGATAAAATAACGCTATATGCGGCAGTAAACGGAACAATTTTGAATGCCAAATGGTCAGGTTGTCAACTTTATGTTTCTTACGATAACGGATCATCATATAATTTTGTTCAAAACATTACAAACCAATCAATTGTGGGGCAAATAATAAATTTACCAAATAATAATATAAATGCAAATACCATAGATTATGCCTCAAAAATGACAGTTTTTTTTGATTCGCAACCAAATTTGCAATCAATAAATATCGATTCGCTTTTTGGCTATAATAACCTTGTTTTAGCTGGCGACGAAATATTATCATATAAAAACATTACACAAATTGATAAAAATACTTTTTGTTTTGACACAATTTTGCGTGGCAGATTTGGCACCGAAAAATATATCAACAAGCACACAATTGGCGAGAGATTTATTTTGCTAAACAAATCATTGCTTACAAAAATTGCCATTCCAAAAAATTCCGTCGGGCAAACCGTATATTTTAAAGCTGTTTCAATGAACGATTCAATTTATAATACAGATTCAGTTAAATGCGTAATTGCGGCAAATAGCAACAGATCTTTTGATACAACCACAACAATTTGCAACTTAGCAAATAAAGATTTTAACATATCTTTTGTTCCTCGACCACATTACGAAAACAGTTTTTATACATCTCCACAAAATTCAAATTTTAATTATAATATCATAATAAATAAAAATGGTTCTGCAATTAGTCAAATAAACGCTAATAATATTAGCTCTGTCAGATATTTTGAGCAAGATCAAATAGCCGATTTTAATGCACCACAAACCGCAATTGATTATAATGTTAGCCCTGCGATTGTGTTTTAAAATTTGCTCTGCTGATGTCTATTTTTTTAAATTTATATAGTTTAAAAATCATCAAAACACCCATCAAGTCTTTTTGATGATACAAAAAAGTCTGTTCTTTGTCTCGTTCCGATGTAATAGATTGCGTACCCAGTATTCCACCAGAACCGCCACCGCTAGTTTTGATTTTATGATTCATAATTAAACTAAATTCGTTATCTTTGGCAATAGGAATTCCCCTTTCTAAATCAAATAAATTTTCTATTATATTTATAATGCGACCATTTACATTTGAAATAAATACCTTTTTTGCATTATTGTTTTTATCAAAACCTATATTTAATAAATTGGTTTCATCAAATCCAAAACCCAAAAAATATATATCATTTGCGTTTGATATAATCTTCTTTATTTCTGATATAATCTTCTTTATTTCGTTTTTTTTGTCGCCATCATCATCTTCTGATATAATCTTCTTTATTTCGTTTTTTTTGTCGTCATCATCATCTTCTGATATAATCTCCTTTATTTTTTGCTTTTTGTCGTCATCTTCATTTATCCATTTTAATTCTTTTGTTATTCCTGTGATATCTTTTCGGTTCACAATATATCTAAATAAATCAAAATCTGTATCGTCGGTTATTGTTCCATATATGTGTTTTATATTGCTAAAATTTGGAATACGATCTGTAAACAAAACATCAAATGTTGTGTCGTAATTAAAATTTAAAACCTCTACATTTTCCATTGCATATTCTATAAAATTTTGCTTATGATTTTGGTTATGATATGTTGATTTTTTCAAAATTGTATCCCTAATATCAAACATATAGTTTCTTTTGTTATGGATACCCTTGTTGTCGCCTATTATTTCGTTTTGTGCTTTAATTAATATGTCGTTAATAATTAGTTTTGTATATTCTTGAATTAATTTTGTTCTTGCTAATATTTTTTCGTCATATTCTATTATGTCTAAAAATTCCATAGATGCCACATCTTTAAGGTTTGTCATAAAATAATCAATGCTTGATGGTTTGTATTTTTCAACAACACTGGCAGCGATTTTAATATTCAGCAACTCTCTATTCGCCCCATAATACGGACTGGCATCTTCATATTTATAGTCTATCTTACCATTAATATCATCTTTTCTATTACCTATAAATTTTTCCCACATTAGTATCGCTTTATTGTCAGATGCAACATAGTTTTTCCAACTGTTAGCAATCGATATTACTGTCTTGTCACCATCAATACTTCTATTATTAAGTATTATATTAATACAAAAATTATAGAATGAACACAGATCAATGTTGGTCTTAATGTTTTTACAAATAGATTGCAAATCATTACTACTGCCTACTAAAATCTTGTTAATATTTTTCTTTTCGTGTTTCAAAAAAATATCTTCAGGAATATCTTTCTTTTCGTATCCCCAAAACATATCTTCAATTATAAAATCTAGTATATCACAAATATTTAATCTTGTATTGTCTGATAACTCGATAACACAATTTCCCATTCTTTGATACATCGGGTACATTAATGTTGCTTTTAATTTATATTCACTAATTTTTTCAACCAAATCTCTACCGCTAGGCATTTTATTTGCCGATTTTTCTTTGCTTAAAGACATGCTACTACCAGCACCAAGAACAAAAACTATTTTTTTATTTTCTTCTGTCACACTATATAAAATCAAATATTTTTTAAGTTTGATTGCGGTTTTTTACTTTGCAATAAAAAAAAATTATCTTTATTTTTTTATAAATATCTTAAAATTAACTTGCTAATTAAATTATCTACTTTTAGTTGAATATTATGGGTAATTTTGTGTTATTTTTTTGAATATGGGCTTGTTTTTTAGTGTTTTTGTAGGTTTGTTTTTGTCTGTTTTTGGTTGTGTTTTTGCAAACGAAAATGGCGATAAAATGCAAGCAAAACAAAATAGTTTTTGGTGGCCTAATATAATCGATTTGTCTCCTTTGCGTAGCAATTCTGCGGAATCTAATCCGATGGGAGCGGCATATAAATATAAAAAAGAATTTAGCAAATTAAACATAAATAATGTAAAAAAAGATATAAAAAAAGTAATAACAACCTCTCAAGATTGGTGGCCTGCGGATTATGGTAATTATGGGCCGTTTTTTATAAGAATGGCGTGGCATAGTGCCGGAACATATAGAACTAGCGATGGCAGAGGCGGTGCAAGTGGCGGGCAACAACGCTTTGAACCATTAAATAGCTGGCCAGATAATGCAAATCTTGATAAAGCAAGAAGGTTGCTTTGGCCTGTTAAACAAAAATATGGAAATATGATTTCGTGGGCAGATTTAATGATTCTTTCTGGTAATGTAGCATTGGAATCGATGGGTTTTAAAACAATTGGTTTTGCAGGAGGAAGAATCGATCAATGGGAGCCTGATTTAACATATTGGGGACCTGAAAAAAAGTTTTTAGAGGCTAATCGTAAAGATAAAAATGGCAAACTTGATAAAACTGTCGGGGCTACAACAATGGGGCTGATATATGTTAATCCAGAGGGACCGAATGGCAAACCAGACCCGCTTGCCGCCGCAAAAGACATAAGAGAAACCTTTGCTCGCATGGGAATGGATGACGAAGAAACTGTTGCCTTGATTGTTGGCGGACACACTTTTGGCAAAACTCACGGTGCTAACAAACCCGAAAAATGTGTAGGCGTTGAACCTGCTGCTGGGGCGATTGAAGATCAAGGTATTGGTTGGAAGAATAAATGCGGAAAAGGAAGTGGTGCTGATGCAATTACGAGCGGATTAGAAGGTGCATGGACATCGCATCCAACAAAATGGACTATGGGCTATTTAGATAATCTTTTTAAGTATAATTGGGTTTTAGAAAACAGTGCTGGTGGTGCAAAACAATGGGTTCCAGACGATAAAACGGCTTATATATCGCAAGATGCATTTGATAGCACAAAAAAGAATTTACCGGTTATGTTGACAACCGATTTATCTTTAAAATTTGATCCTGAATATCAAAAAATTGCCAAAAGATTTCATGAAAACCCAGAGGAATTGCAAAAATCTTTTGCCAAAGCTTGGTTCAAACTAACTCATCGCGATATGGGTCCTAGTGCAAGATATGTAGGTAAAGAAGTTCCAAAACAAGTATTTATTTGGCAAGATCCACTTAGTGTTGCCGATTATAAACAGATAAATAATCAAGACATTATAAGCCTTAAAGATAAAATTTTAAACTCAGGCTTAACAAACTCGGAGCTTATTTCAACAGCTTGGGCCTCTGCTGCAAGTTATCGCAAAACCGATATGCGTGGCGGTGCAAATGGTGCCAGAATAAGATTAGAGCCACAAATAAATTGGCAAGCTAATAATCCTAAGCAATTATCTAGTGTTTTATCTGTTCTTGATAACATTAAAACAGATTTTAACGCAACATTAACGGGCAACAAAAAAGTATCTCTTGCCGATGTAATTGTTTTGGCTGGCTCTGTTGCGGTTGAAAAAGCAGCTAAGGATGCTGGTGTTGCGGTAAAAGTTCCGTTTAAAATAGGTCGTGTTGATGCAACCCAAGAGCAAACAGATGTTAACTCTTTTGGTGCGTTAGAAACTATGTATGACGGGTTTAGAAATTATTACAATAAAGAAGCCGCGCTTTCTCCAATTCAAGGGTTAATCGATCGTGCGTATATGCTTGATTTAACAGTTCCCGAAATGACTGTTTTAGTTGGTGGAATGAGGGTTTTAGGTGCAAATTATGATAATTCTAACTATGGGGTATTTACGCAAAAAGTAGGCTCTTTAAACAATGATTTTTTTGTTAACTTGTTTGATATATCCACTAAATGGACAAAGTCTGACGATTTAGAGGGTATTTATGAAGGCAGAGATTATAAAAACGGAGACCTAAAATGGATGGCAACTCCTGTGGATCTCGCTTTTGGTTCCAGCTCCGAATTAAGGGCGGTTGCCGAGGTTTATGCTGCGGATAACGGCAAGGTAAAGTTTGTGAACGATTTTGTTAAAGCATGGGCAAAGGTTATGAACTTGGATCGTTTTGAGTAGCAAAATGCTTTGTTTAAGATTTTATTTGGTATACTTATATGGGCGATGGAAAAATAATTTACTTTCCGATGCGTTTTGGGGGCGAACACTGGCAAACCGAACAAGCACTTGATGAAAAACAACTTATGTGCTGATGGGCTAATTCAGAATTATATGAGCTAATTAAGAAAACATATTCTAAAATTAAAAATAATGTAAATATAGATGAACTTCAAAATGAATTCCATCAAGAATTTTTTGATATTGTTAATAATAAAAACAGCAAATTCTATGATCAAAACTATTTTGGATGGTTTTTTGATAAGGGTCATAATTCAAAACATAGAATTGCTAAGGCACGGAGCAGTATTTTTAGGTTTCTTTTGATTAATACAAATGATTTAATTTATATTAAAACACAGGATGAAAATATTATTTATCTTGCATATCTTAAGGGTGATGCGGAATTATCTTTTGATAAAACAAGGTATGATTATGACGCTTTTTTTATGAATAATGTGGAATTTAGTGAACCAATACAAAAAGATGTTTTATTTAAAAAATGCCACAATCTAATCAATCAAAAATATCCAACTGAAAAAAATACATTACTTGATAAAATTGCATACCTCAATGGAACCTGCCTTTATATGCTTGAAAAAGATGATGATTTTAAACTAAAAGAGATATTTTATGAGATATTAAATAGCCTTGCAAACAAAAAAGAAAGCGATGAATCGGGTAATATCAATGATATGTTGTTAATTATAAATAAAGTTGAAAAAAATCCTGAAAAAAGAGAATATCTTACAGAGCAATTTGTCAGAGATTCACAGGTTAAAAAATCAGTTATTAATAATGCAAAAGGTATTTGTCAAGCCTGTGGTAAAAAATCTTTTGAAAAAGAAAATGGAGAAACATATCTTGAAGTTCATCATATGGTTTATTTATCTCAAAATGGCTTGGATACGGTTGAAAACTGTGTTGCTTTATGTGCGAACTGTCACAAGAATGAACATTTCGGAAAAATTAATAATAGAAAGTTTTCGATAAATAATTAGTTGCAAGATAAGAATAAGATCAAAAAATATTTGATGCTTACAAAAAAATGATAATAAATCAAACTGGTAGGAATGATCCTTGTCTATGTGGTAGCGGAATTAAATATAAAAAATGTTGCCTAAATAAATAATAAATTTTTTCCGAAACAAAATCTAGATTGCATCAATGATGCTTAGATTCACTTATATAAACGCATGCAAGCATAGAAAAAATATAAGCCTGTAAAATTGCAATTCCTATTTCAAACATTTGCAAAATTATCAAAAATGCAAATGGCAATAAACCAAATATCCCCATCAAAATAGCAAAATATGCTATAACATCAAGCATTACATGCCCTGCAATCATATTTGCCGCCAAACGAATCGATAAGCTCATAGGTCTTGCCAGATATGAAAAAATCTCCAAAACAAACATTAATGGCGTCATCCACAAAGGCGTTCCTTTTGGCACAAACATTGCAAAAAAACCTAATTTATGCTTAGCAATTGATATTCCGACACAAACTAAAAATATAATAAATGCCATAAAAAATGTAATTATGATATGGCTTGTGGGCGTAAAACCAAATGGTAATAAACCTATAATATTCATAGATAAAATCGACAGAAAAAATGTAAAAATTAATTTTTGATAAACTACATCAGCATAAGGGCCAATCATTTGTACCACCATATCTTTAATCATTTTATGCAACAATTCAAAACAAACCATTGCTTTATTTGGAATAAACTTGGTTTGCTTAAATTTAGCCAATCCAAATAATATACTTACGATTGTAAGACACAAAAAAGTTGCTAATGCCGAATTTGTAAATGATAAATTTAAACCAAATAAATCAATTTTTATAAGTGGTGTAATTTCAAATTGATGAAACGGATTAAAATTCTTTTCTGAGCTCATAACAATGCTATAATTTTATCTTGTAAATCTTTTGCACAAACATAGCCAATATTATCTTTTTGCAAAACTACATAATCAATATCAGATCCAACCGCCAATGCTAGATTAGAAGGTAGGGTCCATGGCGTTGTTGTCCAGGCTGTTATAAAAACTTTATCAATTTGCGGATATTGTTTTTTAATAAACTCTGGAACAGATTCCAATTCAAATTTTATAAATACAGATTTACTTTCTTTTTCGCGATAACTATTATCTAGTTTTGTTTCAAAATTAGATAACGGAGTTTCACATTTCCATGAATATGGCATAACTCGCATATCTTCATAAACCAAGCCTTTTTTGTATAATTCACTAAAAGCCCAAATAACAGACTCCATATAATCTGTATCCATTGTGCGATATCCTCCATCAAAATCAACCCATCGTGCTTGTTTTGTAACATAATCTTTCCACTCATTGGTGTATCTCATAACAGAAGTTCTGCACTGATCATTAAATTTATCAATCCCAAATTCTGCAATTGCAATTCTACCGCTCACACCAAGTTCTTTTTCGGCTTCCATTTCTGCGGGTAAGCCATGGCAATCCCAACCAAAACGACGCTCAACCTTTTCACCTTTCATGGTGTGATATCTTGCAAAGATATCCTTTACAAAACCAGTTAATAAATGCCCATAATGCGGTAAACCGTTTGCAAACGGAGGACCATCATAAAATACATATTCGGTTTTTTGGTTTCTAATTTCAACAGATTGTTGAAAAGTTGCATTTTTTGCCCAATAATCAAGAATTTCAGTTTCTATTTTTGCAAAAACAGTTGCTTTGTTTGACATTTTATTTGTCTATAAAATAATACTCATTATATCTAACAATCATCTTTTTTAAAAGCAATAACAAATTATATAATAGTTATTTAACAATTTTCATTTGCAACGAAACATGTCCATAGCGATGATAATTACAGCTGATCGATTGCTCTTGTAGATACTGCAATAATTCTATTCTTCCTTCGCAAACAAATTTTGTTTTTGATATATAAATACCAAATTCTGCCGCTGCCTCTTTAACAATCTGGGGCACATTATCACCTGAATATCTAATGCGTTTATAATTTATTATACTTTTTGCAAAAGATTCGTCATTTTCGATAATTGTTTTAACGCCATCAAAAAGAAATGCTAAATTATTATTATTTTTTATTGTATAAACAGTTGCAGCCATTTCGTCATCTGAGCTAACTGTTACATTTTTAACGCATAGTTTTGCAGCTAAAAGTCTAGCTAAAATTGAAAGTTCATCATCGCCTTTTTGCACACGAATAGCCATTTTTGATGTTTTTACAAAACGACAAATATTATATTGTCCCAGCACATTTGCATAGTCAATTTCTTGATTAAAATAATCGGCATAACTACGAATATAATTTTTTGCAACACAAGCAAATTGCTCATTTTTTATACTATTTATAAAAATTATTTCTGGCAATTTTATATCCATAATATCGCTACATACTATATCAATATTAGCAATCGGTTCGCAATTAATAAATTGTGTTACATAATTTAATCCACCAGCTTTTATGCCGCAACCAAATGATGATTTGCCCATTCCGCCAAATGGTTGACGCATAACAAGGGCTCCGGTTGTGGTGCGATTTATATACAAATTACCAGCTTTTATACGATTTTTCCAATTTTCTTGCTCACGCTCATCAAGGCTTTCAAGTCCAGAAGTTAGCCCATATCCGCTTGCATTAACCATCTTTATTGCATCGTCGATATTAGAAAATTGCATAATTGAAAGAACTGGGCCAAAAAATTCTGTAAAATGAGATTTGTTACCAAATTTTGTACCAATTTTAATACCCGGAGTCCATGTTTTTTCGTTAATTTTAACAGGCTTCAAAAGCCATGATTCACCCTCATCAAGCTCTGTTAATGCCCATAATAAATCTCCTGTTGGCTCCCTAACTAATGGACCAACTTTAACTGATAGATCCCAAGGTTCACCAACTTTTAAGCTTTTTGCCGCATCAACCAAACCTGATAAAAATTTATCATCATTATAAATTTCAGTTTGTAATGCCAAAATCGAAGTTGCCGAACATTTTTGTCCAGAATTAGAAAATGCAGAATGTAAAACATTTTTAATAACCTGATCACGATCGCAATATTGAGTTGCAACTGTAACATTTTTACCTCCCGTTTCTGCCGCCATATAAACCGACGGATTATTTTTTATTATATCTAATGCCGTTTGCGTGCCTCCTGTAAATGTAATAAAATCAATATTTTTATGTGCTGCTAAATATTTTGAAACATCTCCTACACTATTTACAAACTGTAATGCTTCACGAGGCACGCCAGCATCCCACATACATTCACAAAGCATAAAACCAACCAATGTTGAAAGATTTGATGGCTTAAAAATAACATTATTACCTGTTGCCAATGCAGATAAAATTCCTCCAGCTGGTATAGCAATTGGGAAATTCCATGGCGAAATAATTAGGCCCGTTCCTTTTGCTGAGATATTTAGTTTATCAATAAATTCTTGTTTAAATTTAGCAAATGAATATACATAATATTCACAAAAATCAATCGCTTCTGTAACCTCACTATCCGCTTCACTAAAAATTTTACCAGTGTTAAATGCAGCCAACCCAATTAAGTCTCCACGCTTTTCTCGTAATTTTTGTGCAACTTTACCTAATACTGCAAAACGCTGCTCATCTGTCATTTCTTGCCATTTTGTTTTATTTTTAATCAATATTTCATCAATATTTTCTATTGTTGCAAGTGCAGGCAGCTTAGCTTCATAGCCATTGCCATTTTGCCATTTTTCCTTAATTTGCAAAATCCATTCAACATTATTTTTTATAGTAAAATCAGTATCTACCTCTTCTTTAAAAACATTAAAATTGCCATTTTCATAGCTATCTATCAATCTATTTTGCAATCTATATGTTTTGATATTATCTAAATTCTTAATATTATCAATCGACAGAATAAATTTTTCTTGTAAAGTTTTCCAAACCCCATTTTCATCTGCCAAATTATTTATATAACGCAAATAATTATCTTTTGATGTATTTTCATCAAATCTGCGAACCAAGTATCCAATACTACTAACAAATTCATTTTTTCCGCTAAATGGCAAATAAGTAAGCACTGATAAACCAACATCATTTGCTAAATATTTCATAACATGATCACACATTCCTTGCAACATTTCAAATCTGCAAAATGCAAGAGTGCCATTTTTTTCAGCTTGCAAATATGCAAATGCAATATCAAACAAATTATGGGATGCAACACCAACATTAACAACAGCGGCATTTTCTGGTTGCAAACCAAACATAATCATCCGTTTATGATTGCTATCAGTTATATATTTACCGTTATATGTTGCCAAAGGAAAATTTCTTTCATATGATTCAAATACCTCCGATTCCATATTTGCACCCTTAACAATTCTAATTCTAACTGGAGATCCGCCATTTTGTACACGAATTTTTGCCCACTCAACAATAGTTTTTTGTGCCTCAAATGAGTCTGGCAAATATGCCTGCAATGCAATTCCAACCATTAAATCTTTAAATTCTAGCTCACTCAAAGTTTGCATAAACAACGCAACGGTCAATGGCATATCACGATATTCTTCCATATCAAAATTCACCAATTTATAATGCCAAACACCACTTTCATCTTGATATTTATTATTTTTTGCGGCACGCAAAATTGGTATTAAGCGTTCTTTTAAAACGGCCACAGTTTGATCAAATGCAATTGACAAAATCTGACTATAAATTGTTGAAATTTTTATTGAAATGCATTTTATATCCTTATTTTCGAGATCTTTTATATAGCCAGCAACACGATCCATAGCTTCTTTTTCACCAAGTAAAAGCTCGCCCAAGTGATTAACATTCGTTTGAATTTTATATTTTGCATTATTGCGAATTTTTTTACCAACCTTATCTAATCCACCAAAAACAACATAATTGCTAACACTATGCATAGTATATGCTTTAAAAATTGGTACATATATTTTATGAAAGAATTTACCAAATAATATTATTTTATAAATTCCAAGCTTTTCCCACCAAGCAAAAAATTTTGGCACACCCCTAACTTTAAATGTTTCCACCAAAAAATCTAATATAACTTTTGTATTGCTAGACCTAAAACATCTATCAATAATTCGTATTAAAGTCTCTTTATCATGTTCGTTCTGAAACAATAAATTCATTTGTTTCATTTGTTTTTTTGTTGAATAATCAAGATATTTTTTTGATGACTCTCTCCATTTTGTTGCCAATTCTATTGCTTTATGTTCCATATCTTTTTTATTTATTTATTAATAAAATATTTATATAAAAACAAAAAGCAATTAATATCTTATATTTAAAGAATATTTTTGTATTAAATAAAAATATTTTTTAGGAATTAAATCTATATTAGTTAGCCATTTATAAATATCGGCATCATTTTCTAATAAAAATTTTTCATATAAATCAAGCTCTTCTTCTGTAAAGCTTGTTATATCAAATTTACTAAGCAAAATATCGTTTTCTTTACAACCACGATGTGAACTTTGATATTTTAATTGAGCAATTTTATTCTTCATCTTCAATAATAGGTTTTGTAATAAATATAATTTTTTCACCAATTTTTACAGTTGAAGCAAGTACTTTATCGGTTGTTTGTGCCCAGCAAAAATTTTCACCATAATTATTTTCTATTATCGTGCCAAGTTTTATTTTATTAATTGATAATTCTTGTTCATTTGTTAATGGATTTGTTTCATAGATCTTGCGTTCTAAAATAACTTCATCACCGGGATTAATGCCATCATTTGATCCAAAACTTATTTTAAATAATGTAGGCTCATCTTCTTTATAATCAGATCTAGCAATAATATGCCCTATCGCAGGAATATACGACGATATTTTATCCACAGAATTTTGAATCGCAATAATAATAGCTTTTTTCATCATAATTGGATCGTAATCTTTTGCTTTATTCATACCATTTAGCTCTCCGGATTCACTATCTTCAATTATGCCAGATAATGGAATTTTTGCAACTGATTCTGCGGTTGGCATTTTAATAACAGAAAGTGAGCCAGTAAATGCGACATTATAATAATATTTACCAGAAATTGGATTCTGACTATTATCAAAATATATTCCTCTGCCTTTTGTTGCAATCGCAGCACCTACCATAACACCAATTTTTGCCGCAGAATAAGCCATTTTAGCGGCAGATCTATCGTCATATTCGCTAGAAAAAATAAGGCTATCCATTTTTATTAAAAACACATAATCTGCATCTTTATTTCCAATTACACTAGTTCCATTTTTTAATTCAGATAAAATAAGCTCTTCTTTAATATTTTTTAAAACTCCGCGATCTAAAATATCAGCTGTTTTTATTTTTTGTAATATATTTTCTAAGCTAGATGATGCAATTTGTTTTTGATTAAAATTTGCTATATTTACATTTGTCTGATCATCGGTTACAATTACAACTCTTACCCTCTCTAATAATTCATTTTTTGTTGGAAATGGCTCAACTTTATCAACAATTGTTGGCGTATAAAGTGCAAATTGTTTTATTTTGTTTCCATTGCACGACATTAATAATATGCAAACAAATAAATAAGATAATAATTTCATATTCATTCAAAAATTTTTAACAAATATTTTCTTTGTATTTCAACAAAAAAGGCATCATAAATTGCAAAAAATTGTTTTTGTGCCGTTTCCAAATCATCATTCATAATTATACAATCATAATCTTTTGCATTTTGAATTTCATAGAATGCTCGCTCATTTCTCTCTTTTATGTTATCAGCCGAATCTCCACGAAATTCTATTCTATTACATAATGCACCTATTGATGGCGGTAAAATAAAAATTGTTAAAACATTTGCTTTTCCTTTAAAAAAATCCTTAATTTTATGCATTCCGTTGCTATCAACATTAAAAATTAAATTATGTTGTGCAAGCTGTGCTTCAACCAATAATGATTGAGTGCCGTATTTGTTTCCATAAATTTCTACCGCTTCCAAAAGCTGATTTTTTGCCATCATATCATCGTATTGTTCGGTTGTCACAAAATTATAATGCTGACCATTAATTTCATAATCCCTTGGCAATCTTGTGGTTACAGAAACTGGATGACTAAAATTTTTATGTTCTTCTAAAAATCTACTACAAATTGTTGTCTTTCCTACCCCCGATGGACCAGAAACAATTAAAACAAATTTTTCTGAAATCATCATATAATGTTATTGTAAGCATTTTTTTACAATTATAGTCAAGCGATCTTGGTATTTTTTAGATAAAACACCATTATTTTTTTTAACATCTACTTCCATATCTTTTATTTCTGCTTTTGTAAATTCTGTTTTCATTTCATTAGCCAAACAGCTTGGATCAATTGTTATATTCTTTGCATAGCAATTTGTTGAAAAGAACAACAATAAAGAATATAAAAGCAAGTATCTTTTCATATTATAAAAAAATAAAATTGGAGCGGGTGAAGGGACTCGAACCCACGACCCTAACCTTGGCAAGGTTATGCTCTACCACTGAGCTACACCCGCTAACTAATATACACTAAAACATTATAATTATAATATTCAACTTTTTTTTTAAAATTTTATCACTAAATAAATATTCAAAATATCTCTGTAATAAACAAGTTATCAATTTATTTCTTTATGGATATTTTGATAAAAAATATTTTTAATTTTATAAAAAAATTCAAGTTGTTTTTTAGAAAACATAATAAATAAAATTATAAATTATAAAATAGAAATTATTAAGATATGAAAAAAAACTTAATACAAACAATTATTTGGGATAAATATTTTGGAATAGATTTGCTTTCTGGGTCATTAACAACAGAAATTATTGCTGAAAAAAAAATAATCCCTGAGATAAAAAAAAATATTGAAAAAACTGATATTGATTTATCTAATGTAGAAAATTTAGATAACTTATACGACATAATAAATAAATTTGATGGATGTCAAAGTTTAAAATCTCAAAATAGCAAAACAGTTATTTATGATGGCGTAAAAACTGCCAAAATTATGTTAATTGGCGAGGCACCCGGCGAAGAAGAAGAAACACAAGGTGTCCCATTTTGTGGGCAAAGCGGACAATTGCTTGATAAAGTTTTGGCAACAATAAATATTGAAAGAAAAACTAACCTATATATAACAAATTCAGTTTTTTGGAGACCGCCTGCAAATCGTAAGCCTACAACCGCCGAAATTGAAATTTGTAGGCCATTTTTAGAAAAGCAAATAGATTTAATAAAACCAAATTTGATAATTCTGTGCGGTGCAACACCAGTATCTTCATTGATAAAATCAAAGGAATCATTAGGGGATTTGCGTCAAAAAATTATTGATTATACAACATTAAATGGAACAAAAACACAATGTGTCGCAATTTATCATCCAGCATTTTTGCTTAGAAACCCAATAGCAAAAAAATCTATGTGGTTTGATATGCTATTTATAAAAGACCTGCTATTTGCTCAGCCGAATAACAAATAATATTTTGAGCCCCGCTACGCTTTATTGCAATTAAATTTTCTATCATTATTTCTGTTGCATTTGGCATAGATTGTATCATTTGATATTCTCCGCTAACTTGATAACCCCAAATTGGCGTTGGAAATAATCCTACAAGATCTTGAATTATGTCCAGATAAAATCCAGCAGGTTTTACAATTAAAATATCAGAACCTTCTGCAATATCAAGTTCTGCCTCAATTAATGCTTCTTTTTTGTTGCTAAAATCCATTTGATATGTTTTTTTGTTTACTGGCCCTGTCAACTTTTCAACGCCTAAGGCTGCACGAAATGGTCCATATAAATTTGATGCATATTTTGTGGCATAAGAGGCTATTTTGGTATTTATTAATCCATATTCTTCTAAGTTATTACGAATACTATCAACTCTTCCATCCATCATATCCGAAGGGCAAACAATATCAGCCCCAGCAACAGCCAAAATCTTAGCTTGCCTAGTTAAAATGCTAAGTGTTGTGTCGTTATCTATGTCTTTTCCATCTTTTGTTAAAATGCCATCATGTCCGTGAATTGTATACGGATCAAGTGCTACATCTCCACAAATAATCATTTGCGGAACTTTATTTTTTATATCTTTTATCGCCCTACAAATTAAATTATCTGGATTAATCGCCTCAGGAGCATAATCGTTTTTTAATTTTGTATCAATACAAGGAAACAACAAAATAGCTCTTATTCCAAGCGAATAAAGATGCTCAACTTTTTTAACTAAATTATCAATTGATAATCTGCAATTATCGCCCAATCCTTCAATTTTTTGCTTTTTATTTTTACCTTCAACCACAAATAATGGTTGGATTAAATCCTTTGGTCTCAAACTAAATTCCTGCATTAACTCTCTTATAGAACCGCTATTTCTTAGTCTGCGTGGCCTGTGTGTTATTATCATAATAATGTTCTAAAATTTTTTATAAAAAAAAATAATACATCAAATCAATTCTTTGTTATTACTTTAAATGCAAGATTTTTTAATTTTTCATAAAGATGTTATAGTTATATCGGTGCTATTTTCTCTTTGTAAAAATTTTTCTACTGCATTACCAGAAAAACCTGCCCTTCTCTCGCTTAGCTGTTTTTTCTTACAACAACATTTACTTTGCCTACAAGCTAAGCATAAACCAAGCATTGCAAGAGTTAGCGTGGCGATAGGAATCCTGGCCCAAAGAGGTAAAGGATTCATTTTAAATCTTGGTTCTTGTTTGTGCGATATTTTTTCATTGCTCAAAACTACATCATCTGAAGCTAAATTTTTGTCAACAGAATGTGCATTGGGTTTAAGCTTTGATTCTTTTGCATATGGTAAATTGCTATACATAATATCTGAATGTAAATTATTGCAATTATCAGTATTAAAAATCCTACCAGAACTATCTTTTTTTTCTTCTTCTTGGGTCTTATAAGTATCAAAAATGCATCCTCTATATTGATTTCGAGCAAGCGTTTTAATTCCATTAATTTGCTCATATCTAGCGTTATCTTCTTTTGATCCATTTTTTAAATATTCTATATTCTCTGTAAAATATTTTGGATCAATTGGATATGCATAATCTTGTTTATAATACTTAAGGCAGTTAATTATATTGATTTTATCGCCAGTTCCTTCGTATTGCAATACTCCGTCTGCTACGGCTTTAAAAAGTAAATATTTTGTCAAATCATTTTCTTTAACAAAATTTATCAGTTTTTGGTTGTGCGGAGGTTTTGCATATTTATTTTGTATATCCGTAATATCAAAAAATGTCAATCCTTTGTGCAAAGCATCTTCATATTCGTTATATATTGATTGAAGTTTTTGTACCTGATTTTGTGGTATATTTTGTATAATATTATTGCTTGGATCTAGTACATATGCAATTGTTGGGCCGTTAACTGTATTAAAATCTTCATGGCAATACGACATAATAGAATTGCATTCGTAATCTTTTCCCCAAGACTCACTAGTTATTGTGCAGTCTTTTAGACTATTTTCTATTCCATTAAAATTATGAGCAAAACCTAGCCAATGAAGAACTTCGTGCATTTCAAAATTATTAGCATGGGTTATGTTGTTGTTTGTATTATAGGTGATAGTGCCATCCCCTATATTCATATCTCCATAATATATTGCATTTTTACCTTTATATGGAATTAGCTTAGGATCATTTATAAAATCAATTTTTATCGCATTAAGATCTTGATTTTGATTTAATACAATCCCACCATTTGTGATTTTTTCCAATGTTGTTATTGTTTTAGCTAAATTATCCTTAGAATTTTTAACTAAATTATCATTTTCTATCGTATTATCTTTAAAGGTTGCATTGCCAATTTTTATTGGAATATTGCCGTTTTTATCAAATTTTATTTGTTTGAAGGTCGCCAACTTAAATAATAAATCTAAATAATTATCATCCGCCTTATTAAGAATATCCAACCTACTATCCCCCTCTTCTATTTTACCGCCCATCCAATCGGATAATAATTTTGCATCTGCTTCTATTGAGCTATTTGTTTCTGATGCATACAGATAATTAGATCTAATATGCTGTAGATTTGCATTGCCTGAATTTTTTTTAAAAACTCTAAATCGGCGCCTTCAAATTTATCTGTATTATTGGTTTTTTTATCGCCACAAACAATATTCAAATTATTTTGCTGACCATTCAATGTGCTGTTATACAGATTTTGTCCGTTAAAATTTCCATTTGATATCCAATCGTTATAGACCTGAGAACCAAGACTGTTGTTGTGTGTGGCAACTGTTGTGGTGGATTGTGCTTTGGTTGGTATAGGGTTGCAATTTGCAGTTGCAAGAACACAAGATAAAATTAACATCATTATAATAATTTTATTAGGAGCGACACCGCTATGATTTGTTTTAAAATATTCAGATAAACCTTGTATTTCGGTATTTTTATTATTAGCTGGGTTAATATTATAAACATTATGCAATTCATTTTCACTCATTTGCAACATTGCTTTTGTAATAGAATCTATTGTTTTTAAGCTACCATCTGCATGAACTGCTTCAACCCATTTTTGAAATTTATCTTCATGCTTGGCTGTATTTAATTCAATTTTTTTCTGTATATCTCGTCTCTGTTTGTCGAATGTTTTGATTCGTGGAAAAGATTTTAAAAAATTATTATGATTGTTTGGCATAGATTGGTAAATTAATATAATAACATAGTTTTAAATTTTACAAGGCAATCAAGTTATAGAACCTATAACATACTGCATAACACCGCCAGCCTTATAATATTCTGCCTCATAAAATGTGTCAATTCTGCATTTTAAGTCAATGTTTTTGACAAAATTATCATCTTGCATTGATTCCCTGATAGAAATATTTTTTCTAAGGATTAGTGTTTTGTGTATCGCTATCATAATTAATGTGTTAAAATTTTGTTTAATTGTTTTACAAAATCTGTCGTATCTAAAAAATAATTTGGATATGCTTTTCTCAATTTTTTAATATCATCAATTTTAATTAAAACAATATCATTTTGAACTCCATTTAAAATACCTTGCTCGTGCATTTCATATGCTGTATTTGCATCATCTTCTTTTTCAATTAATATATATCTTGTTTGATTATTTGCTATATCTATTATTAATAAAACAAATTTTAACTTTTTTAATTTATTTTCTTTAATCGTTTTACCGAGTTCACTAACAAATGCTATCTTTTCTTTTACTTTCAGCTCCTTTTCTTTTTTGATTATCAATCCCCTAATTTCTGCCTCTAATAAATTTTTATGAGCCTCTAAAACAGGTTGTTTTTCTTGCAACGCAAATGCTGAACTTACGAGTGCAAAAAAATCTAACCATTCTGGATCTTTGTTATCAAATTTTAATGATTTGTTTAGTATTGTATCAACGGTTTCAACGGCTGTTGCCCAAATATGTTGCAATTCTGTTCTAAATTGAATTTCAATTTGTAGACCATCATATAGTGGACTAGGATATTGTGTTTTATAAACTAAATGTATTCCACGATAACCTGTATCCTTTGGTTTTGTAATGTAATCAAGTTGTCTTTTTAAAATTTGTTTTGTTTTTTTATTTGCAAAAATACTAACCAAATATCTAACTTCTTCTACATTTTTTACAATTATTCTAAGTCCACCAATATCTTGCATATCAGATAACTTGCCTTGGTATCTTACTGATGAAATTTTATTAAGAATTGTTGGCATTCTTTTTAATCTTTGAGTAACAATATAATCTTGGTTGATTCCTTTGTTTTCTTTTATACAACGATTTAAAGATACTTTAAATCGATTAATAACATGCGTATGCAATCTTCTCCAAGAGGCAATTTTATTAAAAGCATCTTTATTATTGTAATCTGCTTTTAAAATTTGCCCAGCTTCGTTCAAATCTTTATTTGATATTCTTACCATATCAATCAATTTTACCATTCATAACATACTGCATAACACCGCCGGCTTTATAATATTCTGCCTCATAAAATGTGTCAATTCTGCATTTTAAATCAATGTTTTTAACAGAATCGTCTGCATAAATAATCGTGCAATTAACTGTTTTATTTGTTAATATATCATCAATTTTTGGTATTGCAAAACTAAATTTTTCATCACCTTTTAAATTGAGGGTTTTGCGAGTATCTCCGTTTGTAAATTCAAATGGTAAAACGCCCATTCCAACCAAATTTGAACGATGAATCCTCTCAAAAGATTCAACAATAACTGCTTTAACACCCAAAAGCATCTGACCTTTTGCCGCCCAATCACGAGACGATCCACTGCCATATTCTTTGCCTGCCACAATAACGAGAGGTGTTTTATCGGCAATATATCTCATTGCAGTATCATAGATAGAATCTGTTGTTCCGCTAGGTAAATGAACGGCTAATGGCCCATCAAGACTTATCATTTCGTTTTTTATGCGAACATTTGCAAAAGTACCTCTCATCATAACTTCGTGATGACCTCGTCTTGTGCCATAACTATTAAAATCTTTTTTGGTAATTCCAAAGGAATTTAAATATTTTGCAGCTGGTGAATTTTCGGCAATGTTTCCGGCCGGAGAAATATGATCGGTGGTTATTGAATCGCCAAGCATTGCCAAGCATCTTGCATTTTCGATTTTGACTTCGGTAGTTTTTTTGATATTTTCAAAATAGGGCGGATTGGCAATATACGAACTTTTATCCCATTCGTAGTTTTTGCCAGTTGGTGCTTCGATTTTTTTCCATTCATCAGATCCAGATAAATCAGCATATTTTATAATAAATGTTTCGCGTTTGACCGATTTTGCAATTGTATCAGCAATTTCTTGGTTGCTTGGCCATAAATCTTTTAAAAATATACCACCACCAAAATCTGTTTTTGTGATATCAAGCCTTACAGAGCCTAGCAAACTATAAGCCACAACAAGGGGAGGTGATGCCAAATAATTTGATTTAACTAGTGCATGAATTCTGCCTTCAAAATTTCGATTACCAGATAAAACGCCTGCAACATTCAAGTTTTTTGATTTAATATCGGCTTCAATATCCGCATTTAAAGGTCCAGAATTGCCAATACAAGTCATGCAACCATATCCTGCAACAAAAAACCCAAGTTGGTTTAAATATTCTTGCAAACCAGAATCAATTAAATATTGCCCAACAACAGTAGACCCGGGCGATAAAGTTGTTTTGACAAATGGTTTAACTTTTAAACCCATTTCAACTGCTTTTTTTGCAAGCAATCCAGCCCCAATTATAACCGACGGATTAGATGTGTTCGTGCAAGAAGTAATCGCTGCAATTACCACGGATCCATCTTGTAAAAGATTATTATTGGATATTTCAGTTTTGCATTCTGCATTAAAATTGTCGGCAACATCTTTTAGAACAATTCTATCTTGTGGGCGTTTTGGACCAGCAACTGATGCCTCTATTGTAGATAAATCAAGACTCATAATATCGGTATAAACAGCAATAATATCGTCGTTACGCCACATTTGATTTGCTTTTGCATACCCTTCAACGGTTGCAATTTGCTCATCGCTTCTCCCCGTTAAATGAAGATATTTTAATACTTCGTCGTCAATAGGAAACAAACCACAAGTAGCTCCATATTCAGGTGCCATATTAGCAATTGTAGCCCTGTCTGCAAGACTAAGATTATCTAATCCGTTGCCAAAAAATTCAACAAATTTGGCTACAACTCCTTTTTTACGAAGCATTTGGGTAATTGTCAAAACAACATCTGTTGCCGTTATTCCTTCTTTTGTTTTACCTGTCAATTTGACACCAATAATTTCTGGCTGAACCAAACTAATTGCCTGACCTAAACTAACGGCTTCAGCTTCAATTCCACCCACTCCCCAGCCCAAAACTCCAAGTCCGTTTATCATAACGGTATGAGAATCGGTGCCAACAACGGTATCAGGATACAATATATTATCTTTTTCAAAAACAACTTTTGCTAAATATTCTAAATTAATTTGATGACAAATTCCAACTTCAGGCGGAACAATAGTCATATTATTAAAAGATTTTTGTGCCCATTTAAATAATCTATAACGCTCTTTATTACGACCAATTTCTAATTCGCTATTTTTATGCAAAGCATCAGAAGTTCCATAATAATCAGCCTGAATTGAATGATCAACAACCAAATCAATTGGCACAAGTGGATTTACTTTATCTGCATTACCACCATTTTTAACAACAAAATCACGCATTGCAGCTAAATCTACAATTGCTGGAATTCCAGTAAAATCTTGCATTAAAACCCTAGATGGATAATATGAAAGCTCAACATCGCCTTTGCCTTTATTTGACACCCATTTAACAAAATTTTCAATTGTTTGCACCGTTATATCTTTGCCATCTTCAAATCGTAGTAAATTTTCTAATAAAATCTTCATTCCAAATGGAAATTTTGCAATATCTACACCTAATTTTTGTGCAGCTTTTTCAATATTATAAAAACTATATTCTTTGCCATTAATAACTGTTTTATCTAACGAATTTAACGAATTTAAACTTGCCATATTAATACTAAATAAAATTATTTTTTACACACAGATAACATTTTTTGATACGCATCTTTAAAGCCAATCAAATCATATGTATCAACAGAATAAGTGCCAACCGAAGATTCCGCACTTGCCATAGCCCTAAAAGATGTCATCATGATATTTAGCATAGCAAAATCATCAAAAACACCTTGTGACCATGCAATATTATTATTTGCCGCTAATTTAAAAATTGTTCCATCAATGCTTAAATTAAGAACAGAATTATTGCGATATTTATAGCCAGTAGAAATGCTAATTTCATACCTTCTATTATTTATAAAAGTTATCATTAAATATGGCTTTCTTGTTTCTTTGTGGTTACCAATTTGCTCTTCTGGGTATTTAACCATATAACACACATTACGATGTTTTATGGTGGTGCTCATAATATACCAATTTTGTATTTTTGCTTCAAGAGAAGGTATTGTTGAATTGACAGTTTTTACATTTGGTGATTCTTCTTTTTGTATATGATCACCAATATTTGCAGTTGTAAGCTCTGTTACATCTTTTACAGCGACGCTTTCTAGCGGCGGAACAAATGGGTTATTTTTTGCAAATGCTTGTGTTATAAAAAACAAACATAAAAATAATCTAAACATTAATAATTTTATTAAAAATATCAATCAACTCTATCGATAAAGATTGAATATCCTTATCAGCTTTAACTGTAATTAATTTATTTTCATTTTTATATTTTTCAATAATCGGAAATGACTGTTCGGTGAATACTTTAAAGCGATTTGCGGCAATTATTTCGCTAGAATCATCATTTCGCTTTTTTAATACAGAGCCACATTTATCGCATTTATCATCAATCGCCGATTTGTTATGTTTTGTATTAAAAATAGAACCACAATCTTCGCAAACTTGCCTATAAAGCAATCTGTCTAACAATTGATCTAGCGATATTTCTAAATAAATTGAAGCATCCAATCCGTTTGGTGCAATATGTGAATTTAAAAAATCATTTTGCTCTAAACTACGAGGATATCCATCAAATAAAATACCTTTATAATCATTTTTATGCAACTCTATATAACGAATCAAAACTTTATTGATAATTGCAATTGGCACTAAATTTCCGTTAGCCGTATACGATTCTATCTCCAACGAAATATCATCATTTGGATTTTCTTTTGTCATTTTACGCAATATTTCTCCCGGTGAAATTCTTAATAAATTAAAATGTTTAGCTAATATTTCTCCTTGGGTTCCTTTGCCCGAACCCGGTGCTCCCAACAAGACAAAATAATAAAATTTAGGCATAAATAAAGTAATGTTAATTACCAATCAACTAAATCATATAAGATTAATTGCAATTTAATTTTTTATATTTTGTTAATATCATTTTTTAACAACTCCGCCGTTCACTTTAATTTCAAAAATCTCAACCGCCTCAATTCCATCAACGGTTATTGCCTTGATTGCAATTTTATGCAAGCCTTCGGCAAATGTCCATTCTTCGTTTGGTTTTCCGTTTAAAATTTCGGCTTCAAAACCTTTGTTCTCGTCAAAATCAATGTCATATTGCCAAACTTCAATTTGTTCGGCGGCCGTGCAATCAAACCTAACAATTCTCTCGGTTTCTTTTTTGCCTTGCCCCACAAATGCTACTTCAACCCCAATTTTTGGCTTTTTACCAATTGGCACAATTGTGGCAACTTCTACCAGTTCTATAATTATTTTTTCTTCTAATTTTAGCCTTGCAACCTCCTCTTTTGCACCCTTGCCAAACGAAAATGCAATTATGCTGCCAATTGATTTTTTGTCTGCAATTTGCTTGGCTAATTTGTCTTTTAACTTTGCCGTAGATTTGTAATATCGTTGAAAATCATAAACCGTTTCGTCAACCACATTTCGCCCGATATTCTCGCTCCGTTTAACTTGAATTGGCTTGTGTTCGCTGTCCCTTCCGTCAATTCCAAAGTCGCCAATTTGCCTGTCGTTGCCTTCGCCGCCAAATTTTTCAACGATGAACTTTTCAAAAGCTAGGTCTTTCATTCCAAATTTTTTGTCAAACAAATAGTCATAATCGTATTTGTGAGTTTTAACCGCAAATCCATCAAAATGTGCCTTATATTCCAAATCGCAACCGATTCGCTCCAGCCTGCCTTGTGTAACCTTTGTGGCAATAATCGATTGATCAATGCCTATAAATTGCCGTTTCAACTTTGCCGCCACCGCCACCGTTGTTCCCCCGCCCACAAACGGATCCAGCACGATGTCTCCTTCGTTCGACGATGCTTTTATTATTCGTTCAAGTAATGCCTCTGGCTTTTGCGTTGGGTAACCTATTCTTTCTTTTGCAGATGATTGTATTGAATTAATATCAATCCACCAATCTTCTGGTATCTTTCCTTCATCTATATAATATCTATAATATTTATAATTTCCATTTTTATCTTTACTGCCTTGTTTTTCAACATATTCTCTTCCATTTTCATCTACACCCATTTTACCACCATAATTATTTTTAGAAGAAGATTTATGAGTAGTCATTGATATAGATACATCTTCGGCATTAAAATTCCATTTATTACTTTTTACATAAAAGAAAATTGAATCGTGCTTTCTAGCATAATTATTTTTTGATTTACCGCCAGTACTATAACACCAAACAATCTCATTCCTAAAATTCTTATCCCCAAAGATTGGATCCAAAATTTGCACCCTAATATAGGCATCTGCGTGCCAGTCGCAATGCAGGTAAATTGAGCCTGTTTTTTTAAGTATTCGGTGAATTTCTTCAACTCGTTCTCTAAGCCAGCCGATATAATGGCTCATTCCACCGCTCCACCTATCTTCAAAGCTGCGTTTTTCACCGGCATCGCCCCAAATAACCTCGTAGTTTCGGTTGCTAAAAAACGGCGGATCAAGATAAATCAAATCTACCGATTCACTTGGCAAACCTTTTAAAATCTCTAAACAATCCCCGTGATATAGTGTATTTTGCATAATTTTATAATAAGATTTATCTTTATTTACTACAAAATTAACTATACTTTTGTTAAAAACAATGTTTATTTTATATATAATAATTATTTTTTATAATTTGCAATATATCGCATTATGTTATATATAATCAATTAATTATTGTTTTAAAATCAATTTTAACATTGTGGCAACAAATAAAATATCATCATTTTTTCAAAACTTATTCAATATTTCAAGAAAAAATGTGTATAATTTGTCCAAAGAAGATGAGTTTATCTATAAATATCTATTAAAAAATAAATACAATAAAGAGGCAATATATGCTATAAAAGACAGAATATATCAACTTGAAGATGAGACCAAAAAATCAGTCCTTATAAAAATTATTGAAAATGTAGAAGATTATTCTGTTCTTAAAAATATCATAAAAGAAGAATATAGCTCATTACTTTTGGGTGCAAAAATGGCATCCGATTATAACAGTAAAAAAATGTTAAACGACACAACAAAAATATATTGGACAAAAAATAAGCAGACAAATTCACGCCAGAATAAAAAGATTCATTTGATAGAAAATAAAAAAGAATCATCTATATTACATTATGCATCCGTGCTAAAAGTAGGTAATATAGATTTTTTTATAGACTCTATTGCGAGAAAACCACAAGAAGATCGTTATAAAAAATCCGTTCGTGTTATTTGCCATGACGACCGCGCAGACAAAGGCATGCAATCTGATGGCACGGGATGTAGCGTTTTTGCAATAAAAATTGCAAGGATATTATCTTTTTTACCCAATGATATTTTATTAGCCTGCGTATAAGAAGAAAAATATACAGATAGAAATGATAACAAAGAATATAAACAAAAAATATTTGATTTTGGAAAATTAGAAAGATATGCAGATGAAAATAAGCAAAAATTGGGAAATAAATATGAAGAAACAAAAAAAATGACCAAGGCTATTTTACCTCATATGTTATCTTTTTCGCAAATTAGTAAGTATAAAGAAAATATATGTAAAAAATTTGATATAAACATGGAGGAATTAGAAAACAGAGAGTTTATAAAAATAACAAATCAAAATAATTTGGATGAAAATAAACAGAAAAAAACCACAACACTTAAAGATTTATTAAAAAAATATCAACAATCATACAAAAAAAATAATGTTGAAAAAATAATCAATGGTAGAGTTGAAGCACATAGACTAAAATCTATTCAAAGCATGGCATATTAATTTTTATAAATAAGGGTTTGTTATTTTTTCACCGTTCACATCAACAATGTCAGGTAATTTTGTCTGTTGCAAATGCACTTCGTTAATACGAGAAATACCAATTTTTGCATCATTATTTGTATATTCTGTTTCGTAATATTCGGCAAGAGCCTGCCTAATTTCAAACGGAACTTTATCGGTTGTAGGTGGCATAACAAAACGAATTTTTGTTTTTAACCCACATTCTTTAATTGTTTTAATTACGGGGATAAAATCTGTATCGCCAGAACAAATAATAACTCTACTTGGTTTGTATAAAAAACAATCTCTAATTATAGCACAAGCAAGATTTGTATCCGTTTGTTTTTCGTCATATTCAAACCATTTTTGTGCTTTGCAAGATGGGCATTCAAGACCCTGATGATAACATTTTTTGCAATTAATATATCTTTTTTTAAACTTACCTTCAATTATTTTTGCTCCCAAAAAATTTTGCACTTTTGAATAATTATCATGCCTTATTAATTTTGAACCATCATCAAAAATATGTTCTGGTCTAGAAGTAAAAAAATTTACATCTTGTAATACTTCGTTTGGAGCCAAAAAACAAGACATTAATGCGGGCAAAGAAACCCATTTTAAATGAGGATTTTTAAGTTTTTGAACCTGATGATATAAATTAAAACCATCAATATAAGCAAAAACACGGGCTAAACCAAATGAATCAACCGAATTGTTCTCAAATGGACGGCCACCCGTCGAGCGTTTCGTATTGTCGTTGATATTATCATTCATAATTGTCAAGCATATTAATTTTTTACTGATAAATCCTTTATTTTAATTTTAAAGAATTATTTAATAAACCCGCCACCGATAACACGCGTGCCAACATAAATTACGCAAGCCTGACCTCGGGTTATTGCTCTGCCCTGTTTTTGCAACAAAATATTAGCTGTTTTTTTATCATCATTTAGCGTTATTTTTGCAGGTATTAATGGTTGCAAAGCTCGCAGGCAAACTTCTGCCTCAATTGTGCCATTTTGCATTAAATCGCTTGGGAATAAATTTAGCTCGCCAATTACAAATTTTGTGTCATACAAATCCGCTTCTTGACCGATAAAAAGTGTGTGAGTCGCAAAATCCATTTTTACCACATAATATGGTGTTTCGGCAGCAATTCCAATGCCTTTTCGTTGACCAATTGTATAATTTATAAGCCCGTTATGTTGACCTAAAACTACTCCTGTTGAAATATCGGTAATATTACCGCTTTCCAAAGTTCCGGGGCGAAGTCTCTGCACCACTTTTACATAATCTCCATCTGGCACAAAACATATATCTTGACTGTCTTTTTTGTCGGCAATTGGCACTCCCAAATCGCGTGCAATTTGCCTAACTTGCTCTTTTGTGTATCCACCTAGCGGAAAATGCAAAAAATCTAGTTGTTCTTGCGTTGTGCTAAACAAAAAATAGCTTTGATCTTTTGTCAAATCAACAGCTCTGTGCAATTGTGCTTTTGCCTCAACATCAATTCGTTGCACATAATGCCCTGTCACCATTGCGTCGGCTTTTATGTCCTTTGCAATTTTCATCAAATCTCTAAATTTTACCGATTGATTGCACCTTATGCACGGAACAGGGGTTGCTCCTGCCAAATAATCATCAGCAAATTGCTCCATAACCTCTTGTTTAAATATCGATTCATAATCTAAAACATAGTGTTTTATATCAAACATCGCCGCCACGGTTCTAGCATCGTGAATGTCTTTAATTCCGCAACAAGCCTTGGATTTTTCTGGCACCGTTGCCGCATTATAAAGCTGCAAAGTTGCTCCAATCACATTATATCCCGCCTTTTTTAGCATAACCGCCACCGTTGAGCTATCTACCCCACCCGACATTGCTACTAGCACCGTTGTTTCGTTTTTTGGTTTGTTTATTTGCAGATTAATCATTTTTTTATAATAAAATATAAAAAATCACTTGACTATAATAATTAATTTACAATAATTAATTTATAATTATTATACGAATTACAATAAATTTATGAATAAAAATAACAAACCAAAATCATACAGAGATGCCCTTAGAGACAATAAAGAGAATAATTTTCTAATTTTAGGAAAATCTAAATCTTACCGACGAGATTCATATAATAATCCAACAAAAAACACTCAGAATAATTCAAATAATAATCAACCAGCAGGATATCAATTATTTTCTGGAAATTCTTCAGATCCCCTTAAGAAAAATAGAGAAGAACTTTATAGCACAAAAAAGACAAATCTTTGTATCTAATATTGTATTGAACAAAAAAATGAAAAATTTATTTTATGTTAAACGAGATTGTATTTCTGACCTAAAATGCTTAATTAAACCCTGCACTGGCCAAGCCGCAGCATCGCCCAATGCACAAATTGTATGACCTTCGATTTGCTTTGTTAGGTCAAATAATTGGTCAATTTCTTCTTTTTTAGCATTGCCTTTTTGCATTCTGTTTAGCATTTTATAAAGCCAGCCTGTTCCTTCGCGGCAAGGAGTGCATTGTCCGCAAGATTCGTGCATATAAAATCTTGATAAATTAGCAATTGCCTTGATTAAATCGGTGCTTTTATTCATAACAATAAGACACGCCGTGCCAACACTTGTGCCGTGAGTTCTAAGGTTATCAAAATCCATAGTTGCAACTTCGCAAATATCTTTTGTAATCATAGGACACGATGAGCCACCCGGAATTACAGCAAGCAAACTATCCCAACCACCGATAACTCCGCCCGCATATTCGTTGATTAAAGTTTTAATAGGAATTCCCATTTCTTCTTCAACAACACAGGGCTTATAAACATGTCCAGAAATTCCAAATAATCTAACTCCGGCACTATTTTGCACTCCCAAACCCGCAAACCAAGCTGCTCCACGACGAAGTATTGTGGGCACAACTGCAATAGATTCAACATTATTTACAACCGTAGGACACCCATATAACCCTGCAATAGCAGGAAACGGCGGTTTCATTCGTGGCATACCTTTTTTGCCCTCTAAACTTTCAATCAAAGCGGATTCTTCGCCACAAATATAAGCCCCTGCCCCACGATGAACATAAACATCAATATCCCAGCCGCTATTACAAGCATTTTTACCAAGCAAACCAGCTTTATTTGCTTCTTCGATGGCGTTTTCTAAAATTTGTGCCTCTTTTACATATTCACCACGAATATATATATAGCAAACATGGGCGTATACAGCCTTTGATGCAATTGCAATTCCTTCTAATAATTTATGTGGCTCGTGCAATAAAATTTGTCTATCCTTACAGGTTCCTGGCTCTGATTCATCGGCATTTATAATAAGATAATGAGGTTTTGGGTTTTTTTCTAAATTTGGCACAAAAGACCATTTTAAACCAGTTAAAAAACCTGCCCCACCACGCCCTTTTAACCCAGAATCTTTAATTTGCTGGGCAATCCAAGTTGGATCTTTTGATAAAAATTCTGCCGTATTATTCCAGTCTCCAAGCTGCAAACTATTGTTCAGCAATGGCTCTTTTTTATTTATTATGTTGTTAAATATTCTATTTTCTGCTAATATCATTTAGTTTTATAAATTTAATATAAAATCAGCATCTATTAATTATTATTATTTTCAATAAAAATTTTAGCTTATAATAAGATTATATAATATTGTTATCAATCAGCTTACTATTTAAATCATTAATCAGTTCAACCTCGGTTTTTCCTAATCTTATAGAATTTGATATATCGTAAATACCAGTGTGTTGAGATGAATTTTCGCCATTTGCACCCCTGATTTGCAAACCAATTTCTTTAAATTTATTTTTATAATCAGTCAAATTAGAATTATTAATTTTTGGATAATCAACCATAATACTTGCACGCATACCTGTGCCAATATTTGTAGGGCAACTAGCTAAATATCCTAAATTTTTATCAATAGCAAATGACAATTTTTTTTGAAGATATTTACTTGCTAAATCAATTTTTTTTAATGCATTATAAAAATCATAACCTTCATAAATAGATGTTATCCTTAAATGATCTTCTTCGTTAACCCAAATCGCAAGATGTTTATCGTTAGAAATAAAAATACCTCTTCCAACAGGATAATCATCTGCTATTCCAGCTGATGTTAAGTATTTATCGGTAGTTAAATCCTGAAACAAAAGATGTTCTTTGGTAAGCATATCTTTTTCCTCATCAGAAAGTTTTGATAAAGAGTAGTATTTTCCCTTTAAATCACCCTCAAAAGAATCAAATATAGAAACTATAATATTTTCAGAATCTATTCTATCTTTTTTTGTCATTTTTGCAGGAAAATTAAAGCTAGATAAATTTCTTATCACTCTAATTCTTGTTGATATAACGGTATTTTTAACCTTGTCAGATAAAACATTTAACTTATCAGGGTTTGTATTAAAATATTGAAATGTTTTTAGGGGATCTTTATGATGATATAATTCAACAACATTGTTAAAAAGTTCCGAAAAAACAAAATAAGAATCTTTGTTTGCCGCATAACATCCTATTTTGCTATCAGGATTTTCGGTTCCCGATTTTAAGATATATTTTAAATCTGTGCCATCCTTGGTTTTTATATCCCATATTTTTTTATCCAATCTATCTGCAATTTCGATGCAAAGTGGCTGACTAGCATAAGAATTATGTACTAAAAATAACAAAAAAAATGAATAAAAAAATGCCATTAACAAAAAATATTAAAAAGTTTATAAAACTTAAAACTACATAGCAATTTTTAATTACAATAGTTAATTTTTATTTATTTTTATAAATTAACAACTATAATATTCTGCAAATAATTTGCCAACTGATGGCGATGGCAACATTTTGCGTCAGCTTCAAAACAAGTGATTGCGACAAATTGGTTTTTGTTTAAAATATCAAGCAAGTTATCAATATATTTTTGTTTTGTAGGCAAATTTTGTTTATAATCAGTAAAAATATCATCTTTGGCATTTTTGTTTGAAATAATTCCAAAGAGTGGTAAATCTAGTATTGTTTTTGCTTTTTTTATTTCTTCCCGTTTTTCATTTTCAATCCCAAGTTCCGGAATATGAATGTAATTTATTCCTGATTTTTCAAGACAATATTTAAACTCATTTTTGCTAAAACCAAATTTATTTGAATAAGCATTTCGCCTTATATCAACAAGTGCTTTTATTTGTTTAACAAGCAATTTGTTTATGTAGGTATCAATTGAAATACCTTCGTATCCAATGGTAAAAAGTATCTGATTTTCTTCTTTATTTATTATCAAATTTGTTTTTTTAAAAACATCATTAATCATATTTTTTAATTTTTCAACAGCTGTTTTTTCTTCAAAAGTCAAATCTACTATATATCGTTTTTTACTTAAATAATCTTTATTTATAAATATTTTTATATCATTTTCAAGTTCAAATGAAAAATCATCAACAAAATCGTAATTTATATAAAAAATTTGCTTAAAAAGCGCAATTTTTTCTTGAATTTGTTGCAATTCAATATCAAGTTCCTGTGCAATTGCTAATACTATTTTGTGCTTGTTTTGCATAATCAATAGAGTTTTCAATTAAAGTAAAATTATTTTTTTAATTTACAACTAAAAAGGTATATAATTTAGATTTTGGTAAACAAAATTATAAAAAAAATATGTTTTTGCTATTAAATAAAAATATTTGTTATTATTAATAAATATAATACTGTGTATTAAATTTATTAGCTATATTATGTAAATCTTAAATAATAATATTAAATCTCTCGCAGATGATTTTTTTGATCTTTTAGAGTCTAAATTCCTCAATATCTTTGAACAAGAATCGAATACAGGTGATGAACAGTCTATTTCAAACTTTTTTTTATATGGTTATTATGCGGTTACTTTGAAAGATAATGAGTATCAGTATTATATGGAAAATCAAATCGACGATGATTTGTTATCAAAAAAAGATAAAGAGAAATTTTTAGCTTTTAATTCTATTTTAAAAACAGAAAGACTTGATTTCTTAGATGATAATGAGTTATATTGCGAACTTATTAAAGGTCAGATATGTATTCCGCCAAAAAATGATAAAGAAGAAAAAGATGCAGTCAGGCAAATACAGAATATCTTGGTTCCCAAATATATTTCTATGATAAAAAAATTAGATATTGGCCTAAAATATTTAAAACATCACAAAATAGAAAAAAGTATTAATGCGGTAACGCAATATATAGGACCATCTTAGATATGTAAATATTACGATATATAAAAATTTCTTGCACATTAAAAATTATACCATAAATAACAATATATAGAAATCTTTAATTTAAGAATGTATGAATACAACAGGCCCCAATAATAAAAGATCTGCCCCCGCTTATAATGGCCCTAATGATACGACTGCAAAAAAAATTAAGACTGGACTAACAAAAACAAAAAAATAAACAATCTTTTTGACAAAAAATGGAACCCTGGCGATTTCACAAACTCACCTAAATTAGCTAATGGTTATCCTACAACAAGATCAGCACATTTGCTTGCTACAAGCCCAGATTCAATGGTGGTATACAAAGAAAATGGAGATAAAATATATTCACCATTTATTTTGCTATTAAACAGAACAGTAGAAGATATAATGCTTGATAATAAATTGCTTTGGAAAGTAGAGAATAAAGATATAGCAAATGATATTAAGGCATCGGTAACAAAAGAAATATATAAAAAAATTGAACTAGAAAACAATACACCCAATGATAGACTTTTTTTATCAGCATCTGTAATAAATAAAACTCCTAATAATTTTAAGGGAGCCTTTACTATGATAGCAAATATTGGTCAAAGTGGATACATTGTTGGTGAAGGAGTTACTACGGAAGATGGTATGACAAATAACAAAAATACAATACAATTAAGTGTTCCAAAGCTTACGCAAGAAGAAGCTCAAGCAGAATTTATAGCTTTTACCAAAGCCAGAATAGATGCCTTAGAAAAATTATAACATACGCAAAAAAAATATTTTATGACATCTTTTGAAGAAAAAAACAATTATAATAGTAGATTGCCACTAAGGATTAGTAGCCTAAGAAACAAATTGCCGACTTTTGAAGAAGGTATCAATAATTCTGTTGCTATTTTGTATAATGGTCAAGATGGCGACATACAAAAAGAAACAAAAAAGATACAAATATTAAATAGTGATATTGATAATATTGTTAGCGGATTGGGAGAAGAACACAAAAAAAATATAATGAACATATAGCGCAATATAATCAAATTTTTTTAACTAAATACAAAAACAGAGATATGTTGCCAATGTCTACATCTTATAGCGAGAATCAGGATAAAAAAATATCAAATTACTTTGAATCTATGGCATTTAGTGAAGAAGGAGTACCAAACTCGGCTTCTGATACCGCCTTTGCAAGATATGGAAAAACATATGATGATGATAAATTTTATTGTTTTGTTCGCACCATAGGTGTCGCACAAGATACCGATAGAAAATTAAAAGATACTTCTGATGCTAGTGCCAATAATCGTAATGAATTAGATTTACACCCAAGCATTGATGTCATTGATGCTGTTGGAGAAAAAGGTTTTATAAAAGAAATATTAGTTAGTAGCTCGATAAAACATGATAAAAATGCGACTGACGAAGAGATGGCAATAACAGAATATAATGCATTACGCGGCAGTTCGCCACGAAATAATGTAGGTAATACAAAGAAGGAGAATCTATTAGCAACAATGATGCATTTTGGCGAACAAGCTTTTCCCGATGGAGTTAGGGTTTATAATCAAGAATTAAATAAAATGATTAAAATAGGAGAGTATGATAAAATTAAGAAGGATATAGAACATATTGTTTTCAATGGCAGAGTTGATGGTGCTATACAAAGAGTTAATAATATGATTGATAAGTTAGAAACTCAAAAAGCAGATGCATCAAAAATAATCGCTTTTTTATCAAAAACAGAAGAAGAGAAAAAAGACATAATTATGGATGCTGTTGAAAAGGTGAAAAAAGAAAAAGATATCACAAAATCTCACTTTCCAACAAGACCAAAGGAAGCATGGGGTCCCAAATTATGATAGCTATAAAAGATGAACATATTTTATTCCTAATTTTTCAAGACAATATTTAAACTCATTTTTGCTAAAAATAAATTTATTTTAATAAGCATTTTGTCTTATATCAAAAAGTGTTTTAGGAAATTTTTTCTTGAATTTGTCGCAATTCAATATCAAGTTCCTGTGCAATTGCTAATACTATTTTGTGCTTGTTTTGTATAATAAAAAGATTTTTATATAATATTAGCATATAAAATATTATATAAAAAATATAATTAATAAAATAATTCTTCAAAAAAAGATGATATTTTATATAATTTATTCAAGAAAAAATTATTGTGCTCACTTAAATGTTTTTGTTTATATTTTTTTAATAAATAGCCGCCAATGCCAATAACCGTTGTATAATTTGTTGATTTTAATATATTTATTTGCCAATTTTGATTATTATGAATAATCCAATCCTGATTTTTTGCTATGCCAATTTGACAATGTTTTTTAAGAATAAGCTGTGCAATTTCTTCAATATTTGACATTTTTGATACACCGCCAGTCAAAATTATATTTTGTGCGTTTGCTAAATGTGATATTTCTATAAAAATCTCTTTAATATTTTTATGTATAACCTGATAAACATCGCTAAGTCTAATAATTTGCTGACTAGAAAGGCTTGAAAAATTATCTTTTGATAAAACACAATCATCATTTGTGCCAATATTACTAGCCAATATTTTGATATTTTCGGCATCTTTACGAGATAATCCAAATATTTTTATTATATCGTTTGTTATTTTTAGTCCTCCAATCGCCAAATGATTAACATTTTTCAAATATCCATTTTCAATAATGGCAACCGATGTATCACAGTTTCCAATTGATATTACGGCAGTAGAGCCAATTCTGTGCTCAGGTTTTATTGTTGCCAAACACGCTGCCTGAGATGATGAAACAAATGATATTATTTCTAATTTATTTTTAGCCACATATCTATTTAAATTGTTAATAATACTACTATTTGCATAAACTAATAAATAATCAGCAACAATAGATGATGCTTGCAAATTTATTGGATCTGTAACATTTATTTTATCGTCTAGTGCATAATAGTTATTAAATAAATCGACAATAATATCATTATTTAACATATTTTTTCTGTCAGAACAAGATTTTTCAATTTTTGTGATATGACTTTGATTTATTGCAATTGGATATTCAAATTTAAAACCACGCTGAATATTCTTAAATTTTAAATAATTATTGCCAACAGACATTGCAATATTATCTACATGCAACCCTTGTTTTTCTTCTATATTATATATTATTTCAAGCAATGCACCCTCTTCTATATTGCCATCTTGACTTATTAATGCCGAAACACCCTTATGTTCCATTGCCAAAAGTTCTATTTTTTGATTTGCATAGAACATTCTTACAACTAATATTGTTATGTTATAAGAACCAATATCGATTAATCCAACAATATCTCCGTCGTGCATTTATTTATAATAATAATATATTATATATTTTTATTATTTTAAATTAATAGTCAAGATATTTGATTACCATTTCTTCTATTTGATTTTTTATTATTATATAACTCTATCAAATTATCAATTATTTTTTGAAAACTAGGATTATTCAAGCTAAATATATTATCTATGTAATCAGGTTTATTATTTTTTATTTTTGGTTCTTTGGGTATCACACATTCATCATCATTGTTTCTTGCCACCGCTGATGTTGTAGGCTTTGTGCCGTCATTTTTTAGTGCCGATAATAATTCCTCATTATCGGATTTATGCTTTTTTATATGTTCTTCAACATTATCATTATGATCAGGTAGAGGTCTTTTTAGGGTACGAAAATTATTATTATTTTGTTCTGCTGTAAGACAAGAAGGAAAATCTTCATTATTTATGCCAATTTTTCCAAATAAATCTTTTTTTATGTTATATAGCTTCAGTTTTTCTGTTGTTTGTGAGGCAATATATTCAATGGCTAAATATAGTGAAATTGCCATATTTCTATCAAATGCTATTCTGTTGCAATCATCTACATATAGTTGCTCTTTTTTATAATTTTCAAAATCCGGCATCTTGTCATCAAATCTATCTTTGATATTTCTAATTGTACCTCTATATTCTTGCGATAATTCATCAGTTTTATTTTCATCGCTTGGATCATTTGGATCATGTGTTATTTTATTAAATACCAATATTGGCAGATTTTCTTCTAATTTATTTATAAAATTATTTAATAATTCTTTATTTTTAGATTTTATTAATTGACTTGAACCCGAATATCTCATATCCGTTATCATGTCATTTTTTAAAGGTTTTGGTAAACTGTTAAGAACAGCCAAAAAATCTTCTATTTGATCAATATTAGGCTTACCTTCGGACCAAGTTATAACAAAATCATATGCATATTTTTGTATCGATATATTACGATATTTGTTAAATAGTGCTATGGGCGATAAATCGCTATCTTTTTTATTATATTTTATAGCATTTTCCATCTCTAATAAGCCAACCATTATACGATCTGCGCATGTTCTTGATTGTTCTTCTGCAATTTGATCAATTTTATTACAAAATGACTGATTATTTTTGTCATATTCGGTTAAAATATTTTTTATTAAATTTACAACCCATTTTTTGTTTTTCACCAAAGCTTCGGTATTAAGGGCCTTTTTAATAAAAGTTTTTATATTTTTGTTATATGATTCAAATTTATCATTATCAATACCGCATTCCTCAATAAAGGATCTAATATTCTGACTATATGTTAATATAATTTCATCTTCAGGCGCCCTTTCTTGATTTATTTCTGCAATCAAAGATTCAATTCTATTAATATTTTCTAACCCAAAAGAGCAACCCCTAATATCAATTGCTTTTAATTTTGGGCAATTTTTAAATAAATTTTCAGGTAAAGATTTTAGCTCTATATTATCAGATAAATCAAGTTTTTCTAAATTTGGTAATTTAAAATCATCATTTATCTCCGATAATTTGTTTCCAGAAAAATCAAGCTTTTTTAAATGCTTAAATTTACTACAAAATTGATTAGGAATAGATCGAGTAAAACCATCCGATAAATATAAACTTTCTATTTTATTATCATCTTTTACATATTCCATAAAATATCCCAATTCTATGCAAACATTATCAGTAAAAGAGTCTCTGTTATAGTCTGTAATCTTATTTTCAGTATAAGCTTGAGCAAAACTAGCAAAAGAATCGTTTTCTTCAAGAATGCGAATTTTTTCATAAAAATCTTTATCATAGTTATTGTTATCAAAAAGATCAATATTGGCTTCATCAGAAATAATAGCATTATTTAAATACTGAATATCATCATCGTTAAGATTTTTAATGTCATCTATGCTAAGGTGGGATATTTTTTTTGCAAATTTTAACTTGTATTGGATTTCTAATGCAAATTCCATATCAAAAGTACCAACTTCTTCTTCTAAAAACGATATATCAATGGATTTTAAATTTGGCAAATAGGGTACAAGATGAATAAAATTTTGGACTGAGCAGTTCAATATTTCTACATTATTTTGTTTTTCTTTCGCTATTTCTATCAAAGTAGGATAGGATGAAATGGCATAAATTTCTTTTAATTTATCCGATGGGATAATTTTAACATTAGATGCAGGATGTACAATTTGAATTGTTTTTAATTTTGGAAAATATTTATCAACATCTACATTATCAAGCGCTTCTGATCCATAAATTCCTATGTTTTTAATATTCATCTTTTTTAATTTTTCCGAAAAACCATTAAAATATGGAAAATCCATTATTTTTAAAGTAATTTTTGCGTCAAAAGGAAATTTATCACAATATTCCTCAACAGCCTTATTAAATGCTGTATTTATATCAGAATCATTATACCGCAACATACCTTCAGAATCTATACTAATATTTACTTCATGCTCTTTCTCTGGCTCTGTTAGACCTACTATTGCTTTTAATTCGCGTCTTGTTAACTCTATTTTTAACTTGTCTAATGTATCTTGGAATATCTTTCTTATTTGTGCCTCCAAACCTGAATCTGCTTCTTGTAGATACCTTCTCATATAGTTATGTGAATTGAATTAATTTTTAATTCTTATAAGATTGGCACCACATTCTGCAAGTTTACCGCTTAAAAAATCGTATCCTCTATCTAAATGATAAATTCTATGAACCTCCGTTGTTTCTTCAGCAACTAAACCCGCAATAATAAGAGAAACTGATGCGCGAAGATCACTTGCCATAACTGATGCACCTTTTAGCTTTTTACCGCCATAAATTATAGCTTTATTGTGTAAAATATCTATTTTTGCCCCCATCCTAATAAGCTCTGGAACATGCATAAAACGATTTTCAAAAATATTCTCCGATATTTCGGATATACCATCAGCACATAACAAAAGAGCCATAATTTGTGCCTGCAAATCAGTAGGAAATCCTGGATAAATTGCAGTTTCTATTTTACAAGGCTTTAATCCATCTGGGTGACGCTCTGCAATAACTTGATTTGGTTTTTCTTGCGATAATTTAACACCAGATTGCTGAAAAACTGTTTTAAATTCGCTGAATAAACTAAGATTTGTATTGTGCATTATTATTTTACCATCCGTTATTGCCGCCGCAATTGCATATGTTCCGGCTTCAATGCGATCAGCTGGAATTTTATAAGTTGCACTACACAATTTTTCAATTCCATCAACGATTATTTGCGAAGTTCCAAGTCCTTTTATTTGTGCTCCCATTGCTTGCAAAAATTCACCCAAAGCTATAATTTCTGGCTCTTTTGCGGCATTATTAATTATTGTTTGCCCTTCCGCCAAGACGGCAGCCATCAAAATATTTTCTGTTGCACCAACAGATACTGTCGAAAAATCAATCACTGCACCACGCAATTTACCTTCGACGCTAGCCTTTATAAAACCACTATCAATTTCTATTTTTGCACCCAATTTTTCTAATCCTTCAATATGCAAATTAACTGGTCTAGCACCAATAGTGCAACCGCCTGGCAACGAAATTTCTGCTTTGCCAAACCTAGCAAGCAATGGTCCCAAAATAAGAACTGAGGCCCTCATTTTTCTAACAATATCATATGATGCAATAGACTTATCAACTTTTACACAATTAACTTTCACTTGACGCAAAGGAAAGCCAAATCCGTTATCAACAGGCCCATCGATTGTGATGTTACCACCCAAACATGATATCAAATGCAACATTGAAACTGAATCTTGAATATGGGGAATATCAAGCAGACATACCTCTTCTTGGCACATAATTGTTGCCGCAATAATTGGCAAAGATGAATTTTTTGACCCAGCAATTATAATTTCTCCATTAAGCTTGTTACCACCTTTTATTACAATTTTATCCATAATTTTTTATAATTTATAATGAAAAAATATAACATATAAAATAAAATGCAATAGTATAATTTTCTTAAAAAATATTAAATATAACAAATATAAAATATAGTTGCGATTTATTTTTTTGCGTTAATGCTGATATAAATAATATTTTTTTTACATGTCTAAACACCATATTGATTCTTTAAATTCTGATATAGATTTTAATGATAAAACACCAAAAACATTTGCTAAAAAAGCCAGAGATATTGGTGTTGGCTTTGTATTGGCAATGATTTTTGTTGGAATGGGAATGTGGGGCATTGGCGGGTTTTATAATAATGGAAAAGAAAATTATATTGCTCAAATTGGCAACGAAGTAATTACAGAAATGCATGTTGAGACAGAAATGATTAAATTAAAAAAAAGATTACCCGATATGTCTTTTAATCCATATATTAGAAGCTTGGTTATTCAGGATTTAATTTTATCAAAAATATTAAAACAGGAGGCAAAAAGTTTAAATTTAAATTTATCAAACGAGGTTATAGCACAATATATTGCCAAAAATAAAGAATTTGCTGATGAAAATGTTTTTAATAAAAACAAATTTAATAGTTTTTTATCAAATGCCGGTTTAACAGAAGCTGAATATATAGAAAAAATAAGGCAAAAAATTGTTACAGATGTTATTGTGAATATTATTGGTCTGCCAAAAATTGATTTTTCTAATTTAGCAACACTTGAACTTAAAATGAAAAATCAAAAGAGGATTATAGATTTATTTATAATACCAAACGATTCCACAAATACTGTATTATCTGAGCAAGAATTGAGCGATTTTTATCTGTCTCATAAAAACTTATTTGTTGAAAAATCACAAATGCAAATTGAATATATTTCTTCTGATGATATTATTAGCAAACATAAAGCATCACTCACAAAACAAGACTTAGAAGATGAGTTTAATAAAACTTATAATCAAAAACACTCGGAGCGTAGGGCAATATATCTATTATCTTTAAATTCACAAGAAGATATCGATAAAGCATTATTTTTATTGAAAAATCGTAAAAAAAACTTTATGGAAGTTGCATCTGTTTTTAATAAAAAAGAAAAAGATATTTCAATCGATAGTATTGGATATTTTGATTTGCAACCAAATGTTAGAGATATAGTTTTTGAATTACCCCTTAATAAGATTAGCGATGGAATGCAAATTTCTTCTGATAAATTTATTGTGGTTCAGGTTCGCAAAATTATGACAGAAAAACTTGATGTTGCTGAAAAAAATCATATGATTAATAGCTTATCTGATAAATTATTAAAACAAAAAAATTGTGAAAAATTAATGTCTTACAGGGATCAAGCTCGTGATTTGCTTTCATCAGGAAAAGAGCTAAAAGATGTTGCAAATATCCTAGATGTAACGATTATTTCTAAAAAAATAACACAAGAATCACAAGATAGATTTATAGATTTATTTGAAAAATCTGTAAATTTTGTTGACATAATAGAAAATGGAGAATGTTCATTTGATGTTGTCAGAATAGCAGAAAAACAAGAAACTAGAAATAAAGATTTTAACGAAGCTTACAAAGATATTTCTACTGCGCTAAAAAAAGTAAAAACAGAAGAATATATTTTTAATATAGCTAACGAGGTAAAATCTAATTTAGAAAAAATGGACAGAAAAAATGCTACATTGATGAAAAATTTTATACAGGGCAGAAAAATGACCAAAATTACTGATTTAAAAATATCTCGCCAAGATAACAATATTTCTGATGAAATGAAAATTGCAATATATGATGCAAAAAAAGACGATATAATGGGACCTTTTATAAGAAAAGATGGATCTTTTGTTGTTGCTATTTTGAATAATATTGATGACAATATTAAATATAGTCAAAATGAAATAACGCAGATATCATCAGAAATTTGGGAACAAAAACAGCATGATATGCAAGATTTATATAAAAACTATTTATATAAAAAATATAATGTAAAATTGTATGAAAAAATTAACAAATAGGCTATGCTAGGTATATATTTATCAATTGTTGGATCTATAATATTTTGTATATCTTTTGGGGCAATTGTTGCTATGAGAAAAAGTTTCTTGATGACAATTATTTGCTTAGAAAGTATGCTACTTTCTGTAAATCTGGTTTTTATTGGATTTTCATACTTTTGGCAAAATACACTAGGTCAGATAATGACTTTATTTATTATGTCAATTGGTGCAGTTGAAATTGTTATAGGTTTAGCAATTTTGGTTGTTCATTATCATGTTAAAGGTAGTATTTTTGTTGACAATTAGACTTGATATATTAAGAAAATAATATTTATTCAAATATCTACAATGTTTTTTAGTGCTATATATCATATTTTAAAACCAAAATTATTTTTGTTATTTATTGGTTTTATATCTTTATTTATTTTGTTTCCCCAAATTGATATTGTGGTATCAAAGGTTTTTTTTATAAAATCAGAATTTATCGGTTGGAGCTGGTATATTAAAGGCTTTAATGGTATTCTAATTAAAATAATAATTTTTTTGCTTATTATTGCAAGCATATACAATGTTATTATGTCTTATTATCAAAAAAATATAATTAAGCATATATCTTATATTTTTGTATTATTAGTTGGCATGCATTTGCTAGTTGTTCATTCTTTGGCAAAAAATTTTTTTGGCAGACCAAGGCCACAGCAAATTATAGAATTTGGTGGAAAAAACACATTCTCTCCGGCATTTTATATATCGAATCAATGCAAAACAAATTGCTCTTTTGTGTCTGGCGATACAAGTATTGCCTTTACTTTATTTGGTATCTGTATTGCAATGCCGCTTACAAATTTTATTACTAGAAAAAGAAAATCCATTATTTTAGACTGCACTTTTTTAATTGGAATTATTATGTCTCTGTGCAGAGTATCACTTGGTAGGCATTTTTTAAGCGATGTATTTTGGTCTATGTTTATAACTATTATTGCTGCTTTTTATTTTTATCGTTTGATTTTTGGTGCAATTTTATATAAAGATTTAGAAAATAATTTATAATAAAATGTATAGATTGATATTGTTATTTTTGATTATCGGATACTGCAATGTAAACGCCACAGCATTAAAACCTAAACAATACACCTCTGATAAACGATTTAAAACATGGACTTTTTATCCAAATACAGTATATTATTTTTCTGGTCATTATTTAAATCATACTTATATAGAATTCGAAGAAGGCGAATCTATAAATAGTATGTCAACCCCAAAAGTTACATCTTGGCAATTAATACCTAGTGCAAATCGTTTATTTTTAAAGCCAGTTGAAGATGATGCCGATACAACATTAACTGTTATGACAAACAAAAGAATATACTTTTTTGAATTACACGCAGAGGATGCTAAAAATCCATTTGATGATGAATTAACATTTTTTATTAAATTTAAATATCCAAAAAATTCTCAGGGTAGTGGTGGAGACGAAGATACATCTGTAATACAATATTCGGCAACATCATTGCCAGATCTTTCTCATCCAGAAAATTATAATTTTAATTATACAGCATCAGGCGATCAATCAATTACGCCAATAAAAATGTTTGATGATGGTCAATTTACATACCTACAATTTAGGGCAAATGGTTCATTGCCAGCCGTATTTACGGTTGATTCTGAGGGCTTTGAAGAAGTGGCTAATTTTAGAGTAGTTGGAGATTATGTGATTATTGAAAAGGTAAATTATGTATTTAGCTTAAGAAGTGGCCCCTCAACAGTTTGTGTATTTAATGAGGTTTTAACCAAAGGCATCATAGGTGATAAATAAAAAATAAATATTGTTATTAAAATAACTAATTTTATATTTATTTATATTGGTTTTTTATATTGGTTTTTTTATATGTCGAAAATTACTATTTTTACATTATTATTATCCTTACTTTCTTGTGGGTACACTCCAAACACAAGCACAAAAAGAAATGCAAATGAATATTTAACATATGATGGAGCCAGCGATTTATCAAGAAGTGATTATTATGATGTTTTAAATACTCCAAAAAAAAATAATGAAAAAAAAACTAATCCAAATATTGCTAAACTAATAAAAACCCCTAGCAAGCCAGATAAGATTCCAGATAAATTAATAAGCATTAGTGTAACAGAAGATGTTCCGTTAAAAGATGTGTTACTTGAAATTGGTCGTATGGCAAATTTAGATATTCAAATATCACCAAAAATAGACGCCTCAATTATTATAACGGCTAAAAATAAACCATTAAGAGATGTATTGGAAAGTATTACTCAAATAGCAAATGTTAGATATCATGAAGTTGATGGTATTTTGATTTTTGAAGAAGATTCGCCATATGTTGAAACATATAATGTTAATTTTATTAATTTAATCAGATCAAACAGCACAAGCAAATCTTCATCAACTGGGTTATCTGGAAATGGATCAACATCTAGTCAGAGTAGTAGTTCTAGTTTTTCATTATCAGGAAAAGCAGAGGATAATTTATGGGAAGATATCAACACAAGTATTAAGCAAATTGTCAGTGAAGATACATTGAATGAGCAGCTAAATAAAGAAAAGGCAAAAGAAAGAGATGCAAAATTACAAATAAAAAATATGTCCAATGCCTCAAATAGCCTAGCTCCTCAGCCGCCAGTTGCCCCCAGCGCCACTACTCAGCCAACCCAATTGCAGGGTCAGCAACAACAAGGTCCGCTTGGTCAAAATACAATTTCTATAAATAAACAAGGTGGCTTAATTGCTGTTTTTGCAACCAAAAAAGGTCATAGAAAAATCGATAAATATCTAAAATTATTGCAGAAAAAAATGACTGCGCAGGTTTTAATAGAAGTTAAAATTTTAGAAGTTACCTTGGATAATACATATAAAAATGGTATTGATTGGTCAGGTATTGCTGGACAAATTGGAAATGTTGCATTGACTGCATCAACTGGCTTTGCTAGCAATTTAGCAGCATCGACTCTAACACCAGTAAAATTAATATTAGGCTCACAAAATGTAACCGCAACAATAGAAATGTTAAATAAATTTGGTACCGTAAAAACACTTATTAGCCCAAGACTTAATGCAACAAATAATCAAACGGCGGTGCTTAGTCGTGCAGAAAATACAGTATATTTTAATATGTCTATTACAAACAATTTTGTTAATACCGGTACAAATGCTGTAGGTACAAATGCTCAACAATTTACAATTTCTTCAATACCACAAACTGTGCCAATCGGGATAGATTTAAGTATATTGCCTGTTATTAATTTTGATAAAAGAGAAATAATGATGAATGTTAGGCCTTCTATTATCTCACAAAATGGCTTTCAGGCAGATCCTGGATTTGCATATTTAGCTAAACAAAGCGCCTTAACATCCGGAATATCAAATAATATACCGATTACATCAGCAAAAACATTTGATACAATGGTCAATATAAAAGATGGCGATACTATGATAATGGGCGGTTTTACCTCTCGCGTTGATACGATTACAGAATCTGGATGGCCTTTTCTATCAGAAATACCAATCATTGGAACTTTATTTAAAGAAAAACAATCTACCGAATCTATTGTAGAAACTGTATTGATAATCAAGGCCACACTGATTGACAATGGTGAGAACAATATAGAAGAATCGGATAGAAGATTCTATGATAAAATGACTAATTATTCTCGAAAAGGTGTATTATAATATTATCAAACTGTGCAGACTTAATAATCCTATTCCAATTATCGGCCTTTATTTGCCGTGCTTATGGGGAATTGCTTGGGCTCAATATTACTTGAGGTATCCTGAAGCAATAAAAAATATTATATTTTTTGCAATTGCTAGCATTATAACAAGAACTCTTGGCTGTATAATAAATGATATTGTTGACAGGGATATTGATAAATATGTAAAGCGAACAAAAACAAGAGTTTTGGCAACAGGAGAATTGTCACTCTGGGTGGCATATCTAATGATATTATTCCTTGGAACTATTGGTTTTTATATGTTATTTTGGCTAAAACCGCTTGCAGTTTTTTTTGCATTATGTGGTGCTATTGGAATGATTATTTATCCGTTTACAAAAAGATTTCTAAAGCGGCCACAAATTGTGCTAGGTATTTCTTGGAATATGGGGCTACTGGTTGCTTATACAAACATATCAAATCGTCTTAGTTTATCAGTATTTATTGTATATATTGCATCTATTTATTGGATGATTTATACTGATACAATTTATGCATATCAAGACATACAAGATGATTTAAAATTAAATGTTAGCTCAACTGCTATTGTTTACCAAGATAACCCAAAATATTACATGAGAACATTATTATCGATGATGATGTTACTGTTTTTTGTTGCAGGCTTTATTGATAGCCTAAGTGCTAATTGGTTTTACTATTGCACAATATTTTTGTGCACTGGTTTTATGTTGCGAATTTTAACATTTACAAATCTCGATGATCCAATAAGTTGTAAAAATAGTTTTAGAGCTAATATTTTTATTTGTTTTATAATATTGGCCGCAATATATTTTGGTAGATAATATTATACTGCTAATAAAAATTCATTTATAATAAAATAAAGCTTGAAAATTATTATTTTAGTAAAATTGCTTATTTATAATAAATTATAAAATTATGCAACAAGAAGCAAAAAACTGCGAGGATTTTAAATTAACAGATAAAGCATGTGTTAAAATTCATGAGATATTATCAAGCGAAGAAGCAAAACAGGCAGTTTTAGATTCTGGTGCCGATATCGATATAAATAATGCTTTTATTAGATTTTCTGTTATGCCGGGTGGTTGCAAAGGTATGCAATATGATTTTTCATTGGACACAAAACACGAAGATGGTGACTTATTGTTAAGTGATAACGGTAAAATAATTGTGGTTGTTGATAATGTTTCCCTACCTTTTGTTCAAGGCTCAGAACTTGATTATACAGAATCTTTGGGTAGCTCATCTTTTAAAGTTGTTAATCCAAATATGGGTGGCGGAGGAGGTTGTGGTTGTGGAAAATCATTTACCCCAAATGAATAATTTATTATTATATGTTTCTAGAAAAACTAAAAGAAAGTTTTGATAAAAATGTAATACAGCAACCAATTAAATTACCAGAAGAATCTTATCCATCAATGCTGAGAAATATGATTGCATTCTGTTTAGATTCTTTGTTTTTAGGTGCAATTAGAATGGTAATAATACTGATTTCATCTTTATTTATCAATTCATATCGTGTGGAATTTATAGATAAATTTAATGGATTATTTGGCAATATATCACATTTTGATATAACAATGCGGTTTCATAGGTATATATTTTTTACATCTACTTTTGGTAAAGGAATTATAATTGTTATATTTTTATGTATTTTAGCAGGGATTATCTATCATAGCTATATGCTACAAACAAAATGGTGTGCAACTTTTGGCAGAAGAATAATCAACATATATATTGTTAAGAATAATAATGAAAAATTAACAGCAATTCAATCAACAATACGAACTATTTTAAACTATATACCTTGGTTTTTACCATTTTTAGCTTATTATACATGGTTTGATCACCGATATATATCCATTGTCTGCATATTATTATCTTGTTTTTGGAGTGACACATATGTGTTTTCTGGCAAAAGAATTGGTATTCAAGATATTATCATGAAAACAAGCCCTCGTATAGGTAAAAAATAGCTTTATTTTCTAACTAATACTAAAAATAAACTATTATCTCTATTTTGTTTAATTAATTTTGCATTCTCAGGCAGGATATCAACGGTTTTTAAATATTTGCGTATTTCTCCTGTTCTTTTTGTTCTGGTTATTAATTCTTGTCCTATATAACAACCTTTATCAAAATCTATTGCTTGCATTTCTTCAAAATTATATTCTAAAATAAATGCTTTTTCTTGTTCAAGCCATTCACCGGCTACAATGCAATTTTTTACAAGCAAATCATCGTATTCCGTGTTATTATTTTGTGTTGTTTTGTCGATACAAAAGCGGGTACCAAGATTTATTTTACGAGTGTCCAAAAAGCTAAATTTAGCATCGATTATGCTATCAATACCTGCTGCAATTTGCAAATTATTTTCAATTTCTATTTCAAATTTACTTCGTAATTTATATTTATTAAGCGTTTTAATAAAGCCCCCAACAAAATCACAAAAAATATCAATATAAATGCAATCTTGACTAGATTTATAAACAAAAAAATCGTATAAAAACCTAGATTGCGAATTTAAAATTGTATTATAGCAACTCTGTAATTTTATAATATTATTTGTGCATAAAGAATTAACAAACTTAACCGAATCTGCCCCATAAACTTTAATTATTGCTCTATTTTGTAAGTAATAAATCATATCTTATTTTTGTTTAAACATAATCCGTGCTCTGTTTTTTCCCAAGTATATTCTTGATTGTTGTAAATTTGATAAATTGCACGCAAACAAGCAATTGTCTGTCCAACACAATAAAACGGAAAAACAATTCCCGTCCTTATTGAACACCACAAAGACATATTTAATTTAAAAAAACAATAAAAAATATAAAATATTGTCAATAAAATAAAACACGCCATACAAATAATAACAAAAATATTATCGGTATATAGCGTCTCTATGTCGACAAGCCATTTTGCCACATAAATTAAAATTAAAAACGACATTAACAACGAATTTATAACCACAAAAAAACATAAATTATTAAAATTTAAGCTATCAATAAAACTAACTTTTTTTGAATTAAAATATTGAAAATATGCAACTAAAGTAACAATATAACCCTTAATCCATCTGGTTCTCTGGTTAAGCCATGCTTTTACCGATATAACAGATTCCTCCTCTGTTTTGCTGTTTAAATAATCCACCTCGAAGCCCTTTTTTACCATTCTGCAACTCAATTCTGCATCTTCGGTTACATTGAATGCATCCCATGATCCAATAGATTCCACTGCTGATGTTTTGCAATGATTAGTTGTGCCGCCAAGAGGAATAAAACCGCCAAATTTTTTTACACCCGGCAATAAAATATCAAACCAAATTGAATATTCCAAACTGCAAAGATTTGTAATCAAATTATAATTTTTATTATAATAACATAAAGATCCTTGCAAAGCTATTGTTTTGGATGGTGAATTTGCAAATTGTGAAACTACTTTTTTCAATTGCAAAATATCAGGAATATCTTCGGCATCATAAATAGCTAAATATTCTCCACGAGCAAACAAAAATGCAAAATTAAGAGCCTTTGGTTTATTTTGTGGAACACTAAATGGCACAATAATTACAGTTATAAAATATGGTAAATCGATTGTTTTTATCATATCTATCATTTGCCTGTCATCCTCTTCTAATACAATTTTAATATCTAGTAAATGCGATGGATAATCTATTGCCACTATGCTATCTATGGATTGCCGCAAAACATCAATTTCTTTATACATTGGTATCAAAATTGTAAAAGTTGGTAAATTTATATTACCTATTTTATGTTCTATTTTTTTACGACATCCAGAAATCATAAAAACGATTCTAATTATTATATTTGAAGCATACCAAAGCCAAAATAATGATGGCATTATAATCAATAAAGATAAAATTGCCGACACCAAATATATAAATTTATAATAAATTTTTTGTCCATTAAAATAAATAGTTTTTGCTTTTTGTTTTCTACTAAAAACAGAATTTTTTGTTAGTTGTTTGGCAAATAATTTAGATAATAATTTTTGATATAAATCAAATGATATATTAATTTTTACTTGCTCATATCTCGCCAGAAAAATAGGATTTTTATCTATTGTATAAAAAACTACAACATCGCCATATTTTTTATGTTTTGCTGTAAAAAAACCATCTTTAATATAATTTCTAAATTTTGTATATTCAAATTTTTCTGTTTCAAAATCGTCACTATTTAGTTCTGTTAGCGAAAGAATATTTTGCATATAAATTAATAATCTATTCCAGAGTTTATTGGCGGATTAATCATTGCCACCGAATCTTCTTTGGTTTGTTTAACTTGATCCGACACAAAAGATCTTTTTGGCACTATTTTAACATATTTCAAAGTCATTAAAATTGCACCAATAACCCCGATTAACAGAATTATCGCAGTCAAAACAAGCTCATTTTGATATGTTCCATATAATAAATTTGCTATTTTCTTAATATCAGAATAATCACTTTTTATAAAAACATAATCTTTTAAGCCATCGGTGTATTTAAACAATGTTCGCACAACTTCAAATATAAAAATTATTACAAATATTGCAACTATCGGCCAACCTTCTGTAAATGGTCTTTTTGCCACAACGCTCGCTTTATAATTTACCATCATTATTACAAACAAAAACAATACAGCAATCGCACCAGCATATACTATAACAAGCAATAAACCTAAAAATTCCGACCCAATTGACATAAAAATCATTGCCATATTAAGAACCATAGCAACCAAAAACAACAATGAATAAACTGGATTTTTAACCAACAATGCACCAATCGCAAAAGAAACCATTAATCCACTACAAAAATATGGAAATAAATCAAATATTTGCATTAAATAACAAGTAATTATTGTAATCACAAAATATCAAAGTAATTAAAAAACAACAATTATTTTTATTTATTGATTATTATATTTTATATATTGATGTTTATTAACATTAATTGATATTTTTATGAATAAAATTCTATTGTTTGCATTGTTATTTACTCCACAATTTGCATTTGCAGCTGAAGATGCGCCAACGGCACAAAATGCATTTATGTCTTTTGCTCCATTGTTGATTATTTTTGCAGTTTTTTACTTATTTATTATGCGTCCACAACAACGCAAAGCTGCAGAATTTAATGTTATGCTTGATAACCTTAAAATTGGCACAAAAGTTGTTACAACAGGAGGAATTATTGGTGTTATAAAAGATATTGATAAAGAAAAAGAATTATTCACTGTTACAATTAGTGATGGCGTTTCTGTTCTTATTTATAAAAAATCAGTTACAAGTGTTTTTGATCAAGAGGAAAAAAAATAAGCATTTAATGAAAAAAATATTTTTCGTATTAATTTCTGTTATAGCCGTTGTTTATTTTGCTATAAATAAAGTACCTGTCAGCAAAAATTTTGATTTGATTATAGAAAAAAATAATAATTTTTTTATAATATCAAAAAAATTATACCCCAACAGTGCTATAATGCAACATTTTACTGTTTTTTATGGCAGAATTTGGATGGGCATAAATAAAAAATTTATTCAACAAGGAGATTACGAGATACACACATATGATACAATAAAAAGTGTTATTAAAAAAATTGGTTTAGGCGAAGTCAAAAGATATAAAATATTTTTTCCAGAAGGTGTAACCACAAAATATATTATAAACGAAATAAATAAAAGTAATATTTTAAGCGGTAAAATATCAGAAAATATCTCAGAAGGAGAGCTAATGCCAGATACCTATAGTATCACCAGATTTGAAGAAAAAACGGTTTTAATATCTACCATGAAACGCGAAATGGATAGATATTTAAAAAGACAATGGACAAAAAGAGATAAAGATTTACCATTTAAAACCCCATATGAAGCATTGATTTTGGCTTCGATTGTAGAAAAAGAAGTTGGAGCTTCATATTGTAATCAAAATGAATATGAGCATATCGCAGCTGTTTTTATAAACCGATTAAACAAAAGAATGCGACTGCAATCATCTCCAACAGTATTTTATGGTATGAAAATTGATGGCATTGAGCACGGAGATGTCAATACAATAAACAGAAATCCTACATTTAATGAGCTAAAAATTGATCATCCATACAATACCTATAAAAAAATAGGATTGCCCCCAACCCCAATTTGCAATCCAAGTAAAAAAGCAATTATGGCGGTTTTGCATCCATCAAAAATTGATGCCTTATTTTTTATGAGTAATGGTAAAAATTGCCATGTTTTTACAAAAACTTTTGATGAGCATAAGGTTGTTATTAAGGAATATAGAAGATTAATGAAAAAAAGAATATGAAACAGAAAATTACTAAGGTTTTGATAGAAAACAGAAAAGCTAGCTTTGAATATTTTATAGAAGAAAGATACGAGGCAGGCATAGTTTTGCTCGGTAGCGAAGTTAAATCTATTCGCCGCGGAATGGCAAATATGGCTAATAATCATGTTGTTATTCGTGCCGATGGAGCTTGGCTTTCTAATTTTCATGTTTCTCCATATAAAAATGCAGTAATTGATAAACAGCATGATCAGTTGAGATATAAAAAATTGCTTTTACATAAACATCAAATTGCCAAAATATACGGTAAAATCAAAGAAAAAGGCTTAACATGTATTGCAACAAAGGTATATTGTGCAACAAATAATAAAATTAAAGTCGAAATAGCAATTGTAAAAGGCAAACAAATGCACGATAAACGCGAAGCAATAAAAGCAAGAGATTTAAAGCGAGATGTACGCAAATTTAACTATGATGAGGAATAATCATTATTTTTTATTTTTAATAAATATTCTCTCGTTCCCACAGCAACAAACCGTTTTCAACCAGTTGTTTATTGATTTTGCGTGCCAGCACATCTCGTGAGTCAAAAAAGTTTATAAAGGTAGGCAAATCGGCACTACCAACAACAGATTTTATTGTGTTTCGCCCAAAACCTGTGGTGCCTTCGGTTGTTTTTGTTTTAGAAATTCTAGTATCGTTGGCACTATCAAGTGTTTTAAATTTGCTGGTGTCCTTGCCCATTATAGCGTTTGTAATGTCGTAAAAACTGTCGTTATAGTTTGTGTTAGCATAATTTTTATGATAATACAAAAATATTTGCAGAGCTGCCTTTTTTAGGTTTTGTGCCTCCTCGCTAAAATCAAATTGTAAAAGCCACTGCCTAAAATCAAAGACTTCACTATCTGGATTGCCCAAATCGCCCTCGTTTCTTGCAACATTCAAATCGTTTTTGTTGCAACCAAGCTCTTTGCTTGTAAATGGCATTATGTAGTTTGGCTGGTTTTTGTTTTCAAACATAAAGTTTTTAAAAAACATAGAAAACATAATAGAATCGTTAAATAGCTCTTGCGGAATTAAATCAACCGTTCCTCTGTAACAATGATAGCTTCTTTCAAAATATTTAGCATGGCTATTAAAGTTAATACCTTTTGAAAGTAGTGCATATTTTAGATTATTGGCTGTAATTTTATTGCTTTTTTCATTCCCACCGCTACCAACAATCATTACATATGTTAAATAAGACCATTGCCCTAAAATCAATCCAGTTTGATTAGCTTTTATTTCTTTTTCAATTTCTTTTATTAGGTTTGGTTTTGTTTGATTGTAGGTGTAAGTTTTTATAAATTTAAACTCATCTGTTTTTTCATTAAGTTCATATCTATCAATTGCAATTTTTGATTTATCAATTTTGTTACCCTTATCTTTATCAAATATAATTTGAGAAATTGGCCATTCGCTAAGTTGAAATGTTGTTTTTGCATTACTCATTATACAACTAACAATTTTGTATTTTGAATCAATATAATGCTCAATCTCATCTCTAAAAAATGACTCAGCCGTATAATAAAACACAATTGCCTGTGGATTTAGTTTTAAAATTTTGTTAAAAAATTCTATTGCCAAATTGTTTGCAACACCCTTTCTTCTTTGGTAAGGTGGGTTTATTATTATCATCAGTTTTTTGCCTTCAATTTTGCAAATTTCGTTAATATCCCGCATGGCACCTTGGTGCTTCCATTTTGGTTGGGCTTCGTTTGCTAAATAATCGTATTGAATTACATTTTCAAAACCCTTGATTTTGCAAATTTCAACATCGCTTTCTTCGAGGGTTGAAAGGTAGCAATTTTGTTTAAATTCGGTTCCAAATTGATTTTCTAAATTGCCAACCCCAGCGCAAGTGTCGCAAATTATAAATTCGTCAAGGTTATAGTTTTGTTTTAAAATTTGATTTTGCTTGTCAACAAAGCAAAAAGGAGTATATTCCCCGCCCGTATCTCGCCTGTATTTATCGCTATAAAGTCTTGCACTTCGTTCGATTATATTCAAAAATTCTTGTTGTTCTGGCGGTCTTTGATATTTGTTCCAAAAGTTGTTATATTTGACAACATCGTTTATTAAATGAATTATATAATCGTTGTAGATTATCCTTATTTTGTCTGCCGTTTTTTCTATTGTGTATTTATTCAAATATACCCCCTCACGAATCAGTGGCTCTTCGTAATCAATAACCGTCTGCCTATATTTTGTTCCGTCTAGGCTGTCTACAAGAAAAAGATTTATCAATTCTTGTTCGTTTTGCACGGGGTTTTTAAATTCAACAGCGTTTTTCCACGCATTATAAATTATATTTACATTTGTTACGGTAATTTTTATTTTTATATCTTGTGTGCTAAGCAATTGTTTGGCAATTTCGGCAATTTCGTCGTTTGTATAAACAGTTATTTTGTTGTGAATTCTATCCCAAATTCTGTCAATTGCATCTTTGGTTGGACTGCTTGGTTTTTCCGCCTTCCAATTTATGTCGTTATTATACATTATACTGTCTTCGTTGCAATCGATTAAAATCATTATGTCGTGGTTTTGGTCGTTTTTGTAAATCAAAGCAACTCTATTCAAAATGTGATCTTGTTTTTTGTTGGTTAAAATTGTTTGTGCCAGTGCTTTTTTTAATTCAATCTCGTTTGTTATTATATATTTGCTTTCGATATACAAAATATAGTTGTCTTTTTTATCTTTTAACAAAATATCAACTTGTTTTAAAACATCAAATTGACATGTAGCTTTGCCAAAATATTTGTTTGCAAATTCTACTTTATAATTGACTTCGCTCATAAAAATATATATAATATATTGTAGCTGAATAACATTTTATTTAATTTTAAAGTAAATAATATTATTTTGATTTTATGCAACAGTTGTATGTCCAGCACGATAGTTTGTTATTACAAAATTTTATTTTTTGATTGACAAAAAACTTGACTACTATTTAATAGAATACTATTTTGTGTATAAAATTATTAATTTGTAATTGCTATGACAAAAAAAAGACCAATTGATATGACAGGTGATGAGCTTCAGGAGCATAACTTAAATATAGACCCAAGAGCATTTGCTAACGAGATTTTAGATGCTTGCAAAAGATTGGGATTTATTAAATTTACTCATTTATCTTTTCAAAAATGGCTTTATTATTGCTATGCAGTGTCTGTTTGCGGAACACAAAAGTTCCCATTTTTACCAATAGATAGTAATCGTAATATGAATATTGATTTTTGGAAATTCGGCCCAGTATGTGTTCCAGTTTATAACGAATTTAAAAATTTTAAAAATAGACCATTGGTGCAAACATTAGATGATTATGACAAAATAGAAATTGATGATGACACTGAAATTGATGATAATTTTAATATCATATATAAAAAATGTATTATGCCAGAATCGGAATATAAAAATAGTATCGTAAATGCAATATATCAAGTTCTTATTGGTCTTAGCGAACATAAATCACATCAATTAGTATGCAAAACTCATAGCCCAAATTCAGCTTGGACACAATTTTTTTCAAAAGATCAAGAAAAAGCTAATCCCCAAATATTAGAATGTATTATGAACGAAGCACAACATTATGGATACTTTATGGATTTGTGGAAAGAGAATTTTAGCAAATTTAATGATTAATTTATGGTAGATGAAAATATAATTAATGGTAATCCAAGACCAAGAAAGCAATCAGGAAAAACCAAAAATTTTGCTAGCGATTTTAATAATCAGCTTGAAGATGATGCCACTATTCAAAATATAGCCAATAAAATATCTAAATCACAAGATTCTGTTGTATTAATAGCAACAGAAATTAATAGACATAATATTAGTCTAGAAAATAAAACACTAAAAGAAAAAATAGAAAGTTATTTAATAGTCTTCTCTATATTAGGTGGTGTGCTTGTAGGTTTGTTGGCACTTGCGGCATCGTTTTATGTTAGCTACTCTGCATTACAAAGGGAATTTTTGCAAACAAAAATAGAACAACAAAATGAACGAATAAAAAAATTAGAACAAAATCAAAATCCATTCTTACAACTTATTCGTTAAAATTAAATAACAGAGACTGTATGCCCCGCCCTATAACTTATTGCCTCCAATAAATGATGTTTTTCTATTGTCTCTGACACCTCCAAATCGGCAATTGTGCGGGCAAGTCGCAAAATTCGGGTATATCCTCGCATTGAAATACGATGCTTAACAATGCAATCTTGCATAATTTTTTTCATTTCATCGTTTTTTAATATACAAAATTCTTCAACTAAACTGCCATTTAATTCGCTATTCAAATAAAATCCTAAATTTTCATATCTATCTTTTTGAATTTGCCTTGTTGCTATAATGTGCTTTAAAACTTCGCTACTTGTTTCTCGTTTTTTATTCTTCTCAATAAACAACATTGGATTAACATTTTCAACATCAATAATAACATCAATTCTGTCCATAATAGGCCCCGAAACCTTGCCGTTATAATCGTTGACACAATGCGGAACTTTATTGCATTGCCTGCCAACATCGCCAGCATAACCGCATCTACAAGGATTCATAGCTGCAATAAATTGAAATTTTGCAGGATAAGTTATGTGCATTTCGGCACGGGCAATTGTTACAATTCCGGTTTCTAGTGGTTGACGCAATGCATCCAAAACTCCTCGTTGAAACTCAGCAATTTCGTCAAAAAACAATACTCCACGATGTGCCAAAGTTATTTCTCCCGGTTTTGCATTTCGTCCTCCACCAACAATTGCAGCCATCGATGCCGAATGATGAGGTGCTCGGTATGGTCTTTTATTACTTAAAGTGCCTTCACCAAGCATTCCCGAAAGCGATTGAATAATCGCTGCATCAAGCATTTCTGCGCCATCTAACTCTGGCAATATTCCAATCAAAGCAGAAGCAAGCATTGATTTTCCAGTTCCGGGATGCCCTTTCATAAGCATATTATGTCCGCCTGCTGCCACAATTTTTAACGCCCTTTTTGCATCGTCTTGACCCTTAACCTCTGACAAACAATAGTGTTGTTTATCGCTAAATTTATCTTTAATTTGCAATGTTTCTGGTCTGCTAAGCAATTGCCTACCTCTTAAATGGTTTATCAAGCTAAGCAAATTTCCGGCAGCTACAATCTCTAAATCCTGACTTGCTAATGCTGCTTCACGCCCATTTTCTTCGGGGCAAATAAGTATCATATCATTTGCATTCGCATGAATTGCGGCAGGCAACACTCCATTTACTTTGCCAATTTTTCCGTTCAAAAAAATCTCCCCCATTGCAATAACTCTATCTATGCTGCTTGGCAAAATAGTTTCCATTCCAGCTAAAATACCAAGTGTAATCGGCAAATCAAAATGACTACCCTCTTTTAAAATATCCGCGGGTGCCAAATTTACTGTAATTCTTTTTGCCGGCATAGAAAGACCAATCGAATTTATAGCAACCCTAATTCTCTCCTTAGATTCGCTAACCGCCTTATCTGGCAAGCCAACAATAACCAAACCCGGATTACCATTCATAATACTAACTTGCACCGAGACTAAAACTGGATCTAAACCGTTAAATGCAATGCTGTTTATTTGCGAAATCATAAATTGAAAGCTAGTGGAATCGGAAATGATATATTTTTTTCGTTATCAAAATTATTTCTCCAATATTGATTCGCATCCTCTAATTTCATATTTTTAATAACTTTTTTTAACTTATGAAATTGCCCTATTGCATAAATACCATTTTTAGGATCTTTTTTAACAGCATTATTTCTTTTACCATAACGATCCATAAAATTAATTCTTTCATTAACATTATAAAATCTTTCAATATCTTCGCAAATTATTGTAGATGCATTATCACGAGTGATTTTTTTAACATCTGCTGTAATTGATGGCAATATATATTTTTTTATGGCACCTTTCTCGCCCCCAATAAATCTATTCCAATATGTTGCAGTAGCATTCGCATCATTGCCATTTCTACCAACATCTCTTTTTTGCCTATCTGCTAATGCCTGTTTTTCATCAACATCTAAAAAATATTGCTTATCAAAATAACACTCTAAATTTGAGTCTCGTAAAAACATCCCTTCTGCCACAACAACATCGCAATTAATTAAATCTTCTCTTGTTTTACCTAATGCTAATATTCCTGTTTTATAATCATAATGCCTATTTTTAATTGCGTTACCCTTTTTTACAGCATCAATATCTGTAATAAATGCCTGCATATCAAATGCCTTAGGTGTATCATAATTTATTTCACCATCTTCTTCTTTTTTTTGATCGAATCTGTTTTTATAATAATCATCTTGTCTTATCACGCCAACTTTAAGGCCCATACTTTTTAGCTTTTCTATATGCCCAATATCTGCAATAGCCAAACTTAATTGGCTATTTTCTAAATTAGTTTTGGTAGAGTCTGTTAGTATTGTTTTACCAGAGCCACTAATTCCCATGATTGAAACCATAATTGGTTTTTTTGTTATCTTTTTTTTAGGTATCTGATCATAAACATTGCCTACAATATTATCCATATCTTTATATATATTGCTGTTATCTGAATTATCTTTTATAACAAAAACATTTTCATTTACAAATCCAGTTTGTTTATAAGCTGGATTAATAAAATTATTAATAGCGGGCACAACATCTCTGTTCCATCTTTTTATAATATCTTCGGTCTTTTCTTCGCGATTCTTTTGATCTCTAACAATTCTTCTTTGCAAAGCTACGGCAGAATCTGAGTCAATAAAAAATAATTTTTCAAATGGATTGGCAATATTTAAATGTTTTTTTGGATCTAAAAACATACCATCAACCAATACATAATCGTATTTTGATAAATCTGTTGTTTTTTCTGGCATTGCACCTTTGTGTGGACCAAATATATAGGCAGGCATACTAATTTGTTCACCATTTTTTACTTTTAACAAGTCATTGCTAAATTTCTTCATTTTAAATCGTTCTGGCAAATCAAAATTAACATCTTCAATATTAGCAGCTTCTTTTTCTGTTTTTTCTTTAAAATAATCATCCTGAAACATAACCGCAACTTTATATCCATCTCTTGCTAGCTTAAATGCAATATCTTGTGATGCAGAACTTTTACCAGACCCACTAATGCCGGCAATTCCTATTATTGAAGGTGCCATAAACACAAAATAAATAACATAGACATATTTATTGTATTACTATTACGGCAAGAAGCAAATAATTTTAGTTAAAAAGTCTTTTATCTTTTAAGGTAAATAATTTATCAGGTATTTCTTGATTTATTTTAGTTCCTGTAAATAATATAGATATACGATAAGTTGTGTTTTCATTTTCAAATCTATCTATTCGTTGCAAAATAAATGTATCATCGTGTTTAAAAGTAAAAACAAAAATACCTTCATCTTTTTTGCCTTTTTGATAAAATTTTATTTTATAAATATTGCCATCGACATCAAAATTTAAAATTTCAAAATCATCAAAATTAATTTTTTCTTGCATCAAAATTGTGGCAGGGGTGGTGCTTGTTGGGACATGCGAAACTTCATCCAGTTCTTTATCATAATAAGTTATCATTTGTTTGCTGGCAACCATTATAATATCAGACTTTTTTGTTTTGTATTCAATCCTCATTTTGCCAGGTTTAGACAAATAAAACAGACCATTTGCGTTGTCATTTTTTGAATCAATTTGCAAAATTTTAGCCTCCATAGTTTTGATATTATTAAGGCTTGCTTCAATTTGTTTTATTTGCTCATTAGCTAAACAAATATTGGCACAAAAAAATAATATAAATACTACCCTAATCATCAATTGGAACAACATTAACTGGCGCTTTTTCTTCGGTTGCAACGCTTTCAACAATAGAAGGCTTATTATTGTTTGCAATTATTCTATTATTTACAACCCAAAGCATCAATATATTGCTAATAAAAAATACTGCTAATCCGCCAGTTATTTTATTTTTAAACGAATCAACACTACCTGGCGCAAAATGACTGTTGCCGTTAGAAAGCAAGCCACTGTTTGAGGTTTGTTGCATCAAGACCATAGCCACCAAAAGCAGAGCACTTATAACCGATGTTGCTATTAAAATTGAATAAAATGTAGACATAAAAATTAAATTAATGTTTTAAAATAAATGGTAAAATCCCAATTAATGTTGCTATGATAAAAACAGACATTCCTCCAACAGAAAGATACATTTTTATTAATATATCAGATTTTAATGTTTGCATTTCAAGTAGTATTTCTTGTTTTAACAACAACACATCGTGTTTTGTAGAAAGTTCATCTTTGGCTTTGTCAAATTTTTCTTCAATAATTTGAGAGGATTCGTGTTTGACGGTTGCAAAGGTTTTTACTAAAATCTCAGCTTTTTCCTCATCTGTTTTGCAATTTATAAACGCTTTTACAAATTCATGAGTATCAAATGTATAACCAGCTTGCATATAAAAAATAATCATTTTATTATAAACATAAATATAAATAAATAAAATGCAAGCTTTTATGAACAGCAAAATTGACCAAATTATTAGAGTGAATCATGCGGGCGAACAAGGGGCAGTAAATATTTACAAAACACAAAATAAAATTGCAAAAAACGAGCAAACAAAACAACATTTGTCTAAATCGTTAGCCGAAGAAACTACTCATTTATCATATTTTGAACAACAAATTATCTCACGCAAAATAAGGCCAACAGCTCTTAGCCCAATTTGGCATTTGGGGGCTTGTTTAATCGGCGGAATATCAGCAATTATGGGAGACAAAGCAATCTTGGTTGCAACCGAGGCGGTAGAAGAAGTGATAACCGCACATTACAAAGAGCAAATCGATGATTTAAAAAAACATTATCCGCAAGAAACAGAACTTTTAACAACCATTGAACAATTTTGCCAGCAAGAGCAAAATCACAAAGACGAGGCGATACAAATGGGTTCAAAAGACATGATAGGTTATCCTGTTTTTTATGCAATAGTTAAAAACCTAACAAAATTCGCAGTAAATACGGCTAAAAAAATATAAATACTTGTTGCAATTATCTTTTTTATATATATTATAAATTAATTAATACCTGTTCTATGTTAAAAAATATACAACCAAGCCATACTCATAGCGAAAAATGTACCGAGGGTTGCACAGCTGATATAAGTATCCCAAAAAAAACAATAAGTAATGACACAATAGTTAGCTATGTTAAAGGCAACAATGCTTGCCAGCATAATATTATATCGTTACTAGAAAATAAACAAAATGATGAAGGTGAATTAAAAAGATTCTTTAATGGATTCGAACCCCCGCCACCACCGTGTGATAGCAAAACAAAAAACAATTCATTTATGCTCGAAAAGGATTTTTTGACAAAAATTGAAACGACAAAAAGTTTAAGTGCTTTGGCAAAACTTATTGTTGAGGCCGAGATTGACTGCCAAGCTGAACTATTTATGATTAAAGGCAAACAACATAATAAAATAAATCTATGGTCTAATGTTAAAAATATGGCAATAAAAATAAGTCAAACAATGATTATTCCTACTGTTGAAAAACAAGCTTTACCTGATTTAAATGATTTAAGTAGCTCAATAAAAAAACAAACATCACTAGAAGATTTGCAAACAAAACTAAATAATAATAAAATAAAGCATTCAGGCATTAAAGATATTTTGACAACAGATATGTTGCCAACAATAGATACTAGTGGTAAAATAAATTTAACCGAAGGGTTGCCTGAAACAGAAAAAAAAGAATTAGAGAAAAAAATAACTGAATACAAAAATAATACAGAGCCAAAACAAGATACTGGTTTGTTTATGGCAATTCTTGAATGGTTCAAAAACATAATAAATACATTGCTTGGCAGGGTTGGTATATTGGAAGAAGAAATGGAAAAACAGAAAAAAAACACAAATGATAATAAAACAGAACTTGAAAAACAGCAAAAAAAATTAACAGACCTTGAAACAAAGATAAAAACAATACCCGCAGGACCCAAAGAAGAGAATGGACAGGATGGAGCCCAAGGGGAGAGAGGACAGGATGGGCATGATGGAGAAGCAGGGAAGGATGGAGTCCAAGGAGTCAAAGGAGAGAAAGGAAAGGATGCAACAAATCTTTATATATCTCAGTATGAATTAGATAAAAGATATGTAAAGAAAGCAGATTTTATAAAGCACACAACACAATATCAAAACGATCAAGATGCAATAAAAATACGATTAGATAAACTTGCAGATGAACAAAAACAATTAGAAAGATTGAAAGAATATTTTAGTGATAGCAGTAATATAGCAGAATTTTTTAATAATGAGACTTTTAAAAAGATATTTACTGACAATAAAACTGATAACAGTGTAATTAAAAATTTAGAAGCAAGAATAGTATTTTTAGAAAAAAAAACACCAGTAGTCCCCGCCACCACAGCTACTAACTCTCCATCGCCAGTCCAACCATATATAAAAGATGAAACAGAATTTATTGCAGCCTTAGTAAAAGTTCTTAACAAAAATATAGATAAAGATGGCAAAATAGCTGATGAATTAAAAAAAATATTTGTTACAAAAAAAGATTTTGAAGCAATACAAGTCACACACAATGAAAAAATTGAACAATTAGAAACAGAATATAATACAAAAGTTGAAAAATTAAATGCACAATATACTCAATTAACAACTAGAATTGATGCGATAGATACTAACCTGAAAGACATTGTAACAAAAACAGAGTTTAGTAATGATAAAAAAATACAAGATGATAAAATTATTGCCTTGGAAAAAGAAATTATCGCAATACAAACAGCATTGAAAACAAAAGATGCAACAAATGATAATGATATTGTTAAATTAAATGATAGAATTAAAATAATAGAAGACCAATTAACAAAAGAGCGGACACAGCTTGTAACAAACACAAAATTATATGAAAAAATTTCTTCTTTTGAAGCTAAAAAGGAAGAATTGATAACAGAAATTAAAACAATAACAACACAATATAATGAAATCACGAAAAGCTTTGATATGAGAAAATATGTTTTGAATGAAGCATTTGAAAAAGATCAGGCAAGGCAAGATAAGGAAATCAAGAGTATGCAGAATAAATTGAATGAAAAAATTAGTAGTATACCTAAACACGAACAAACAATACCTGTTCACAGACAAATAATAAGTTTAAAAAATACTAAGGGAGAAGTTAGTAAGCAGTATGAACATAACGTAACTGGTAATCCGCTACCAAAAAAACCAGATGGCTCTCATACATATCTTACTCATTGGAACCACTTCCCCAAACAAAGTGGTATTGGTAAAAAATTTACGCTTAATAATGCTACAATCCATAAAATAGAAAAGGCGCGAGGTAAGATTACTCTTGGGGGTAAAAATGAAGTGACCAGTTGCAAAATATAATTAAATATCAGATTATATATTCAAAAAATAAGTTTCTTTTTATATTGAATATTAACAAAAGTGGATTAAATAATAAAAAATACATTAAAAAATAGTATATGAACATATTAAACTCAACAAAAGAATCTGTCAATTCAACGCCAATCACGGTTGCATATGGTGATGGAATTGGGCCCGAAATTATGGAGGCAACGCTGGATATTTTGCGTCATGCTGGGGCAAAACTAAAAATTGAAACGGCAGAAATTGGCGAGGCGTATTATTATAAAGGTTATAGTTCGGGAATTTCAGATGAAGCATTTGCTACTATAAAAAAGAATAAAGTTTTTTTAAAAGCACCAATCACAACCCCGCAGGGCGGAGGATACAAAAGTTTAAATGTTACAATCCGTAGGGCATTAGGGCTTTATGCAAATGTTAGACCTTGCATGGATCTTGATCCGTTTGTGCCATGCAAACACAAAATTAATATGATTATTGTTCGCGAAAACGAGGAGGATTTATATTCTGGAATGGAATATCGTCAAACTCATAATTCGGTTCATGCAATCAAAACAATCACCCGCACAGGTTGCCAAAAAATCGTGCGATATGCCTTTGAATATGCGGTTAAAAACAGTCGCAAAAAGGTTACTTGCATGACAAAAGATAATATTATGAAAATGACAGACGGTTTGTTTCACACGGTTTTTAACGAAATTGCCGCAGAATATCCGCAAATAGAAACCGAGCATTATATTATAGATATTGGCTCGGCAAGATTGGCAACCGTGCCAGACCATTTTGATGTTGTTGTGACCCTAAATTTATATGGCGATGTTATATCGGATATTGTTGCCGAAATGACAGGCTCGGTGGGTCTAGCAGGCAGCAGTAATATTGGAACTGATTATGCAATGTTTGAAGCAATTCATGGGTCAGCACCTATGCTTATTGGGCAAAATCGTGCAAACCCAAGCGGGCTTTTAAATGCCGCAATAATGATGCTAGTTCATATAGGGCAAGGATGGGTTGCAAATAGAGTGCAAAATGCGTTGCTATATACACTCGAAGCTGGGTATCATACGCCAGATATTGCAAAACACAACCCAACAACAGTTGAGCAACTTGGCACCAAAGAATTTGCTGCAAAAGTTATAGAAAATTTAGGCAAAATACCATCGGAATTACCCGTTGCTCCGCATTATCCAGATTTTGATTTTGGCGACGGATATGTTGAACAAAAAGATTTTGTTGTTGCAAATATTTATTCAAAAGCAGATCGCAAATTGGTTGGCGTAGATATTTTTGCAAATTTTATAGGCAACGGTGATGAGTTTAGCAAGCTTGCTATACAAATTGCAAACGATAAATTCAAACTACATGTTATATCATTTAATGGCATGAAAATTTATCCAAATGGCAATGCAGGGCAATTTGCTGGCGACACATGGAGATGTCGGTTCATGGCAAACGAAACTACTCAAAATGCCGATATTATTGAATTGTTAAAATCTGTTGCAACAGCAAATATTGATTGCATAAAAACCGAGAATTTATATTCATTTGATGGTAAAAATGATTTTACTTTGTCGCAAGGGGAATAGTTTGTTGCTTTGCATTTTTTATGCAATAATGGGATTAAAGATATTTTTAATATAATAATTATTTACCACCAATACCTGTTCCTACACTTGTATCCATACCTTTTGTATTTCCGGCAACATCTCCAATTGAAGGGGCAGTTGACCCTATATTTATTTGAGGTACAGCTTTAATATCGCATCCAGTAAGATTTGTCATACCTTTATCTAATGCATCCACAATATTACCGCCAAGACCTGCACCAGGCAATTCTAGAATTTGTTTATTTCCAATACCCAAATCTCCACTCTCAAGACCCATATTATTTTGCACACCTGATAATAAAGGTGGAGAATCGCTACCCAACGGAGGCACTTGTGGATTTGATGTTGCAAATGCTCTTCTTAAATCCTCTGAGTTCATTTTAAGACAATAAATTATTAAGCTCTTTTACGGCATTCACTGATTTTTGAAGCCCCTCTTTTTCATCATCTGATAAATCTAGTTCGATAATTTTTTCAACGCCATTTTTGCCAATAATTGCTGGCACACCAATATATAAATCGTTAATTCCATATTCGCCGTTTAGCTTGGCTGCAACTGGCAAAACTTGTTTTAAATCTAGCAAATAACTTTGTGCCATTTGAATTGCAGCAAAAGCAGGAGCATAAAATGCCGAGCCGTTTCCTAGAAGATTCACAATTTCTGCACCGCCATTTGCCGTGCGTTTGACAATTTCGTTTATTTTTTCAACCGACGAAAAGCCAAGTTTAACCATATCTAAAACCGGAACTCCGTTTATTGTAGAATATTTAACAACCGGAACCATAGTGTCGCCATGTCCGCCCATTACGCAAGCATTTACACAATTGGCAGAAACGCCAAACTCAATTGCTAAAAAGTGTTTAAATCTTGCAGAATCAAGCACTCCAGCCATTCCAACAACTTTGTTTGCCGGCATTTGAGTTAATTTTTGAAACAAACCAACCATTGCATCAAGAGGGTTTGTAACTATAATAACAAAGGCATTCGGTGCGTATTCTTTGACGCCAGCGGCCACAGATTTTATAATATCAGCATTTATTTTTAATAAATCATCGCGACTCATTCCCGGTTTGCGAGGCATTCCAGCCGTCACAATAACAACATCACTACCTGCAATATCTTGATAGCTATCCGTGCCAACAACATTATAATCGCAACCAACAGAAGCTCCAGCTTGCATAATATCCAAGGCTTTGCCTTTTGCAACACCAACATTCAAATCGAAAAGCACAACTGATCCTAAATTTTTTTGACAAGCTAAAAGTGCCATCGTGCCACCTATTTGTCCGCTGCCTATTAGTGTTATTTTCATAATATAATTATCAGATTATTTAATATTTTCTTTTTTGATCCTTTGAATGATCTTTGTTAGCTGTGAGAGCGACAGATTGCATAACTTGAATATTATTATCCATATTTTTAATATTAGAAACTTTGCCAGAGATTGATGCTGTTACCAACTCAAGTTCTCGTGTTAATTTGGTTGTTTGTTCCTTGGCCTTTGGTGAGTGCACAGCATCTAATTCATTATGTTGAGCAACAGCAGCGGAGTTCTTTTGATAATGCGTTACCGGATTATCCAATTCACCTGTTAATACCTCAATTTCTGTTTTGTTTTCTGCCTTTTTTTTCAACATTCTATCTCTTTTTTTATCCAAAGGATCTATTTTTTTTTTCAACTCAGATGCCCGGCTCAAATTATGTACCGCAATATATGGCAGAGTAAAAATAAGTCCGAAGCCAGTAAGCGATAATAAGAAAAGACCAATCTTTTTGAGAGTAGTCATTCCATTGGCCTTGTGATTCTCTTTAATATCTTCAATATCTTCTGTTAATGTTTCTATATTTTTTGTATGTTTTTTATTTTCAAGCTCCAATTCTTCTAGTTTTTTTTCTTTATTCAAAAATCCTTTCAGGTTCCTTTTCAAATGAAGTTGTAAACTTTCTTTATTTGTGTCACGAAGCATTTTTTCAGCCTCTTTTGATAATTGTATACGACTAGTTATATCATCAATTTCTTGATTAAGTAGAGAATATTTTGCATCACTAAATGCAGCAACAAGTCCATATTGCCTATCCTGATCTATTTTTGCTAGATTAACTTCAAGTGCTATATTATTTTGTGCTATATCTTGCATAGCATCCTGACGGGCATTATCCAGATCTTTCTGATCAAGTTTATTTCTTATAGGTCTAGAAACGACTTCCCTAGCGTATTCATCATATAAAGCCTTGAGTTTGCCAGATTTATTTGCATAATCATCAATCGCCCTTTTCTCTTTTCTCTCAAGCTCTTTATCAACACTTTCATTTTCATCGCCAGTCTCATTTTTTACATCGTCTGGATCTAAAAGACTTGGAAAGCTATTTTTATATTCGTCTATTTTTATAAATTCTTCTTTCAATTTGTTTTGTATATTGGGAGTGAATCGTGCAATATTACTCAGGATTACCCTTGCTAATATAGGATTCATATCTCCAACTTGCAGTTTGTTAGTATTATCATCTCTATAATTTTCTTTTATAAAAAATGATAATTTAGATATAATAATAGCATCGATTTGAGACTTAATATCATTATCTGATACTGCCCCCTGAGAAGACATTTGTTCGCATAATTCATTTAATTCTTTTAGATTTGTTATTTCTTTATTCTTCACCGAAGCCTCATCCGTAGGCACAAACCCATTCGGGCCACCACTATTACTCATACTATCTTTTCCTAAATTATTTTTTCCTAAATTATCTTTTACAATATCGCTACTATTTGTCAAGCTTTTTTTTCATCCCCAGGCGCATCAGTCTTCCCCGCAGTCCCCTCAGTCTTAGCCCCAATATTAGGCAAAGAATTGCTTCTTTCTCTTTTGCTATCTTCATTATTATTTTGTTTTGTAGCTTTAATTTTCTCAGCACTTAGCTCTTCTTCTATATATCTTTCTAATAATTTTTTTTTTACGCCTGCAAGCATTATAATTTCTTGGCTGTTATTAGAATCCTTTCCGGTACCAGTGCCTGTTGCAGTATTCGTTATAATTGGGGTCTTATTATTATTCACAATAAATTGTAATCTTTTTTTTAAGTTTATTAATCTACGAGATTCCTTGTCATCATTAATAATACCATCTATCTTTTGTTTTAATTGCCTATATTCTTGTTCTGGATTTGCTTCAGTGGGCATTAAGTAATATAAAATTAATTATCTAAACCAATAATGTAATAAAAATAAAATAATTTATACAAACACAAAAACAACAATTATTTATAAAATTGACTTTTATTAATTTATGCATTTATTATTGCATATTAATGTGATAATAATAGTATATAAACAATATGTCAACAAAAATAAAAAAAATACTAATAGCCAACAGAGGTGAAATTGCCATAAGAATTATGCACACCGCAAAAAAGTTAGGAATAAAAACAGTTGCAATATATTCAACCGCAGATGCCAATGCAAAATTTGTGGGTGAAGCTGATGAAAAATTTCATATATCTGGCTTTACATCCAAAGAAACATATTTGGACATTGCAAAAGTTATGGAGGCAGTCAAAATAACAGGCAGTGATGCTGTTCACCCCGGATATGGATTTTTATCAGAAAAAGCCGATTTTGTAAGAGCCTGCGACAAAGCTGGAATTATATTTATTGGGCCTGCCGCACATTCGATGGATTCTATGGGAGATAAAATAAAAGCAAAAACTGCGGCAATAAAAGCTGGAGTTCCTGTGGTTCCCGGTGTTGTTGGCAAACTTGACATTGAAAATGGTTTTGATGATATAATTAGAAAAATCGGCTTCCCTATGATTATCAAAGCCGCAAGTGGTGGCGGAGGCAAAGGAATGAAAATTGTATATGAAGAATCTGCCCTAAAAGACGCAGCAATCTCTGCCAAAAACGAAGCTCGCAACAGCTTTGGCGATGACACAATTTTTATAGAAAAATACATCGAAAGACCTCGCCACATTGAAGTGCAAATTTTAGCTGATAAATATGGCAATGTTGTTTGTTTGGGAGAAAGAGAATGTTCAATTCAAAGGTTTAATCAAAAAGTTATCGAAGAAGCTCCAAGCTCGTTTTTAACAGAAAAAATGCGTGCCGAAATGTATAAAGTTTCTAGCAGTTTAGCCAAAGAATGTGGATATTTTTCGGCAGGAACAATTGAATACATTGCCGACCAAAACAAAAATTTTTATTTTTTAGAAATGAACACCCGTTTGCAAGTTGAACACCCTGTGACAGAATATATCACTGGCTTAGATTTGGTTGAACAAATGATTAAAATTGCCGAAGGTGAAAAATTACAAATGAAACAAAAAGATATAAAATTGCAAGGCTGGGCGTTTGAAAGCAGAATTTGCGCCGAAGATCCAAGCAAAAACTTTATGCCATCTGTTGGTAGAATTACCGAATATCAAGAACCAGAAATAAATTATAATGTTAGAGTTGATAGCGGGGTTGAAAAAGGGTCAGAAGTATCCCCATATTATGACGCTATGATTGCCAAAGTTATTACATATGGTGACTCACGAACCGAAGCAATTATGCAAATGCGAAAAGCATTAAGTCAATTTCAAATCGATGGAATATCAACAAATATCAGCATGATTGAAGCAATTATGCGTCATGAAAAATTTGTTCGTGGAGACATATCAACTTGGTTTATAAAAGAAGAATATCCTGACAATTTTAAAGGAATTGAAATAGATAACGACACAAGCAAATTATTTATTTTATCTGCAACAGCTATTCATTTAGCATATGAAAAAAAATATTCTTCAACCAAAAATAAATCCAGAATAATGCAAGATACCCTATTGCAATCGGGCAGTGATTCGTTGGTAATAATAATAGATGAACAACAATATATTGTTGAACATAAAACCGAATTCAATAACGAAGAAACCATCACAACTGTTAAATATGGCGGTAAAAATATTGTTTTAAAACACAAATATCATGCTGGCGATCGTGTTATAACTGGCGAACTTGATGGAGAAATCTTATCGCTTAAAGTATCATATTCTGTGACTGGCAGATATAAAATGTCTACCGGTGGCGTTTCAAAAGATGTATGCGTTTATCCATTGCATATTGCCGAACTATTAAAACACATACCAAACTCTCACGACGATGTTATGTCTGATGAACTTTTTGCACCAATTACTGGCTCTGTTGTAAAAATAAAAGTTGCAGTTGGGGATAAAGTTGTTATAGGGCAAGAACTTTTTATAATTGAGGCTATGAAAATGGAAAATATAATAGTTTCTGAAAGAAATGGTGTAATTGCCGATATTAAATGCCAAGAAAAAGATAATGTCGGACACGGTGATTTAATTATAACATATCTATAATATTAATTAATTTTAAATTCCAAAATTAATATTTTTTGGTTTTGTATGTAATGGTTTTTTTGTACCTATAACAAAAAGATTTTTATCATTTATAGTTGGTTTGGGGGGAAAGATTTTTTTTTGATTATTTTCTGCACTTTTTATACTCGGCAATTTTGTATATTCTTTATGTGATGTATCATTCACGCTGGCAGATCTTCTTTCTATTTTAGGTAAAAAAGGCTTGCTTTTATCAAGCCAAGCTTCTACTCTTTGCTTAGAATTGCTGTAATTGTATTCATCCCCAACTAATGGTTTTTTATTTTTTTCTAGTTCATAAAAATCTATCAATTCATCTGGATCTAAAAGCATAAACATTATATCAAAATCTAAATATTCTGTTCGTTTTTTGTTCAAATATATACGATTATTCTGAATCATATCAAGAAAATAACCATCTTTATGCATATCTTTTATTGCTTCTTGCAATTTAGATAGCTGCTGAACAAAAAAACTATCAAAATCGCTTAAATCATTAGTATTTAATGCATCTTTTAGCCTATCTTCGCTGCACCCCATTATGCCATTTCGGATTATGCGAACATTTTCTTTGTTTGCTGTGGTTGTGTCAAATTTACAGCATTCATAGATATTTTTATACCTTATATGAGTTCTGTGTTCTTCAAGATAGAGTTTTAATAATTCATCTTGATATTTTTTGTAATCTGGGTGCGATGTATTGAAATAATTTGTATGTTTTTCTTGATAATTTTTAACATATAGTAATATCTTATAGAGTTTATGGCGTGTATCGCCCATTTCTGGTGGCTGAGTTAAACCTAAAGCTAAATATACATATTTAGCTTTAGATACATCCGGAAGAGATTCCAGCCATTCTTTATATCCAATTTTACCTTCATCTGCTATATCCGAATTCTTTATAAAATCTAGATATTTCTCTGGAATATTGTGAAAAAATTCATCAATTGTATCTTTTAGTTCTGTTTTTTTGTTCATATGTTATTTTTTTTACTTAAATCTGAAGCTTCTTTTAACAGTCTTGTTTGTGCACTTTTTTGCCTAAGACCATTAATACTATTATTAATGGAATTGTCTGGCAAAAAAGATTTTGGTTGACGGACTTGTGGTAATAATGATTTTCTTGGCTTTGGTTCTGGTTTTGTTGGTTTTGTAGGGGTATATATCTTGCTTCTATTTCGTTTATATATAGATGGTATATTATCTGGTGTAATAAAATTATTACTTTCAAAACTTCTGCTTGTTCGTATTGTTTCTATAGAGCTAACACGACTTGCAAGAGGTCTATCAATATGTCTTTTATTTTTTACCATCTCCCTTAATAAATCTTCTATTATTTTCAGATCAATATTCAATACATTTGTGTGATATCTATTAACAAATTCGGCAGTGGATTTTAAAGATTCAACTTTGTTATTTAACCAAATTATATTCTCTTGTTTTTGATCAATTTTGTCTGTCATGTTGGCAAGTTCTGCAAACATAGCAGCTTGTATATCTTTATAACTGCCAGCATTAACAAAATGATTATCGGCTGTTAATGAGGCATCATAAACAAAAACACCATCTTTAAAAGCATCTTGCCCTAAAAAACATAACATTGGCAACATTTTTTTTATGCCATTTTTTGTTAAAAGTGCATTTTTGGCAAAATTGTTGTTTGAGTTTTTGTTATATTTTTCAATACCTTTTACATAAAAACAAACTTTGCTAATTGGAGCATCATCGCCACCACAAAAGTCGGTTGGTTTTGTTGGTGTTTTTAAATTGCTAAAACTAGCAACAAGTTCGTTATTTTGCCCTTTGTTTGTGTTTTGTATAATCTCTTCAAAATAATTTTGATTTGATTGATTTTCTCCCTGCTCCCAATTATCTCCGTGAACATATAATTTACCATCTTCACCTTCCTTTGATAACTCTTTTACTTTTTCTCCTTTATCATTTGTTTTTTCAATTGTGTCGTTAAAATATCTCAAACCAATATATCTATACCCACCGCAATCCGATTTGAAAGATTGTTTTTGTTTATCGTGACTTGCAAAAAATTGAGTAAGCAACATGTCTGGAACAATTTGTGCAAATGTTTTAAACTTTGCCATTGTTGCTCCATTTTCTATGTAATAAGGTGATTTTGAGTTGTTTTTATTTTTTTTAGCCAATTCTTCTAAATCACAATATATTCGTTGACTTTTTTCTTCTATGTTGAAACTATTTATAATCTTTTCATTAATTGTCTTATTAAGTTCTTCAAATTTTTTGTTTAATTTTAAAATATCATATTTTATTTTTGCCGGATGATTATCTGCTAATTTGTCAATTCTGTGAGTACAATCTTCTTTGGTTTTTGCACCTTTCATAACTTCGTCAAGCTTTGTTTTTGCCTCGGTTGAAGAAACGCGATTGTCTGCTAATTTGTTGCAAAGTTGTTTTTGTTTTTCAATATTGCTAATTATTTCATCAACAATCGCAGGGTCAAGTTGCCCCCCCAACACTTTTTGCAATATCATTATTTATGATGTTTATTTTTTCTATTAAAAATTCTCTATATTTTGCAAGTGCATATTCTGAATCCATATCTATATGGGGAATTACATAATGCTCAACATTACTTGTCATTCCATCGGTTGGTGCACCTGATAATACATTTAAATTTTGATTATTTTTATTTACCACAAAAAATAAGTCTCCTTCTCCACCAAATGGATTGATAATATCTTTGCTGATTAAAGCTGATGACAAAAATGTTCTGTCTGGATTTTCTGTTATTTGGCTATTTTGCAAAAAAATATTATTTAATTGTGATTTTTTATGCTCATCTTTTAATATTTTATCAACACTTTTATATCTTGTTATTACATTATCCAAATCATTTCTGCTATCTTCACCTTCTATTTTTGCCAATGTATCAAGTGCTACATTTTTTGCACTTTGCATAAATGGGGCAAAAATTTTATTACCCTCCGAATCCGCAAAACACAAATCTAAATCGTTCATTTTGCTAAATATTAAGCCTTTTATTACAACTAGATAATATTTTACAAACAAAAGTCAATACAAAATATTTTTGTAGATTAGCTAAATTAATTATCTAACAAAAGCCGATAATTTACCAGGAATAACAATTTCGAGCGTAAATGCTTTTTTGGCTTCACGGAGATTATCTTGATAAATTTGAGATATTCTATGTATTGCAGGACTTTCTGGGAATTTCTTATTTTCGATTGCAGATATTGCTTTATATATAATAGAATTTTCTCTTGCTTTTTTAATATCAAAACTATCAAATTTCTCTGTTTTATTTTTTGTAATTATATCGTATAAATCAGGGGTATTAATAATTGTATATATTGTGCCCTGCAAAGCAAGCATTCTTTCTGCTTTTTTCATATCATCATCCGTTGGTTTATCAAAAAAACAGTCATCATAAATTGTGTTTAATATGTTATCAAGCTGCTTATTATTAACTGGATCGTTTGCCGACGAAAACAACGATATTACATTGTTAGTAAGCATTCCTGCCGAGCCTAAAAATCTAAAAAATAATGTTTGATTATCTTGAATAGATTTTACAAAATTCATTCCAAGAACTGCGGTTAAACCAAATGTATTGCCTATTGCACCTCTGGCAATATTTAATAAATCGCCTTTTTGATAACCATTTTGTATGGCATTTAAAGTAGGCTTTGTAAGCTGTGCCGCATATGAGCCACCAAGTTGTGCTAACGATCCTGCCAAGCCTATTTGTTTATTAAAACCATTAGATGCAATTGATAATCCTTCGTTAAGAACCAAACCTAGCGATGATATAAAATCTGCTACTCTTACAGCATTATCATTGTTATGATAATCCCAAACACCATCATCTATTGTTATAATTTTTTTTTGCTTTAAAAAATCAAATGTTTTTTCATATTGGGGATAATTCTCTGTTAAGCGAAAATAATCATCTTCGTTAAGTTTTAAATTACCCTTAATATTATTCAACAAAAGATTTACCGAGCCCATCATACTTTCTAATTTTTGCGCCTCATCTTGTGTTTTAATATTTTGATTTGCCCAAGATGGAAACAACGACAAACAACCCATCATAACTTTATTTGCAATTTCTTTTGTTTGTCCGCTAAAACCAATGTCACCAATATTGGTCAAACCAACCCCCGCAACAAGCGTCATGCCTGTCATAAACTCTGACCATTCAGTCTTATATTCCTGCTCATTTATCGATGTTAAAATATTTTTATTAGAATATTTATCCTGTTTTAATAGTTTTTCCTCTTGACGCAAAAGATTCTGAGATGTTTCTGCTATCATATCTGCCAACTCATATTGCTCAATTTGTAATGGTGTTGCTAATCTTGCGCTCATATTATCATAGCAATTTCTTGCTCCATAAAAAAACATACCAGGAATTATACCAGCAATACCACGAAAACCTTGTTCTACGGCTGTTTTTATTGCAATTTTGGTTTTATCAGATAAAGTAATGGTATCGGCGTCATCGAACATATTTGTATTTGCCACTTTTTCTATATAATCTTTGATATATTTATTACTTGGTGATATACGCAAAGCTTTTGTAAAAATATCAATATCCTTTTGTCTTTGTTTGCATAGCTCTTTTCTCATTAAATAATCTGATATTGCACAAGATAAAGTTATTCCTGTGGTTGTAATTGCACCAGTATAATTAATTTTAGCAGGTAATCTATCTTTTAAAATTGCCAAACTTTCGTTTAGTTCTTTAATTAATTCGTTATTACTAAATCTTTGATATAATTCAGATACTTTTTTAGACAAATCATTAATATTTTCGTTATTAATACCAGCTTTAATAATATCGTTAATAGTATCTTTAATAGGATTAACATTAATAGCATCTGCAACAGGGTTAATACGGCCTCTATTGGGTCCACTACCACCAATAAAGCTTACCCCTTGAGATTTTAGCATTTCTAATTTATTATTATTTATTGCGGTTAAATCTTCTGATACCCCATTAAATAATTTTTTTACAACTTCTATTTTATCTTTATTTTCAACATACTCCTCCGTCATTGGAACCAAGCTAATAATCATGGCAAACAGATTGGCGACACCAAAAATATTATTATTTTCATAATTTATGATTTTGCTTGGTTTTTCTTTATCTTTTTCCCAGTCGTTAAAATTTTTACCAAATTCCTTTTGTACTGTTTGCGTAATTATATTCTCTGCTTTTGAATAATGTTCGCAAAAAGATTTAATAATACTAAGCTTATTATTATAAACATCAATATCGCTTACTGGATCAATATTTAATATCGCATCATTTGGATTATCTGTTATGTTAATATTTGATATTTGCTCAGATATTTTTTTCATAAAATTAGCTGCATCTTTTGAGATATACAAACCTGATTTGCCTTTCATACAGTCTTGATTGCATTGATAAATTAAACCAATTATTTTATCTCTAAAATCTTCTTTATTTAACATAATCTTAATTTCATCTTCTGATAAATCTTTAAAATTTCGATTAATTGTATTGCCCGATGAACCTTCAAAGCTTAGTTCGATACGAGATATATAATGTTCCATATCTGCCCCACTATAAGAATATCCGTTATTGTTCAATTTTTTCGACTCCATATCTAAAAACCGAATCTTTAGCTCATTTATATCTATTGTTTTTAATTCTTTTGATTCTGGTATTTCTATTGTATTATAAGTAAGTGTTTTTGGCATATAATAATAAATTAAAGACAGACATCTCTAATTTTAATAAAAATTATTATCTAGTAAATAAAAAAAATATAAATAAAAAAAACCTTATTTATGCTACGTTAAATATAAAAAATATACAATTATAAGAATATTTATCTGTTGTATTATATGTTATTAAATAGACTATAAGACAAATAAAGCATAACAAAAGATATTACAAAATCTAAAATATTACCGTTTATAATAATTGTTAACACCTCTTTCAACTTTACTGTTATGAGCACCTAATATTTTTCCAGATATATTATATATATCATCTTGTGTACTATTTTGATTTATATTCTTAATCTTAAAATTAGGGTTAACCCCTTCTAAATCTGGTGCTACAGAAGTGTATACTATATTTTGTTTTTGAAGTTCATCACAAATGCCCTTGATATGATCTGCTCCACAAAGCAATATTATGATATCTGGTTCTTTTTTTTCAATACATGATATAGTGTTTTGTGCCATAGTTTGATCTCTTATTCTAAGTCCAGCATTATTTGTGTTTGCAAGAAAATATTTATCAGACCCCAACATAACACCAATATTAATGAAAATATTATTTTTTTGTTGATCATATGCGCGCATTTTATCATCTATCCTAAATACTTTTTTCGATGAACTATTCAGATAATAATCATTATATTTAAAAAATGTATTATCTTTTTTGCTTCTATAGTTTTGCAAATTTAAATGGGCATTATCTATAGCCTTTTGTAGTTCAGCCGGATAAGATTCTTCTGTTAAACCTTCGTATCCAATAAGATAGCTTTTTTGTTGTTGATTTAGTATGTTTTGTAATTGAATTAATACATCACGCATTTTTCTATCGGTATGATTTTCTCCTAAAACAATAACAGATGTTTTCTTCATAAATAAATAATAATTATTTTTATTGCATACTATTAAATAAACTATAAGACAAATAAAACATAACAAAAGACATTACAAAATCTAAAATATTCCATGTCATCGGATTGGCAAATAGATGTGATATTTTTTTAGAAAAGTAACCTAAACAAAAAAACCAGACAATAGATGCAATAATGCAGCCTAATGCAAAATAAACCTTATCAAAATCAGAATATTTTGTACTCATTGAACCAATAATAATAACGGCATCAACCCATGCGTGCGGATTTAATATGCTAACTGTGATAACTGCGCCAAGCATTTTATTATTTTGATTTTGAGTATTTTCTAGGTCTAATAATTTTTTCTTAAAAGAGTTTTTTAATAATTTAAGACCATAAAACAACAAAAATGATGCACCTAAAAACTGAAATATAGCGATATAATTTTTATGTGCAGAAATTGAAGCTCCGGCAAAAAAAATACCAAAACAAATCATCAAAATATCGCACAAAGCGCAGGCTAAGCATATTGCAAACATTGGTTTTTTTTGTATTCCATTTTTTAAAATAAAAATATTTTGCAAACCAATTGCGGCAATCTGACTTAGTCCCAAGCCAAACCCTGATAACAAAATATAAAACATTATATTGAATCGATAAATTTAATAAAAATTTTGTTCGGCTCAAATGGATTACTATTAAACTCGGGATGAAACTGACCTGCAATAAAAAATTTATGCTTTTGTATTTCAAAAATTTCTGGTAGCTTCATGGCCGTTGAAAATCCAGAAAATTTAGCACCTTTTGTTTCAAGTATTTCTATATATTTTGAGCTAACTTCATATCTATGGCGATGCCTTTCTGATATTTTTGTATCCTCATATATTTTATAGGCGGTAGTATTTGGTAAAATATCACAATCATAGCTTCCAAGACGCATTGTCCCGCCTAATTCGTGCATTTTGGCCCTTGTTTCTTCGGCCGTATTTTGGTCAATCCATTTTTCCATTTGCAATACAATATTTTCACCATTTTGATTAAATTCACTAGAAGTTGCATTGCTAATTCCGCATACATTTCGTGCAAATTCTATCACGGCAAGTTGCATTCCAAGGCAAATGCCCAAAAATGGAATATTATTTTCGCGTGCAAATTTTATAGCCTTTATTTTGCCTTCAATTCCATCGTTTCCAAAACCACCCGGAACCAAAATACCACCAGCATTTTCTGGCAATTCAAATGCTTCATCATCAAGTAGTTTTGCATCTACCCATTTTATATTCAGCTTTGTATTCAGCTTGATTGCCGCGTGTTGTAATGCCTCAACAAGCGATTTATAAGCATCTTGTGATTTTATATATTTACCAACTATACAAATTGTTTTTTCGTTTTTTAAATTAGCAATTTTATCAGTAAAATCTTGCCATTTTTGCAATTTTTCTGTGCCAATCATGCCAAGTTTTCGCAAAACCTGCGTGCCCAAACCATTTTTGGCATACATAACAGGAATTTGATATATCGATTTGACGCTGGGTGCAAAAATAACACACTCTTTATCAACATTGCAAAACAAAGATATTTTAACCCTTTCTGTCTCAGGAATATCCCCATCAGACCTGCATAAAATAATATCAGGCTCAATACCATATGACATAAGTTCTTTAACGGAATGTTGAGTTGGTTTGGTTTTAACCTCGTTTGCAGCTGCGATATACGGCAATAATGTTACATGCAAAAAAACACAATTTTGTCTGCCTTTTTCGCGAGCTAATTGCCTAATTGCCTCTAAAAATGGTTGCCCTTCAATATCACCAACAGTGCCACCAACTTCTGATATTATAAAATCAAATTCTGTTTCGTTTTGAGAAATAAAATTTTTAATAACATCGGTAACATGCGGAATTATGGTGCAAGTTTCACCCAGATAATCTCCACGACGCTCTTTTTCTATAACCTGTTTATAAATTTTACCAGATGTAATATTATCGTTTTTACTTGCAAAAACCTCGGTAAACCTTTCGTAATGCCCCAAATCTAAATCTGTTTCACCACCATCTTTTGTCACAAAAACCTCGCCATGTTGCAACGGATTCATAGTTCCTGGGTCAACATTTAAATATGGATCTAGCTTACGAATTTTAACTCTATAATTCATTGATCCCAATATGGCACCAAGACCAGCGGCAGCAATTCCCTTGCCTAACGACGAAACCACACCACCTGTTACAAAAATAAATTTTGCCATAAATTTTAATTATACTAACTATATTTAAGATATATAAATTGATGTTACCAAAAAATCAATAAAAAAGATTTATTCTAAAAAACATTGAATATTTGATGAAACAATATTTTTTATATATATTATTTCCAAGATAGAGCAAGTCCAACCGTAGCCATCATAAAATTAACAGACCCAGAGCCAGAGCCCGAATATGAATAAACAGGATTTTGAGTTCCATTTTCATTAGTTATTTCATTTAGCATTAACATTTGAAATTTAGCAGATGGTTTAAGCCATATGTTATATCCAAGCTCGATATCTGTAGATCCACCAATACCAAAACCATATGAAAAAGTTTTACTTGACATGTTCCATAAATGATTTCTGGCAACCCAATTACCTTCAAGAGAAAATTCAGTAACATATCCTTCTGCAAATAAAGTTGTAATAATACCCTCTCCATAATGAGTAAATTGTGTACCAAAAACTCCACCAATAAATTGTGCTGTGCTTATTTGATCTTCTGTTGTTATAAGATATTGACCTACGGGGTAAATATTTGCATTAGCAGAAATGAACTGACCTGATCCCATTGAATATCTCATACCTCTAGAATAAATACCGCCATAAAAACTTATATCTATTTTTTTAAATCTCAAAATATCATAACCTAATACCGCCTTAACTTCTCCGCCATAGCCAATAGCTTTTTGCTTGCTAAAAATACCAGCTTTATTTGTTATATCATCGTCTGTTCCAGTTCCTGCAACAAGCCATGACATATCTCCATCAAGCCTAGCCCATAATCTGTCTGTTATATTAAGTGTAAAAGCACCATTAAAACCAATATTACTTGTATCACTCCAACTTAAAATTGATCCAGCTGCTGGGGTAGTAAAATTAAAAGATCCATATTGATATATAATACCTAAACTTAGATCAAATAATTTTTTATTTCTTACATTGGTATTATCTAATAAAAAAATTGGCTTAAAAAGAAAACTAGTATTTTCAATCTTTTCATTATCTAATTTATCAATATTAATATTATTTTCTGTAGCATAACTATTAGTTATAAAAAAAGTATTATAAGAAAAAATAATACCAAAAAAAATAAGAACTTTTATCATATATATATATATATTATAAAATAAATATTATTTATCAAATAATTTAAAAAACAATATTTAAATTTAATAATATTTTAAAATAAAAAAATGAAAAAAGTTATCGTTTTTTATTTATTCTGAGCAATATTTTTTATAATATTTAATATAATTTTATGGTCAACACCAATATTAAGTGAAGCTGATCCAATGCCAGATAACATAATAATTGGCAATTTTTCTTGGCAACAAAATTCATCAATTTTTATCATTTTATCTAATTCTATTTTTTTATCACCCGACATAAGATGTATTAGGTATGCAGGATTTTGCTTAATAAAATCCGCTTTAAACAACCCAATTTTTTGCAAATGTAATTTTATTTTTTTGGCAATTTCTTCATTAAAAATTTTTGCTTCAATATACATACCCATTGCAATAGCCTCGCCATGAAAATAATTAGAATTTTGATATCCTTCTATTGCGTGGCCTACTGTGTGCCCAAAATTTAAAATTGCACGCTGCCCTTTTGTGTCAAGTTCATCATCTTTTATAAAATGATATTTAATTAAAATACTTTTAGAAATTATTTTTGTTAACCATTCTTTATGCTCGTTAATATCATCCCACAAATGAATATTTTTATCTAATTCATTAAACATATCTGCACTAAAAATTAACGCATGCTTTAAAAGTTCTGCATATCCAGATAAAATCTCGCGCCTACTTAGTGTTATTAAAAAATCTATATCACAAATAACCATTTTTGGCTGATTAAAGCAGCCAATCATATTTTTTAATTTAGCGCTGTTAATACAAGTTTTGCCTCCAATACTGCTGTCTACCATAGATAAAAGTGTTGTTGGAATACGAACAACATCAATACCGCGCAAAATGCTTGCGCCAACAAAATGACCCATATCACCTATCGCTCCTCCTCCTATAATAACGATTATTGTGTTTTTACGATTTGGATGAAACGATAATATTTTTTCACAAAAAAATTCAAATGATACATATGTTTTGTTTTCTTCTCCATTAAATGGGCTTTTTATTTCATGAATAGATTCGGCAACTTTTTGAATTTCAATCTGATATTTTTTTATGTGAACATTTTTATCGTTAATAAAAATTACTTTTTTATTAACAAATAACTTTATATCAATTTTATCAGATATATTACTGCCAACGATAACCTGATAAATATTACCTGAAATATCTATGTTTTCAATTTGCATCATTATCAAAAAATAACCCAGAATCGGTTTTTTTTGTATAATCACTAGAATTTATTTGTTCTATTTTTAGCTTTGTATCATTAATTTTATTTTCACAAAATTGCAACAAAACAACGCCTTTTTCGTATAGTGTTGCCATTTCTTCAAGTTCACAACTATCGCTGTCAAGCTTTGAAACAATAGATGTTATTTGCTCTAATGCATCCTTAAAAGATAGCTTATCTTTTGCCATATTATGCAGTAGCTTTTTTAACAGGAGCAGGAGTTGCTACAGCAGGAGCGGCACCAGGAGCAACAGCTTCTTCTTTTGTTTGTCTACCAGAAACTTTAACAACCAAGCAATCATAAACTGGGGTTGCATTAGGAATTTTTAAATCTCTAAGATAATATTTGCTACCAATTACAGAATCGGAAACATCAATCTCTACTTTACTTGGAATTGAGCCTACTATAGCTTTTAATTTAACATTATAGCTTGTCATAAATACATTTCCTCCTCTTTTTAGACCAACAGAATTTTCTTTACCAATAACAACGGTTGGAACGCTAACAATAATTTTATCGTTTAATGCTACTATTTTAAAATCAAAATGATCAGGTTTATCAGTTACAGGATTAAACTGAACATCACGAGGAATACAAAGATGATTTTTGCCATCCAATTTAACAGTAAAAACTTGTGTTAAAAAAGAATAATTAGCAACCAGTTTTTGAGCTGCAACAATAGGCAATGACCCCATAAAATTATCTCCATTTTTTGCGTATAAAACAACTGGCACTTCACCAGTTTTACGCAAAGATAAATTTGCCATTTTACCAGTTTTAGTTCTTGTATTCAATTCGATAACAGGATATTCCATATATTTTATCAATTATAGTAAATTTTATTACTAATAAAAGAAAAACTAAAAATAATTGTCAAGTATTAATTAATAAAATTGTTGATTATTATAATTTAAGTAATTTTATAGTGGTTAAATATTTTTTAAAAAACTATGT
>CAMCQG010000002.1 GCA_945876965.1 Rickettsia typhi
TTATTATTATTTTTTTTATGCGAATTAGTTGTATTTATTTTTAATACAACATCTTGTTTTTGATTGTCAGGAATTTTAATAATTCTGCGATTACCATTTTCTTCTATTATAATCTCAACTGCATTTGTCGAAAACGAACAAATAAGTAAAAATCCAAATAATATATATTTCATATAGTTTTATTTAACTTTTTAAGTAAATTAACAAAAATAGCTAAATATACAGCAAATAAATGCAAGCATATCCTTTTATTATAAAATTGGCTTAGTAAAATTCTGCATTTCGCTAAGTCTAATTTTCATATTTTCTGGCAATGATATTTTTTTAAGCTCTGCAATACCATCTGTATAATATTCTGCTTTATTATTTAAAAGCATAATTTCTAATAAAGCCTCTTTACGCAATGGATAAAAAATTGTCTTTTTATTATTATTACTACTAAAATATTTTTCAATCTCATTAGATTTTTCAATAATATCAATCTTGTTATGAGACATAGATGTGAGCTGACCCAAATAAATATATGATAATTTTGTTGCAATTGCATCAGATATATATTCTGGCAAATTTGGTATAGATAAAATTTGACGGGCGATATTTATAGCCTTATCTGGATCATTTTTATGAATTTCGTTAATTAGCTTAGCACCAAAATAAACTTTATATAATGAATTTTGAGATTTATTAAAAATATTTTCTATATATTTAGCTTTTTTATCATCCGGCAAATTTTCAATACTTTGTATATCTAAAATATAATTTTTAGCTATCCTGATTTGCTCTCGTTTTTCAATTGCAGACCAACAAATAACAATTAAAAATATTGCAATCAATGGCAAGATAATAGCCATAACCGTTCTAAGGGATTTTGTATGCCAGATTTGTTGAATTTTGTTTATATAAAAAATCGCAATATTCATAATAAATAATTTAAAATTATTATTTATTAATATTTGCTAATATTTTTAAAATCAAGAATAAAAAATATAACAGTTGACTATTTCTTTTTAATTGCTATTTTATAATCAATTAGTTAGTTGTTGTTGTATGAAGACATTTGATTTATCGCATTATATCAATCAAGTAGACGATATTGCAATAGCAATTAAACCTACATATCTTAGTAAGGCTAACGATATGACAAAAATAGAAAGCTTTGTTTCTGATAGCAAAAAGTGGTCGAGAGATTTTTTTGTTTGGTCATATAAAATAATGATAACAAATGACTCAAAAAATCCACTTGATTTAATAAAATACGAATTAAAAACTATATCAGAAGACGGAATTATCAGGGCAATCACAGAAGATCAATGCAAATCAAACCTAATAAACGGAAATGTTTCTATTAATTCTGGATCCGTTTTTGAATCAAACGAGGTTATAGTTATGATGTCTCGTAGCGGCATTATTTATGGCGAATGTATATTTACTGACAGAAAAAGCAAAGCAAAAGTTGTTATAAAAATATCACCAATATCTTTGGATTCCGAAGATTCTAAAAGAATGGCTAACTAATATTTAAAATTTATATAAGACTACAATAGCAATTAATGCTATATTCATTTTAAATTTATTGCAGCATCTTTTACTGCTTCATTAAAAGTGGGGTGTCCATGACAAATCATAGCTAAATCTTGACCAGATCCAAAAAACTCCATTAAAACTGCAATTTCATGAATCATATTTCCAGCTTCCACACCTATAATATGAGCACCTAGAACTCTATCTGTTTTGCTGTCTGCTAAAATTTTTACCATTCCGTCTGTTCGACCAACCGCTTGCGAACGAGAATTTGTTGACATATTTGATTTTCCAATTTTATATTCTATGCCTGCTTTTTTTAATTCTTCTTCAGTTTTACCAATTGATGCAATTTCTGGATTAGTGTATACAATTCCAGGAATAAGATTATAATTTATATGCCCTGCCCTGCCTGATAAAATTTCAGAAACCGCAATGGCCTCATGTTCAGCTTTGTGTGCTAACATTTGTCCTCCTATCACATCACCGATTGCATATATATTATTGACCGATGTTTTATAGTTTTTATCAACAATTATAAAGCCTTTTGAATCTTTTTTTATATCAATATTTATGCCATCAGTACATGGTTTGCGACCGGTTGACACAAGTATAATATCGGATAATAAAGTCTCATTTTCTGTTTCTACAACTCCTTTTTTGCCTTTTGTATAAATATTATTAATTTTTGTATTTAGCATAAATTTTAATCCCTGTTTTTCAAAGATTTTTTGTGCTTTTATGCTAATTTCATTATCCATAGATGGCATAATTCTATCGCCATATTCAATAACAGTAACATCAGCACCAAGACGAGACCAAACACAGCCTAATTCTATGCCAATAAAACCCGCACCAACAACAAACATTTTTTTTGGAACCGAAACCAAAGATAAAGCACCTGTTGATGTGCAAACAATTTTTTCATCAACTTTAAAATTATCAAAAATCATTGGTACAGACCCTGTTGCAATGATAAAATTCTTAGCTTTTAACTCATTTTTTTCTACCATAACTGTATTATTATCAATAAATTTGGCTTCACCAAATATATGTTCAATTTTATGTTTTTTAAACAATATTTCAATTCCACCAGCTAAAGTAGTTAAGCGTTTTGTTTTGGTTGCCATCATTTGTGCAATATTTATACTAATATTGTCAACAACAATTCCTTCATCTTGGCAATCATTAACTGATGAGAATTTATGCGAAATATCAAGTAATGTTTTTGATGGAATACATCCCACATTTAAGCATGATCCACCGAGCAATTTTTGTTTTTCAATGCAAGCAACTTTGAATCCATTTTTTGCACAATTAATAGCAGCAATATATCCTGCTGGTCCGCCACCTATTATTATAACATCAAACATTGTTTTTAAAATTAATATTAATATTCAATAAGCATTTATTTTAACTGCAAGTAAAAATAAATTTTACTAAAATCAATTATTTTTTTATATTGACTTATTATTATTTATAACATTAACAAACAAATAGATTTAATCTATGTTTTTTATGCGCAATACCTTTTTATATATATTTTTTTTGTTAGCCCTCAACATAAACAACGCAAAAGCATTCTGGACTAATGCAACAGAAATTAGGGTTCGACCATACATAGGTGTGGCATATTCATTGTCTGGAACTTTAAATGCCGAATTTGGAGGAATAAGATATCAATCAATCTTACCTAATATTTTTAATAGTTTTGGTGGCCATGCTGGTGTCAGAACAAATTATGGAATGTTGGAATTTAGCACATATGGCACAATACCTTCTTATAGCACAGAAAATCAAGGTGCTCAATATGGCATAAAAAACACATCAATGGACATGATAACTATGAGAATTACAGCGATTGCTACGCTTCATAGCGATATGTTCGATGACAGGAATAACTTGCTTTTGATGGTCGGTATGTTGCACGCTTTTGGAAACATACATTACAACATATCAAACCCAGCATCGTTACCAGTTGGCTTACAATATGGTGTTTTTGGAACAAATGTTGAATTTGGCATAGGATATATGAGAGATTTAAGTGAGCATTTTTCAATCAGAACAGATTTTAAATACAGCCCTATTTCAATATCTGGTGTTACAGATATGATGTTTACATGGAATTTAGGTTTTTTTGGATTTTTATAAATCATTTATTGCTTCTTTTTCTTTTTTATCACGGCTTATAATGTACTTTTTTTTGTATAAATCAAATAAATAATCAAACCTATCAGAAAAGGCTTTAACAACATTAATATTGTTATGAATTGTGCAATTTTCAGAATTTTTATGTTCTGCTGTTTCGGTAAAATTGAAGCTGCCATTCATAACTATTTGATTATCAACAATAATAAATTTATTATGCTCTATTTTATGCACATGATTATAGTAGCATTCTACCCCTGCATCTTTAAGTTTATCTACAAAAGGACCAGATAATGTAGATTGCGATCTATCGTAAACCGCTCGAATTTTTACGCCTCTTTTTGCGGCACTAACTATTGCATTGGTTATATTTTTATTGTTTAATGCGTATATACCCAAATCAACTGTTTCTGTAGACAAATCTAACATCTCGATAACATTTTTTTCACAACTACATATGCCATCATTTGGTGAAAAACAAACTCTATTTAGAGCACTTGCATTATATTGGAATAAAATAAATATTATAACAAATTTCATTCTATCAATTCTGCAAAATAAAGTGGGCGACCCTTTGTTTCTATATGAATTCTCGCAATATATTCACCCAAAATACCAATCATGACCATCTGAATACTTGAAAAAAATGCAATAATGCATACAAGTGTTGCATATCCATTACTTGGCTTTGTTTCCACAAAATGTTCAAAAATTGTGTACACACCAAAGCAGCAAGCTATAATCGCAGATATTATTCCTATATAAGTTGCAAAACGAAGCGGTTTAATTGAAAATTGCACAACACTACTAACCGCCAAACTAAGAGATTTTATAAAATTATAATGTGTTTTACCAGAAAATCTTTTTGGGGCAATAAAGGATATTTCAGCTGCATTTGAAATGCCAACCCAATTTAAAAGTCCGCGAAACATCCGTTCTCGTTCATCTATTTTTCGTAAAATATCAATGTATCTTTTTCCTATTAACCTAAAATCTGGAGTATTTGCAGGAATTGGAACCTCAGATAAAATATTTATTAATTTATAGAATAAAAATCCACATAATTTGCCAAAGTAACTTTGTCCTTCATTATCAAGTCTTTTTGTTAGCACAACTTCGTATCCAGACTGCCATTTTTCAATCATTTCTGGGATTAAATGTGGTGGGTGTTGTAAGTCAGCATCCATAAAAATAACTGCATTTCCTTTAGCATAATCTAATCCTGCTGTCATTGCAATTTCATGACCAAAATTTCTAGCAAAATTAATAATTTTAACACATTTATCTTTTGTATTTAGTTCAATGCATTTTTCTAATGTTTTATCTGTACTACCATCGTTTACAAATAATAATTCGTATTGCAAATTAGTAAATTTTTGCAAATTAAATACTAACTGGTTATACAGCTCATAGATATTTCCTTCTTCGTTATATGCAGAAATGACTATACTTAGAATCATATAATTTTTTATGTAATTATCTAAATAATATGTCAAAAAAACTTAGCGGAAAGATTATATTATAAGCTTATAATTATGAATTTTCTATATTGGAGATAAAAGATTCGGCATCTGCCTCTGATCTGCAAGTAACAATAGAAACCTCGGAATCAATACCGTCATATATTGCAACCTTTGCGATATGAGAGCCAATAAATTTAATACCATGACCAACATTTATATTTGAAGCATTGATTAAAAAATCTTTAATTCCACCATTAATAATTGTTGTATTTATTCTATCAGCTATACTTTTAACAGAAACTGAGCCATACAATCTTCCATCATCACTTGCATTACAAACGAATGTAAAGAATTTTCCATTTAAAACTGACTGAACTGTTGCAGCTAAAATGTGTTTTTCTGAATTTTGCTTAACTATAACTTCTTTATTTTTTTCAAAATCAGAGATATTTTGTTTAGTCGCATAAAATGCTAATCCGTTTGGAATAAGATAATTTTTTGCATAACCAGGTTTAACAGTCACAACACTACTTGTTTTACCCAAACGATTTATGTTGTATAATAAAATTACCTGTGTTGATTTTACAGATCTCATAATAAAAATAATTAATATTGAACAGCGGCAAAAAAAGCAAGAAAACGAGATTGCTTTATGGCTATTTTAATTTGTTTTTGCTTATCTCTTGGTAAATTATTAATTCTACTTGGAACAATTTTACCAGACTCTGATATAAATTTTTTAAGCAAAGGCAGATTATAATAAGAAATTTGCAAATCTTTTTGCGACAAAGGAGAAACATAATCTTTCTTTTGAAAGATTGATATATTTCCAGATTTTTCCTTAGCTTTTAATGCCAAAGTAGAAATACCAGGAACCAACAACAATTCTTCATATGTAATATCTCCGCTCATCGTATTAAGCGTATTTTCTGTGCTTGCCATACCTTTTGCGGCAACAGCTTTTGTAACCAAGTTAGAATTTTCGCTCAATATTGAATCAGCGGTCATTTTTTCGTTATTATTCATAAAAATTAAGCATTATATATATATTTTTCGTTAAAAATTGTAGCACCAGTTGTAATATCTTCTTGCAAATTAGAAAGCATAACAGATGGAACATCCAAAACTTCATTTACCCTTATAATAGAATGACGCAAAGCTTTATCGCTAACGCCAAAAACTCTACCCAATTCGATATTTAATTTTTTATTGCTTGAAATCTGCCAAAAATAATAATGTGCTTTGGTATTTTTATTAATCCTGTAAGCCAACTGACGCAAGCCCCAATATTCAGTTTTTTTAATTATGCCACCATTTGCTGCAATAACACCATTCATATGCTTGCAAAACTCCACAGCATCATGTTCAGATATATCATGTCTCAACAAAAATATTAACTCATATGTAGCCTCAACTGAAGCTTTTTCCTTTGGATTTAACGCCTTATAACGATTTTTAATATTTGACATATCTCTTAAAACAGTAAAATTTATTATATTATAATTACTACAAAATTATACAACTAAACAACCTGTTAGCATAGCATTTTTTATTTTCAAGCTTTATTTAAAAAAGAAAATTAAAAACGCATAGGCATAACAACATGATAAAAATTAGCATTATCACTATGAATCAACATTGGTGCTGTTGTATCAGAAAAACTAAAACGCATTTTTTCACCAGCAGAAACATTAAGAGCATCAATGATAAAATCTGGATTATATGATGTTTCAAATTTTTCTTTTTCAGAAAAAACTGACTCAACATCTTCATCTGCAATGTCACCAAATCCACTACTTGAGGTTAAATTAACCTTGTCGTTTTCAATCAAAAATTTAACACCACGGGCACCACCCATTTTGTAAACAACAGAAACACGCTCTAATGCCGACATTAAATTATCACGATTTATCTCTAAAATTTTATTATTACCTTTTGGTATAACACGATTATAATCAGGAAAATCTGCATCTAATAACTTTGTAATATATTTTAATGTCCCAATGGCAAAAATTGCTTTGTTTGCACCAAACTTAATAACAACATCACTGTTTTGATCATAATCAGGCAAAATTCTGCTCAACTCTGTAATAGATTTTCTTGGAATAATTCTATTTGGTATGACAACAGCACTTTCGATAACAGATTTTGCAAAAGATAATCTGTGCCCATCTGTTGCAATTGCACATAAATTGTTAACCCCTTCTTCGTTTGCGGTATGAAACAAAAGTCCATTCAAATTATATCTTTCTGGTTTATTTGACATAGCAAACATTGTAACTTTTATCATAGCTAATAAATCTTTAGCCTTGATAGATATTTCTGAGTCAAAATCAGAACCAAAAACACTTGGAAAATCAGAATCAGAAAGGCTATTAACCTCAAATTTACTTCGACCAGCAGACACAACTAATCTATGAGCTTTATCGTCACCAGATTTTTCTGATGCATCAAACGATATTTGTGCGTTATTTGGTAGCTTTTTTATAATTTCGTTAATAGTAGATGTAGGAATCGCAAGGGATCCATTTTCTGCAACTACACATTCAACCGAATCAGATGCCTCTGTATCCAAATTTGTTGCAACTAAAAATAATTTATTATCAGCAGCTGTAACCTTAATATACGATAAAATAGGTACAGTCCCACGAGGATCAATTGCAGAACCAACATGTTGCATGGTTTTTTGTATTAAATCCTTTGATATTGTAAATTTCATAATTGCATAACAATAAATTTTAATACATAAATAAAAACACTTTTTTTTATTGTCAAGTATATTGACATAAATTAAAAATAATTTATAATATTCACTTTCTATCACCCATTGAGTCAATAGAAGATACAACATTATCTCTCTGTTTTATGTTTACATTTTTAAGCTTATATGATGATAATTTTCCAGCATTAACGGTCGTAAAAATATCCAAATCAATACCTTTGTTGGCAACTACATTATCCAATATTCTGCCTGCCCCCATATAGCTATAATTTATTGCATGTGTGCATCCAACATTAACATTATAGCTTGTAATTTTTTGCAAAACACTGTTAAAAGGTATATTTTTAATTTTTAATTTTTCTTCTAATAATTTATTAGTAGATATTGCATACCCTAAAAATAATAAATCATATTTTTTATAACTTGGCATTTCTGATTCCATGCTTTTTATAATTCTATAAAAATCATCTTTAATATCAGCATGATCTTCTAAAACTATCACCGATTTATATTTATTTTTTATAACATCTAACATAATTTCTAAATGAGAACAATAACAACCGAATTCGCCAGCTGTAAGTGGATCACCAATTCTTGATAATGATGGTTTATACTCGTATTTAATTGTTATATTTGGGCAGTATATCTTGTATCTTTCTCCAATCTTAAAGCTAACTTTTTTAGATTTTAAATCTCTACCATAAAATATATTACCGTGCTCATCTTGCATTTTTATATCAAGACCCATAACAGCATTAAATCTTTCAAATTTTAACCCTTGTGACGATAATTTATCCGATATAACCTTTAAACGCTCAGTATCTTTTGCCAAATTGATTACATAAATTTTTTCTACTGGAATGTTATATTTTTTGTGTGGCAAAGAATAATTGATGAATAAAAATAATGAAATTATCCCCCCCCAATATAAACAATAAATAATTTTTTCTCATCTGTGCAAAATATAAATCATTATAGCTATTTATTAAAATAATTTATTTGCAACTTATAAAAAAATTTAACTTATTTTTTTATTGCATTTTAAAAAAGCAACTTTATGAATATTACTAATAATATATTTATTGTAATCAAAAATGGCACCTAAAAAAGCAAAAACCGCGATAAAATCAAAGAATTCACCTGAAGCTCGTTTTGGTAGAGCAAAAAAAATATTCAATGGCAAAGAAGTTATATTGGTTAGAATGATGAATGTTGATGTGAACGGCAGAAAAACACAATCTGATGTTGTTGCATACAAAGAAGATTCTTTAACTGGTAAACCAAGCATGTTTGTTATGGACGGCGATAAACATATGCTTTGGAGCAAATTAGATTCAATGGGATCTATGTAATTGCTAATATTATTTTTTATATTACAATATTCTTGTCAAAAACAGATATAATATTTATAATTTATAATAGTGTTATAAAAAATACTTTTTAGTCGAAGCAAAGCAAATAAAAAATTACTTTATAGCTGATTTTTTGCAAAAAATAACCCCGCATAAGATAAAGCTAAAAATACATTTATATAATTATATTATAGAGTAAAAATCTCATAACCATTCTCCGTTACCCCAATTGTATGTTCAAATTGAGCAGACAATGTCTTATCTTTTGTTGTTACTGTCCATCCATCTATCTTTGATAAAATAACCTGCCAACTGCCAATATTAACCATTGGTTCTATAGTAAAAAACATTCCCGGTTCAAACATAATTTTGCGATGTTCACTTGGATCATTATAATGGCAAACACTTGGTGCAGAATGGAAAGTCTTACCTGTTCCGTGTCCACCGTAGTCGCGAACAACACTAAATCCTTGTGATTTTACATATGATTCGATTGCCGTACCTATATCGCTAAAATATCCACCCGGCTTAACAGTTTCAATTCCAATCATCATTGCATTGTAAGTTGTTTTAACAAGTTTTTCTATTTTAGCAACTGCATTCTTTTTTTGCACAAACGAATCTCCAACCATAAAAGTTCTGCAACTGTCTCCATGCCAGCCATCAATTGTTGGAGTTACATCGATTCCTATAATATCTCCGTCTTTTAAAATTTGTTCTGCTTTTGGAATTCCATGGCAAACAACATGGTTAACCGATGTGCAAACAGATCTTGGAAAACCGTGATAACCAAGTGGTGCCGATATTCCGCCTCTTTTTGCTATAAATTCAGCGCATAAATCATTTAATGCCAATGTTGAAATACCGGGCTTTACAAAACCTTCAATATAATCAAGTGTATCAGAAGCTAATTTGCCCGCAACACGCATTGCAGCAAAATCTTTTGCCTGATGAATTATAATACCTTTTGTTGCCATATCAATAAACCATGATCAAATAAATATAAACATTTAGTTGCCTAGAATATTTTATATATCAAGAAAAATAAAATTAAAATAACAAATATTTTATTGCATTTAAACTTTTTATTATATTTATGTATTTAATTATTATTTAAATATTGAAATACAATGGTAAACAGAGTTATATTGCTAGGGAATGTTGGAAACGAACCAGAAGTTAAAATGTTGCCAAGCGGAAGTAAAGTTGCAAATTTATCAATTGCTACAACAGAAAATTGGAAAGACAAAGATGGTAACAAACAAAGCAAAACTGAGTGGCACCGTATCACTGTTTTTAGTGAAGGATTAATCAAGATTGTTGAGCAATATATCCATAAAGGGCAAACTTTATATGTTGAAGGGTCCCTCAAGACTACAAAATATACTGATGCAGCTGGAATAGAAAAATATTCAACAAATGTTATGGTTCAAGGTTATGGTGATACTATCAGAATGGTTGGTGGTTCTAAATCTAGTGGAGGAGAATCTTTTGATAATGATTCTGGTTCTACAAAAGCGATATCTAACGAGCCATCTGCTGATATGGATGATGAAATTCCTTTTTAAGATATGAAAAATTGGTTTGCTAATTTTTATTCTGTTAGTGAAAAACGAATATTGCTATGTTCGTTATTATTAGGCTTATTAACATTTTTTGCATCGGCACCATTTTTTGTATGGGTATTTTTATTGTTGCCATTTGGATTTTTAGCAGACATTTTATATAATGCAAATAACACAAAACAGCGTTTTTTTAGGCTGTTTGTGTTTTTGCTTGGCTATCATTTTGCTAATTTTCATTGGATGCTTTTTGCATTAACCACAGATTCTATTTATTATTGGATTATTCCATTTGGAGCAATTTTTATTTGCGGAACATTTGCAATAATGTGCTCTTTTGCAATGTTGCCTTATTTATTTTTAGCAAAAAAATATTCATCTGTTTTGTTAACATATTTTGGTATATCGCTTGGATGGATTTTATTTGAATTTATAAAAGGATATTTTCCGTTTGGTGGTTTGCCATGGCAAGGAATTGGAATGATTTTTGCTGGGCATGATTATTTGATTCAAATTAGCTCAATTTTTGGTATTTTTGGCTGCAATATTATAGCTATTTTACTTGGATTATCTCCATTTTTAATGCTTCGTTTAAAAAAAGCTAGATATATCATTATATTATTGCTTATTTTATCGTATTTGGGGTTATTTTTTTATGGGTATAATCGCCTAAGCAATGCTAAAAAAGCAACAGAATTTTATGATTTACCAATTATTGGAATGCAATCAAATATTGATATTCAGACAATAATGAAAAACACCAATGATGATCGCGGTGTGTTAAAATATATAGAAGATTCTCAAATTGCCACCGAATTACCACATAAAGATATTTTACTTGTTTGGCCAGAAAGTGCAATTGGGGCGTATAGCGATTTTGGTTTAAATCAAAAAGATATATTCAAAAATCTTATGAAAGTTATGCCAAAAAATATTAAATATATGTTGTTTGGTTCTCTTTATTTTAAAAAAAAGGAAGGACAATTTTTTAACAGAATAAGCCTTATAAACCGCAAAGGCGAAATAATTGATTTTTATGATAAAATAAAACTTGTTCCTTTTGGCGAATATATTCCGCCCCGTAATTTCTTTCCATTTTTAACACAAAAAATAACAGGGGGAATGATAGACATAACGGCAGGAAAAGAATATAAATTGATAGATATTGATGGCATAAAAATTGCTCCATTAATTTGCTTTGAATCAATTTTTGCTGGCAGAATTTTTGCTGAAAAAATTAAAGATGCCGATGTTATTGTTCAGGTTACCAACGATGGTTGGTTTGGTAATTCGGTTGGACCTTATCAACATTTAGCGTTTTCAAAAATGCTGTCCGTCTCATACAAAACTCCATTTATAAGAGTTTCTAATAATGGCGTAAGTGCGGTTTATAATGAATATGGAATTTTACAGCAATCAACAATTTTAAATACATCTAGCTTTGTTTACATGCCAAATTTACCTAAAAAACAACAGTGAGCTATATTTTGGTAGAAAATCAATCAGATTTTGATCTTGCTATTAAGGAAATTCGTCAAAGCAAAATAATAGGACTAGATACAGAATTTTTACGAACAAATACATATTTTCCGCTTCTTTCGTTGGTGCAAATTTCAACAGAAAACAAGAAGTTTTTTTTATTTGATATTCATATTAAAACGATTGATTGGTCCGAGCTTTTAGCTATATTATTAGATAAAGCAATTATAAAAATAATTCATTCTGCTGAGCAAGATTTAGAGGCAATTTCGTATCGTTTTAATGTTAAAATAACATCAATTATCGACACCCAAATAATGGCAGATTTATTAGAGCTTGGTAAACAACTTGGCTATGGTACACTTGTAGAACATTATTTTAAAATAACTCTAGATAAAGATAAGCAATTTAGTGCGTGGCATAAACGCCCACTAACGCAGTTGCAACTTGATTATGCCTCCTTAGATGTTGTGTATTTGATAGATTTATATAGTATAATGTTAGCAGAGTTGGCGGTAAAAAAAATTGATATTCAGGTTTTATTTGATAGATCGCAGGCAATTTCATTTAAAACAAAACAGATAAATAAATCGGCAATAAATCGTCTTACTAAAACTTTTTGTAGCAAATATAATATTATCTTAGAAGACAGAGATTTAGCAAAAGAACTGATAGAATTACGCGAAATTTTAGCTATAAAACACAACAAAGCTCGTAAATATATCATAGAAGATAGTGATATATCAAAAATAATTGATACCAAAACATTTAATCACATAAAACTAAATTCATATATTGCTATGTTTGAGCAATTATTAAACAAACTGAATTAAGCAATAATTTTCAATTCTGAATTTTTATCCGTGTTTGCAGGCAAAATATCCTTCGAATAAATCTTTAACTTTTGCGTTTATATCGTGGCTATAAAGCTTATCAATGTTCTCATAATGAACGGCTCCACAAATATCAAAATGTATAACTTTATTGCTTTTTTTAAACACAATATTTGGATCATGTGATGCAATTATTACTGCTTTATTTTTTGCATACTCTATAATTAATTCATAAAGTAATAGACGCGATATCGCATCTAGATTTTGCTCCGGCTCATCTAAAATCAAAATATCAGCATTACTCATTATTGTTGCGGCGAATAATATTTTTTGCATTTGCCCACCAGAAACATTATGTAAATTTTTATCCATAAACGATTTATCAATATTTAATCTATCGAGTAAATCGTAGTTTAAATTAGAACAACGCAAATCAAAAAAATGAAAAACTGTAATTGGTAAATGTGGCGAAATAAATATTTTTTGTGGCATATAAGATATTTTTATGCCTTTTTCTACCGTAATAATTCCACCAGATTGTTTTAATATTCCAGAAATAATTTTTAAAAAAACACTTTTTCCGCTACCATTTACGCCAACAATACTAACAATATCGTTGCGTTTTAATTGTAAACAAATATTGGTAAAAATTTGTTTTTCATTGCTTTTAAATGATATATTGTGAACATGAAGCATTTTAGGTAAAAATGATTTTATCACCAGGTTTCGGATAATTAAATGCCTCACATGCATTCCCGCCCCTTAGTGATATCTCTAAAAAACGAGTATTTTCAACACTTAACCAGCCTGAACTACCTTTTGCTACAACCATGTTACCATCTTCTGTGCCGAATATTCCGTCTTTACTAACATAAATATTATGAGCTGTTTCGTTTATAATAATTTTTATAGCTCTTTGCTCATTTAAAATGCTTGCCGGCAAACTTGTTTTAATATTACCATATCCATCGATATAAAGTATTGTATTGTCGTGAATATCTGGAATACTACTGATTAAACCAAGACAATGTTTGGATTGTGATAAATCTTTTAAACCATCTATATAAACTTCTTTGGCAATAGCAATCATGGCCTGAGGAAATGTATCACGAGAACGAAATTGTGAACCAATATTTTCACAGTTCAAACGATATACAGGTGCAATATTTTTTAAAAAAGAAAATGTGTACCCCGCAAAAACCCCAACGATTAAAACACCATTTGGTAATAATGTCATTGCTAAACCTTCTCCATCATTAGCTTTGCGTTTTTCTTTATTATCTTTGCGTGGTGCAGTATTATGATAAATAATATGGTTTTTTAAAGTGCTATTTAGCCCCAATTGTGCAATAATAAAACCTGTTTCTATCGTATTAAATGCGTTAACAGATAAACATGACATCACACTATGATCTAAATCATTTTGCTGCATTATAGTTGCAATTTTATTTTTAACCTCAGCAAATGCTAAATCAAAAAAACCAGTTTTACCACCATAATCAGCAACAATATCAATAGAAAATTTCATATCTCATTAAATAATTTATTATCTATATCAATAAAAAAATTTATATGCAATGTTTTTAGAAAAAAATTAACTTTCACTGCTAATAAATTGAAGAATATTTTTCTGTATACAAAACAGATAAAATATAATCCAAAGAAACCTTATTTATTTCTATATCGCCCTCTTTATCTTTGGTAATATAAAGCTTTAAAGTGTCTTCTTTTTTATGCACAAGCCTTGGTATAATTTTGTTATCAATTGCAAGATAATATCTACCAATATCAGTTTTACTTATAAATAAATCTTTTTTATTTAATAAATAATTTGCCATAAACTGCATAATTTCTAGATATGGGCTTAAATTTATAGTTATTTTAAAAGTATTTTTATCATTATTTAAAATGCTACCATATCCATTTATAATAAATGCTGGAGATTTAATGGAAAAATTATTTATAGTAACCGAACTAACCTCTTTATTATTTTCTTTTGAATCTTCTCCACCCATAGATAATTTAATAAATATTTCTTCTAAATTATTAATTGCATCACAGTCTTTACAGTTTGCTTTATCTAACTGTATTTGCGTTTCTAAATTAACCTGATATACAAACTTATTTTTTATTATATCAAAAATACGCTCATAATAAATCGATGTTTTGCCAATATTATCTGTAATTTTTCCGCTTTTTGCATTAATAATTCTATGCCCACTATCTTGATAATTTATTTTTTCTAATATATCATTTTTATTTTTTGTAATAATTATTTTTGGCACAGAATTATATTTTAAAATATAAGAATTGCTATTCTTTATAGGAACAACAATAATATCGCCCATATCTTTTAATTCTATCTTTTCTTGATTTAATATAAAATATCTTAATTTAACATCATGAACATCAATTTGATCAATAAAATCTGCCTTAAATGTAATTTTATCAATCGAAACATCTATATTTAATGGAAAACCACTAACTTTAATTTTATCAAAACTAGTTATCTGAATAGCATCATTCGTATTGTTATTTATTGCATTTTTTAATACTTGTTTTATTTCTTTTTTTGTATTATTTGAAATAATTGTCCACGCCAAATAATATGCAAGCAATGACACCCAAACAACAACTATTGCACTACCTAAAAATATTGTAATAATTTTTTTAAACATTTTTCTAATCGTATATTTTGGCTTTAAAACAATGCCAATAAAACGGAGTTTTTTTATTATACTCATCTGCTAACTTATAATGCATAAAAAGATATTATACATAAAATTAATTATTAATGATTTTATATGTAAAATATATTCAATCATTCATAATTAATTTTATAATAGTCAATATTTTTTTAATAGTTGACAATTAAAAATGTATTTATTCAATATAATTAACTGTTGGGGCGATTAGCTCAGTTGGTAGAGCATCTCGTTTACACCGAGGCGGTCGGCGGTTCGAGCCCGTCATCGCCCACCAGTTTATTGCTAATAAAAAATTATCTTGTAGCAACCAAAGGCAGAAACACTAATAAAACTACAATATTACCAAGTATGTCCTCTGGGATTATTGTTTCTTTTAAAAACAGTATAATGAGATTTTATATTATTGTTAGGTGGGCCATCAACAAAAAACACATTATTATCTTCTTCATATTTCATGAATTCAGATTTTTCAGGTTGCACAGGCTTAGGTTGCTCCGTTTTGGCAGATTCATTATGCATGGAATCAGTATCTTTGGGGTACAAAAAATCATTTATTTTGTTACCAACATATTCTCCACCTAAACCACCTACACACATACTGGCTACTGTGCCCGCAGCATACAATGGATCCAGCAGAAGGTGGTGGCATCTTATTATTTTTTTCTTTATTAAAAGCAGGGTTTGGTGCTATAAAACGATCTATACCCTCATACATCAAAGCAGGTACTACGCCCTGAAAAAGATAATAACAGCTACTAAAACAACCTATAGCTTTAGATAATGGTTCGCCAATATGCTTTGGTATTTTATCATTACCGGCGTATCTGTTGGGGTCATCAGGACGCCGAAATGCAGTTTTAACGGCACGGACTCCAAAGGTTGTAACACAAGGAAGTAAAGGTAACTGTTTTTTGTTCAAATCATCTATCAGTGTTAATGCTTTTTTTTCGTAACAATCCGAACCCGATTCAACATTTATCTTTTGAGGTTTGTAATAGCATCTATCAAACATGTTCAATGGTTTTTTTATATTGGTATTTGTCATAAAATTCAGTACTAGGCTATACGCACAATTTGCTCTTCTATCCAGATGCTTCGATAATGACAATATGTTGCTTGGAAGCTCATTGTTAATCGTGATATAATCAATAATACTACCACGAAAGCCAATTGCGGTAAATAGACCTTGCTGGCTTTCCAAGCAATTCATATCTAATATATGATATACTTGTGGATTATTCGTTGCGTTATTGACAAGCTTAATAAGTTCATTCTGTTGTGTCTCGTTGATTGCAAACAATGTTGTATCAATATGTGATGATGAACTAGATGATTGCTCAGATATACTAGCTTTACCTGGAACTGTACCAACAAATGTTTTTATGGCATCATACTTATTTTTAGGTGCCGGATAATAATCAAGCCTATTTGTGAACTGATTATGGGTGCCATTAACGCCATTGTTATATGATACCGAAGCATGGCCTGGATTAGTTTCTGAATATGCAATATTTATACCATATCTATAAATCTTTTCCTGGGTATCAATTTTTTCGCCGTTAGTTTTTATATAAGTATAAATTTGCTCCAAAGTTAAACCATTTATTTCCTGCATTGTTCCATCTTTTAATAAAACATTAACCAGATTAGAATTAGATGATTGCTGAGTTACGGTAATTGGATTAATAAATACATTTTCTATTTTTAATATATTTTTTAAATATTCAGCTATTTTTTCTGGAATTTTTGATGTAACAGATAAATTCATAAAATTAATAAATAATATTAATAAATGATATTATAGAATGCTGCAATTAAAAACAAAAATATCTGACTAATCTGTGCAGCAAATCAATATTTTTATATAAATTATTTTAATTATTGATTGTTGCAACAACAGCCAAATTAAACAAATCATTTGCTGTTGATTCATGGTTACAAATTTGCACAGATTTTTCCATTCCAAGCAAAATTGATCCAATAATTGTTGCAGATTTATCAATACTTTTAATTGTATCAACTATAATATTTCCAAAATCGGCATTTGGCATAATAAGTATATTTGGTTCTGCGGTCAATGTTGTAAATGGATATTTTTGTTGCAACATTGCAAAATCAAGTGCCATTGATGGCGTCATTTCACCGTCGTATTCAAAATCTATATCTAAATCTTCGCACTCATCAAGCATATCGATTGCATCTTTTATGTTATCTGTTATAACACTATTTTGCGATCCAAAATTTGATGGTGCAATAAATGCAACCCTTGGTGTTATACCAAATTTTTTGACAAAATCCGTTATTTCAAATGTTGATTCTAAAATCATATTTTCATCTTCATCGTTATTTTTTGATGTATGAACAGCTGTGTTACCAATAAACAACAGTTTGTTTTTTGTCAAAACAACAGATACCCCAATCGCATCTTCGCTACCAAAAATTACTCTTTCAACGCTATTTATTATCGTTTGTGCATTTTTTTTAAGACCAGTAATAATGCCGTCAACCTCGTTAAATTCAAGCAATAATGATGCAAAAATATTAGCATCTGTTTTTACCAAACTTTCACATTCTTTATATGTTAAACCATTGCGTTGCTGTTTTTCATATAAACAATCGATGTATTTTTCTAGATTTTTTTGCTCAGTGCTGGCGTTTATAATTTTAACCCCCTCTAAAGATTTAATATTATATTCCTTGCAATAATTATTAATTTTTTCTTCTCTTCCAATCAATACCGCAGTACCTTTTTTGTTGTCACGCCATAGAATAGCAGCATTTATTGCCCTTGATTCTTCTCCGTCTACAAAACAGATTGTTTTTTGTTTTTGATCAATTTTATCAAATAACAAATTTGTCAAATGACTATTTTGGTTTATTCGTGCCATAAGCGAGCTTTCGTACCCTTTCCAATCTGTTATTATATGTCTTGCAACTCCTTCTTCAATTGCAGCTTTTGCAACCGCCACAGAAACCTTACCTATCAACCTATAATCAAAAGGGGTTGGAATTATATATTCTGGTCCAAAATTTAAATCCATTCCAACATAAGCGGCTTTAATTTCATCAGGAACAGGTTCTTTTGTTAGTTCTGCAATAGCCTTAGATGCGGCTAATTTCATATGGTCTGTTATTTTAGAAGCCCTAACATCCAATGCTCCTCTAAAAATATAAGGAAAACAAATAACATTATTAATTTGATTAGCATGATCGCTTCTGCCAGTTGCAATAATACAATCTGGTCTAGCTTCTTTTGCATCCTCTGGTGTAATTTCTGGATCTGGATTTGCAAGTGCAAAAATAATTGGGCTTGGTGCCATTCCTTTAATCATTTCTTTTGTGATAGCACCTTTTGCCGACAATCCAAACACAACATCTGCATCTTTTAAAGCTTCGGTCAAAGTTCTTTTTTCTGTTTTAACAGCAACGGTTTCTTTCCATTCATTCATATCTTCTGTTCTGCCTGCATAAACAACTCCTTTTCTGTCGCAAGCCAAAATATTATCCGCTTTTACACCATAAAGTTTCATCAAGCTAATACACGAAAGACCAGCAGCACCTGCCCCATTTACCACAACTTTTATATCTTCAATTTTTCGTCCAGTAATTTCGCAAGCATTAACCAAACCAGCCAAAGCAATTATAGCCGTTCCATGTTGATCGTCATGAAAAACTGGAATATCTAATTGTTTTTTTAATTCTCTTTCAATAATAAAACATTCTGGTGATGCTATATCTTCTAAGTTAATTCCACCCCATGTTTCACCAATATTTCTAACGGTTTTTATTATATCTTCGGTATTCACAGAATCAACTTCAATATCAACTGAATCTATATCGGCAAATTTTTTAAATAATACACTTTTACCTTCCATAACAGGTTTTGATGCCATGCTACCCAAATTACCCAAACCTAAAACTGCCGTTCCGTTAGAAATTACAGCAACAAAATTACCTTTCGAAGTATATTCATATGCTAAATCTTTATCTTTTTGAATCGCCAAACAAGGATATGCAACCCCCGGAGAATATGCAATTGATAAATCTCTTTTGTTATTTAATTGCTTGTTTAAACCTATATGTATTTTACCTTTTTTGTCTGCCGCATGAAACGATAGCACCTCTTGTTCTGTTACTTTTACAAATTCTCCTTCTATGTTTTTGTTAGACATACCTTTTATAATAAATATTTACTCACAACAATTAAAAATCATTTTTTCTAAAATACAATTTATTTTTTAATATATTTAACTAATTTTTAATTATACAACATTGGCAAGATAAAAAATTAATTTAATTTAATTTGTTGCATAATTAATAATATTAATATATATCATATATATGATAATAATTTAAATTGATATTTATATGACTTTATATGATAAACTTTCAGTGGCAATTTCAACAAAAGATTCTAATATTGTTTCTAAGGCATGTAAGTCATCAAGCACAGAAAAAATAACTAAAGATGAAAAGTTAGACTTGCTTCAAAAGGCAATTTCAATAAAAGATTTGCATATTGTTAATTACATATGCAAGTTAGAAAGCACAGAAAAAATAACTAAAAAACAGCAAAAAGAATTGATATCTTTGGCACAAAAAAGTAATGATGTTAATATTATTAACTATATAAATAATTATGATTTTTTAAACCCAAAATCTAAAGAGGAGGAAGCACCTTATGCGACAATCCCAAAAGAACTTAATTTTTCCGATATTAATAGAGATACAGAACCGCTTATGGTTGACAATAAAAAGCAAAAATCTTGGATTCAGAAATTAAAGAATCTTGTTAATTCTAATGGCGTTAAATATCAGCAAAAACAAAGAGGCTCGGACTCTAAGGAAGGCTATAATAAGTTGTATTAGGCTTGCTGCCATTCATAACCAACAAAGGTGTCATCAAGTCTGTATGTTTTTAATGACTGCGGTAATAATATTTTTTTATTTTATTACACCAATCAAAATTCATGCCCAATATCAAAAAATCTTAAAAGGAATAATTATGCAAATTAAATAATAATTTTACTTGTATTTTATATTTTTGGTGTAAATCGTTTATTATAAATAGTTAATTTTTTTATATTTTGACGACAGTTGTAGTTCATAATGACGAAGTAGATCAAGCCTTAATGGTGTTGAGAAAAAAAGTGCAAAGAGAAGGTGTTTTAAAAATTTTTCGTGCAAAAAGATATCACGAGAAGACTCCAAAAAAATTGCGTTTAAAAGCAGAGGAATCTTCAAAAAGAAAGGTTCGTAAAAGAAAAATGACGATAGAATCTGATGCTTAATACATAATTTTTTTGTGTATGAATATTGTTTCTAAATTTGTAGGCTGTGCTTCGTTTTTACCCAGCAAAATACTTACAAATAACGATCTATCCAATATCGTAGAAACAAGCGATGAGTGGATTGTGCAAAGAACTGGAATTTCTCAAAGGCATATCGCGGCAGAAAATGAAAGTTCTGTTGATATGGCAATTGAAGTTGCTAAAATATTATTGCAAAAACACAATATAAACCCACAAGATATAGATTTAATTATAACAAGCACAACAACCCCAATTTCTGCATTTCCGTCGGTTGCCTGCTTAGTTCAAAACGCAATATGTGCCAACAATGCTATGTGCTTTACAATTCAAGAGGCATGCAGTGGATTTGTTTATGGCCTTACAATTGCTGATAAATTTATCAAAAGCGGTTCTCATAAAATGGCATTAATTATTGGTAGCGATAAAATGTCAAGCATTGTTGACTGGACAGATAGAAACACTTGTGTTTTATTTGGTGATGGTGCAGGTGCGGCATTGATTATTGCCGAAAATGGCGAAGAAAATGATGGAATTATAGATTCTATTTGTTTTTCTGATGGATCTTTAAAAGATATTTTATCAACAACGACAGATAAAAATAAAATAATAATGAACGGTAAAGAAGTATTTAAATGTGCTGTTACCAATATGACCAACATGATTAAAAAAATCTTAGAACGCAATAATTTATCAATTAATGATATAAAAATGGTAGTTCCGCATCAAGCAAATGCTAGAATTTTATCAAGTGTTGCAAAAAATATAGGCTGTGGAGAAGAAAAATTTGCGTCCACAGTTAAGATTCACGGAAATACTTCATCTGCCTCTATTCCGCTTGCTTTATGCGAAATGATAAAGCAAAACAATATAAAAACTGGCGATTTAATCATTATGGAATCTGTTGGTGCCGGAATGACATGGGGAGCAATTTTAATGAAAATTTAGGCTTAAAAAAAGCTATAAAAACAAGCCATTATAATAGGTTAAAAGCATTAAGTTATTAAATATTTGTTAAATTTATTTTATATAAAAAATCTTGTAAAATATTTTCTATGCTAACAGATTGGTATAGTAGTTTTTTATTTGTATGTATTTGTATGAAAATTTTAGTATTATTTGACCAATTCAGCGGAGAGGGTGTTCCATCTAAAATGACAAAAGAGCATGCAGTAGAAATATTTACAAAACAAGGATTTAATGTGTTAGAATTGCAATTTGATAGCAACACAATATATGCAGATTTGTTAAAAATAAAACCAGATGTTGTGTTCAACGCAATGCACGGAAAATTTGGAGAAGATGGCAGATTACAAGGTTTGCTAGATATTATGAAAATAAAATATACACACGACAATCATTTTGTATCAAGCATTGGGTTCAATAAAAATTATACAAAATCCTTGATGGAATCTGTTGGAGTTCCTGTTGCGAATGGTGTTTTATTGAATCGTTATGATATTTTATCAGGCGAATATTTGCAAAACGATTTAACAAAAAAAGATTATATAATTAAGCCAAATTGTAATGGCTCAACACTTGGTCTTTGTATTAGGGCCGGTGAAAAGCGGGGCTTAAAAATTATCGAAAATGATTTATCAGGCGATGACGAGTTTTTATTGGAAGAATTTATTCCTGGTAGAGAATTTGCAGTTTTAGTTTATAACAAAACAATAATTGGTGCAACAGAATTGGTATCAAATGGCACAGAAAATATAATTAGTTATAGCGATAAATATGTAGATATTTGCGACAGACCTGCCCCATGTATTGATGATAAAATATTAAATAAATTATATGAATACTCTTTATTGATTAATAACAAAATCAATGCTAATGCTTTGGCTAGAATAGATTTTAGGGTAAATAATGATAAAATAGCAGCACTAGAAATCAATACACATCCTGGTCTTGGTAAAAAATCTATGGTTGCAAATATTTATAATCATAATAAATTAAACATAAACGATTTATTTGAAAATTTAGTTTTAAATGCAAAATATAATGCGTATTAAAAAAAATATAAATACAAAAATAGCCGATAACGATTTAATTAAAATAAAGCGTCAGGCCAGAATATATAAAATGGTCTTAAAACGCATTGTAAATGTTATAACTTTGGTTCTTCTTATTCTACTAACATACCATTATCGAAATCCAATTAATGGATTTTTATCGGAAACAAAAATATCATATCAATCTCTTTATCGTCAATTTAGCTATTTTAATAATTCGTTTGGCAATTGGTGCAATAAAAATATAGATTCTGTTGAAATCAAAGGATTAAAATATGTTGATAAACAAGATATTGTCTCAGCAATGTACACATTGGATATAAATGATAAATTGATAATGCGTAGCTCTATTTCAGATATTCATAATCAAATTTTAAATATTCCAATTATAGAATCGGCACTGATTAGGCGTATTTTATGGCAAAATAAAATTATAATAAATATTAAAGAAAGATCTATTTTGGCTGTGATAAAAAATAAAATAAATGATGGCAAAATTTTATTATTAGATGAAAACGGCAATACAATTAGCTATATTTTATCTAATAAATTTGATCATTTACCTATCATCGAAGATAGCGATCATCCGGAGAAAGTTATTCCAATTTATAAATATTTAAAAGATAAAAAAATAGATGAATATGTTTATGGTTTTACAATGGTTTCTGATCGTCGCTGGAACATTCGTTTTAAAAATAATTTAACTATAAAATTACCAGCAAAAGATTGGAAAAATCAAATGAATATGGTGCTTCATATTGACGAAAGGGTTAATTTGTTTGTCAAAGAAAATGCAATGACATACATAGATATAAGAATTCCAGATAAAATATTTTTTAAATGATAAATAAACCAATTGCATTTGTTGGTTTTATGTGTTGCGGAAAAACAACTGTTGGAAGAGAAATGGCAAAATTAAAACAATTAGATTTTTTTGATACCGATCAAATTATTATAGATTGCCATAAAATGTCAATTACTGATATTTTTACTAAATTTGGAGAAAATTATTTTATAGATTACGAACGAGAAGTGATAGCAAATTTGATTAATAAAAAATGCATCATAAGCACTGGGGGCGCCGCTTTTACAAGAAAACAAACATTTGATTTATTAAAAAAAAACACAATCACAGTTTATTTAAAAGTTTCATCACAAGAATTATATAGTAGATTAAAACAATCAGATTGTATAAATAGACCCAATATTGTTCCAATTTTGAATGATGATAATCCTGTTGATAAAATAGAGGCAATCATAAAAGAACGAGAAAAATGGTACAAACAAGCAAATATTGTACAAAATAATGGTTAAATATTTTTTAATATACCGCTAGAATAGTTAGTAATAAATTCACTAGCATGGCTATCATTTTGTATTTTCATACAAAAATGCTTAGCTTTTATACAAATAGATACTCCTTTTGGAGATAAATACTTATTAATAGCTTCTCCTATTTGAAAAGTTAAACGCTCCTGAATTTGCAGTCTGCGGGATAAGGCATTAACGAGTTTAATAAAATCTCCAATGCCAGCTATTTTATCAGATGGCACATATGATATATCAACTGTTCCAAAAGATGGCAATAAATGGTGCTCACACATTGAAAGCATATCTATATCTTTAATTATGATAGCATCATTATATCCATTGCTGGGCATTATATTGTTAAAAATTTTATCAACATCAATCTTATATCCACACAGCATCACATCGATAGTCTCTTTGAAGCAGTCAGCCGTGCTTGATAATTCTTTTCTATTGGCATCTTCACCAATATAAAACAAAATATCATTAACGGCATTTCTTAAATCCATACAAACTATTTGTTATCAAGATTTCTAGCTAAATCACCAAAAGATCCAAGTGAAGAAATATCCAAAGGTTCAGCCATTATAGCGGCTTTTTCTGCAGACATTTTAGGTTTTTCTGAAACAAATGTATCAAAATCAACAATATCAGGACTATCGTTAGTTTCTACAGTTTTTTCAACTTTTACTTCATCGGATTTTTTAGCTTTTTTGATTGAAAGTTTAAGACGGCGTTTTTCATCCATTCCAAGAGCTAAAACTTCAACTTCTTGACCTTCTTTCAAATAGTCTTCGACTTTTTCAACTCTCTCATTTGAAATTTCACTAATATGCACCATTCCACTATGATTGCCAAATAAGCTGACTATTGCACCAAATTGCATAATTTTTGCAACTTTTCCAGTATAAACTTGACCAAAAGTAACCTCGGTAACAATATCTTTTACCATTTGAACGGCTTGCTCTAATGCAACTTTACCTGATGCAAAAATCTTAACAGTTCCATCTTCGGTAATGTCTATTTTGGCACCCGTTGCTTCACAAATTCCTTTGATTGTTGCACCACCTTTACCAATTACATCGCCAATTTTTTCTGGTTTAATTTTAACTTCTTCAATACGAGGAGCAGATTCACTAAGTTCACCACCAATTTGCATTGCAGACTCCATAATACTCAAAATATGATAACGACCATCTTTAGCTTGAGCTAAAGCATCTTTCATAATTTCTAATGTAATACCTTGAATTTTAATATCCATTTGTAAAGCGGTAATTCCGTCACGAGTTCCTGCAACTTTAAAATCCATATCACCAAGATGATCTTCATCGCCCATAATATCTGTCAAAATAGCATATTTATCACCTTCTTTTATAAGACCCATTGCAACACCAGCAACATGTTTTGCCATTGGAACACCTGTGCTCATTAAAGCCAAAGATGTACCACAAACGGTAGCCATAGAAGATGAACCATTTGATTCTGTAATTTCTGAAATTACACGAATTGTATATGGAAAATCTGATTTTGCTGGCAACAATGGGCGAATAGCTTTATATGCCAATTTACCATGACCAACTTCTCTGCGACCTGGCCCCATAAGTCTGCCAACCTCACCAACAGAATATGAAGGGAAATTATAATGAAGCATAAAATCTTCTTTTTTGTTTTCGTTTTCAATGCTATCCAAATGTTGTTCGTCCATTGCAGAACCAAGAGTAACACTAACCAAAGCTTGTGTTTCTCCACGAGTGAACAATGCCGAACCATGCACACAAGATGCTGGTAAAATTGCTGCCTCGATATTAATTGGTCGAACAGTTTTGGTATCCCTACCATCAATTCTAATACCAGTAAAAATCAAATCTCTAACACTTTTAGCTTCCAATTTATCAAGTTCATCTTTTATCACTTTATCGCTGTATTCTTCGGTAGCAAATGTAGATACAGCTTCTTTGCGTAAATTTTTAAGTGCAGTTGAACGCTCTTGTTTTGCAGTAATCTTATAAATAGAGCTAATTTTTTCACTTAAAGAGACAGACATTTGAGCATTCAAATGCGAATTATCAACCGGAATAAATGATATTTTTTCTTTTGCGACTTCTTTTGCAAACTGCTCAATCATTTCGATAACAGTAATTGTATTTTTACTGGCAAAATCAAGCGCCTCAAGCATAGTTTCTTCGCTCAGTTGCTGAGCTTCAGATTCCACCATAAAAATAGCATCACGAGTTCCTGCAAAAGTTAAATCAAGCAAGCTACCTTCCATTTCTGCGAATGTTGGGTTGGCAATAAATTTATTATCTTTAAAACCAACTCTTACCCCCGCAACAACAGAATCAACTGGCAAACCAGATATTGCTAAAGCAGCAGCAGAACCAATTAAAGCCAAAATATCTGTATCCGAAGTTTTATCATATGATAGTAGAGTTGCAGTTATTTGAACTTCATTACAAAACCCCTCAGGAAACAATGGGCGAATTGATCTGTCTATAACGCGAGAAGTTAAAACCTCTTTATCACTTAATTTACCTTCTCTTTTAAAAAATCCACCTGGAATTCTGCCAACAGAAGTTTTTTTCTCAATATAGTTTACACTCAAAGGAAAAAAACCCATTGAGCTAGGTTCATCACCATAAACCAATGCACATAAAATAACAGTATCACCATATGTTACAACGACAGACGCATCTGCTTGTCTTGCTATTTTACCAGTCTCTATCGATAATTTTTTACCACCAAACTCTATTTCTTTTTTAATTATTTTAAACATTTTTTTATATTTTATATTTTCAATCACAGTTAATAAATATCTTTATTTTTAAAAAGATAGTTATTTTTAATTAAAAATAATATTAAAATTATTTATTCAAACCAGAATCAGTTATGGCGCCATATCTGCCATGATTTCGTCTCCATTTTTCTGGTTTTTCTAATGCTTTTTTTGTTGATTCTAAAACCCAATCTGGGCTCCATCCAGATAATTCGCATATAAATTGAAAATCTTTATTTTTTATATCAAACCAATTTGATGCATCGCTTTTGGCAACCTTTTCTTCGGTTCTTTTTGAGTTACTCATTGTGTCTACAATTGCCTGCAAAATAACCGCTCTCAATAAAGATACTTCGGCCAAACCATGATGATCATGGAATGATTCCATTGCTTCACCACCTTTTTGTCCAGAACTTCCAGAGATTTGACTTGAAATATTCCTGGGTTCAGTTTGTAAATCAGGTGTTATATCTGTTGATTTAGCAAAAAGATCTGAGAAAGGTGTGGAATTATTTTTTACGGCCTGCATATCGCAAATAATTTAATTTACCAATTGGTAATATCATACTTTTTGAGAATTATTCGTATGGAAGCAAAACAGATAAAAAAAATAATTTATATTAAAATATAAAGTTTTTATTGTATTTTATATTAATTATTATTAGCTAGATATATCCTATATATCTAATATAAGTTGATTAATTTAATGCATTGCAATAAAACAGTAGTATTATCTTATGATAAAATAGAAAAAAAACAACAATTGGTGTCTGTTATCAGGCAGCTAGATTGCCAAATTATACATATAAAACCAAGAAATTTACTGTTAGCAAAGTATTTTTCAAAATTAAAAGAAGATAATGATGTTAAATATATTGTTATAGATAAACATAATTATGGTAAATATGCAAAATATTTACAACAAAATATCTATAAAAATGCTAAATTAATATATTTATCACTTGATGGCTCTGGGTGTGCTTTTTCTGATACAATATTGACATCAAATATAAATAGTGTTTTACAAAAATATATACCAAAAACAATATTTTATTCTGGGGTATTATGTTTGCCAAAATTTGAAGGAATTGACCATGATTTTTCGATAGATGATAATGTTGTAAATTCCATTGCTCAGTCTATTATTTTTACAATAATTGGAGATATTGATAATAAAATTGTTATCAGTGAAAAGAATGCAAAAATATTTTGTAATAGTGTTATAGACTTTGCAAAAAAAAATGATAGCTTTGTTTTTGTTGCTATGAATATAAAAAATAATAACATTTTTGAGTATATAAAAAAAGAATTTTATGCAGTAAATTGTTATATTTTTGATATATCAAAAGCAAAATCTTTTTCAAAATATTATAGCTTTTTAAATGTTTCTAAATTTATTGTACATTTTGGCGTTAATGTTGCACAAATTAGCTGGCTATCTACATTTGAAAAATATTTATATATTTTTGCTGAGCCAAAAAATAATATATTTTATCGTGATTTAATTTCTAAGGATATTTCGCTATATAGCCACAATATAATCGATAATAATATAAAATCTAAACCAATTAATCCTGCGAGATTTATTGATTTTTAATTTTTTAACTTTCTGTTGCAATTTAAATAAATGATTTATTAACTAGAATAGTTCGGAGTGTAGCGTAGCCTGGCTAGCGCATCTGGTTTGGGTCCAGAGGGTCGGGGGTTCGAATCCCTCCACTCCGACCATTAATCGTAAAACTTATGATTATGCTAAGGTTTTTCATCATCTTTTTGCTAAGTATTAATATAGCAAATGCAAGATATGAAAATTATGCCGCAATGGCAATTAATACCAAAGATGGCGAGGTTTTATACTCACAAAATCCTGATAAAAAAGTACATTTAGCGTCTATAACAAAATTAATGACTCTTTATTTAGCTTTTGAAGCATTACAAGATGGTAGAATGTCGATTAATGATAAGGTTATTATATCGAACACGGCTGCAAAACAGCTACCAATATCAATTAATTTAATTGAAGGTAAAAAATACTCCATTAAAGAAATGATTTTATCTGCTGCAATATTTTCTGCCAATGATGCAGCCGTTACACTTGCAGAAGAAATAGCTGGAAATGTTGAAGATTTTGTGTATTTAATGAACAAAAAAGCAAAACAATTAGGGCTAAATAATACGCAATATGGAAACGCAACTGGAATGCCAGATAGTATAAATTATTCTACCCCAAAAGATATTATAAATTTAATACAAATGTTGCGACAAGATTTTCCGCAATATTATACAATTTTTAGTATAGAATTATTAGCTCAGCGTGGTAAAATATATAGCAATAGCAATAAATTATTGCCCTACTTTAAAGGAATGGATGGCGTAAAAACTGGCTTTACAGATATTGCTGGTCGTAATCTTGCTTGTTCTTTTAAATATAATGATCACAATATTATTAGCGTTGTTTTTGGTATGTCTAGTCGCACAGAGCGGGATAAACATATGAAGGAAATTATGGATTATAGCGTTAAAAAAGTACTATCTCGTAAAATGATAAAAGATGAAAAAACTAATGATATGATTCTTGAATATGATCATTTTTTAAAAACAAATGATATAAAAGTTGTAGAGCATGGTCTTTATTTTACTATTTTTAATAACATTTTTGATCAAAGTAAGCAAAATAAAAACACAATTGCAAGCTTAGATAGAAAATCTATTTCTATTTTAGATAAGGCATTATCCGAAATTAGTGGATTTGGAGATTTAATGTCATATCCGTTACCAACTATTAATGATTAATAAAAAATGATAAACTTTATCAAAAATATTTTTACGCACAATAATGCCCTTGATTATATAACAGAATTTTCAATCACATCACACCCAACACTTTCTAGGCCAATTGTTGATACGTTTATTAACGATGTATACAAGGAAATTGATTATTATAATAGAAATTCTTTAGGTAGAGTTTATAAGGCTATTTTACAAATGAATTTGTTGAATACAAGGCGAAAATTTAAAATAAATTCTTGGATTGGAACCGATTTTGATAGAGGTCGTTATAAATTTCATGATGCGATTTATTCAATAGAAGATGCACGAATTAGGGCTGGTGAGATTGTTCTGGGTGAGATAAGAGAAAATGGGATAGATTTTGAGATATATAGAAATGTAGCAATAGAGCTTAATAAATTACAGGATAGAGCCGCAATTATTAAGCTTTTTATTGAAGAATTTAAAGCAAATAAAATTAATGTTGATGAATTTTTTATCAAAGTAGAAAATATTTATCAAAACGATCCTTTTGATAAAATTTTACAAAGAATTTTGACAATTTTGTCCACTAATAAACAGGCAAAACAATTTTTTAATTTTATCAAAGAATATGGTTTAGATTTGTCACAAAATAGGCATTTTAGATTAAACGGAACATTGCTTATAAATAAAAGTATGATTGATAATAATATATTAAAAACAATAGATTTAGCGGTAAAAAATCATGAAAATGTTGCTATAATTATTGCAAATACCGTGTCATCCGAGCAAATTAAAATTTTAGAACAATATTACAAAGAAATTAATGGTGAAAAAGCAATTTTACCTCGCATTATACCGCTTGTTGAAGACTCGAAATCTGTGCAATATTTTATTGATAATTATTCCATAATAGAAAAATATCTAGATTCAGATAAAGAAGTGATGTTGGCAGGCAGTGATATGACAAAAAGTGGTGGGTTTTTTTCGGCCCAATATACTCTTTTTAATTTTATGTCAAATATTAAAAAAGCTAAGCTTTTTCTTGGTTCCGGTACAACAATTTTTAGAACAGGAGGACAATTGCAAATATCTCGTTTGAGACATAAGATTATGACAGTCTTTGCTGGATCCAATTTAAAATGCTATAATCAAACTTTGCAAGGTGGAGGAATTTCGTTTGAAGGTATTGCAGATAGATCTGTGGTTGATTTGCTTAGAAATTACAGCAAAATAAGAGCAAATGGCAACGATAAATATTCTTTTAATTGCGAGGTACTAAAAAAAGTTAGCGATATTGCAAACAATGCTCGTAAAGATTTTTTCAAACAATACGAACAAGATTTTAATGATTTGATTTCTACAAAAACCGAATTAACAACTTTTGGGGTATCTATTTTGAACGATTTTGGTGGATCGAGAGATGGAGCAAAAATAGCATTTTTAGATTTTATACAAAATTCTAGAGCTATTCAGTTTTATGCTTGTTTTTTAAATCTTGGGATTGCTCCGATTGCTATTGAAATGCCAGAAAATTTTGATGAATTTAAGAATATTATAAAAACTGCAATACAAAAACAAGATATTTCTATGCATTATTTATTAACGGTTGCAGCAATTCAGGTTTCATATGCAGATTTGCGTTTTTTAGAGGCAACAGAAATTCCAATAACTTTGCCTATTATACAAGAGTTGGTCAAAAAAACCAAACTTTTACAGCAACTACTAGATGAACTTGGTTATAATACAAACAATAAAAATCTATTAAATATTATTGCCGAAGAATGGAGAATTGATAATTTTAATAAATTAAAAGATAATCAAAAAATTGAAGAGATAGAAATCAGAAAAAAAATAATTTATTCTCTTTTAAAATTAAAAATAGAAGTTGCAAAAAATGGTCATTTAGATGGTTCTATCGAAATTATAAAATATATTAATTTTGCAATAAATGATGTTAAAATTAACGGAACAAATAAACAAATTGAATATTTAATAAATTATGTTACTAAAAATTTAGAAAATAAAACAAATTTTGTAGATCATTTTGTGCCATATAGTTTTTATGGTGTAAATAAAATTGTGCCTTATAAAAATTAAACACCCCAGATTTTATTTTTCTCAATCCATCCTGTGGTTGATTTATCTATTATAATTCTGCACCATTTTTCTCCACAAGCTTTTATACTGACTATAACTTCTTGTTTTAAAATTGCAATTGTATTGCATTTTTCTGTGCCACTTACTGGCAATCTACATACAGCAGTATTATTTTCTAAGACCATTCCATTTTTTATGCCAAATGATACAGCGTTTACTCTAACCCACCCTGTTTCATCTTCAAAATCTTTAATTAAATACCAATTATCTAATTTATGAACAATTTGAACTGGTAATCCCGCTTTTGTAAATTTATGGATTATTTGATACTCTTCTCCGGGTCCATTACGAACATTAACTTCGTTTTTTTTGAGCGTGCCAAATTGTGAGGCAAAAGCTGTGTTGTATATCAGAAATAATATTGCAAGAACTTTAATCATTTTTGTTGTAAAATTTTTATTTCCTTTTTTGATAAATCAATTATTTTTATAATTTTTGTATCTGTTTCTATTATTTTTATAATTAATAAAAAAGATATTATTGTTTTAAATGTTTCGGCATCGCCATGCAATGAAAATTGGGCATTAAAATATGCAGGACATTTAATGTCAACTTTTTGAGATTTGTATGCACATTTTTCATTATTAATACCGATCAATTCACTTAAATTAACTGAATATTGAGAATTATTATAAAAATTAAAAACCAAACTATCGCCCTGCTTTCTATCTATCTTTATATCAAAATATGGTTTTTTGTTAATATACCAAATTTTAACAAAACATATTAATATTAAAATAATTAAGAATATTTTTAATATTAATGCAGCTACATGTTTTTCATTTGGAACGCCAAACAATATAAAACTAAAAATTGTTGCAATTTTAAACCAAAAATCTATTTTATTATTTTGCATTTTGAATATATTTTAAATATTCTACCCTGTTTGTTGGTTGATTTTTTTTCCAATCAGTATACAAAAATAAACAAAAAATTACAACAAAAGCAACCGCCAATACACCAAAGGTAATATTGATAAAAAGATCCATAATTTTGTATAAATTAATTTTATAGTAATAAAATATTGCCTATAAAATTAAAAGCAATCAAAAACATTGCATTTAAAAAACTACAACCCTGTATTAATACATAATTTTATATATTAATATTATGCAAAATTTTTATGTAATGGGGGTGTTTTTGGCATATTTTTCTGTGTTATTAATATTTGCTATCAGGTCGCATTTAAAAATAAAAACTTTTTCTGATTATGTAATGGGGGGCAGAAGTTTAAGTCCATTACTATGTGCAATGAATGCTGGTGCATCGGATATGAGTAGCTGGCTTATGATGGGGTTGCCTGCGGCGTTTTATTTGCATGGAATGAATCAAATTTGGATTGTGATCGGGCTTATTGCTGGGTCATGGTGTAGTTGGAAATTTGTGGCTGTTAAATTGCGGGTTGAAACAGAAAAACTTGATGATGCCTTGACAATTCCTATGTTTTTGGAGCGTCGCTTTAAAGATGATTCTGGGATTTTACGGATTGTTTGCTCTGTTATGATTGTTGTATTTTTTACTGTTTATATAGCTTCGTGTTTAGTTGGTGGAGCTAAATTATTTGTAGGAATATTTGATTTAGGGTATATAAATGCTTTGTTGATAAGTAGCCTTGTTATTATTGGATATGCTTGTATTGGTGGTTTTATGGCTATTAGTTGGGCAGATTTATTGCAAGGAGCTTTAATGCTTATAGCAATTGTTGTTGTGCCAATTATGATGTATTTTGATATGTCAAAAAGTGTTGATGTTGTTCATTTATTGCAATTAAAAGAAGGTTATTTAAATCCGTTTTTTAATACAACTTTTATGGGAATTTTAACATCTTTGGCATGGGGATTAGGATATTTTGGGCAACCACATATTATATCAAAATATATGGCAATAAAAGATCCAAAAGGATTACCTTTATCTAGATTTATTTGCACATCTTGGATGTCGCTTGCTATGTTTGGTGCTGTTATGGTCGGTATTTTTGGTGGAATATTTTTTATTGATAAAGAATTAAATATTATCGAAAATATTTTGATTGTTTCATCGTTTTTATTAGTTCATCCCATATTTTTTGGTCTTATTTTGACGGCAATTTTAGCTGCAATTATGAGCACAATCAATGGGCAGCTAATTATATGTTCAAGTTTGCTGGTTGAAGATTTTTATAAAGGTTTTATAAAGAAAAATGCAACACAAAAACAGCTTATTTTAGCTAGTAGAATAAGTATAGCTATTGTTACGATAATTGCATTATATATTGCAACAGATAGTAATAGCAGCATTTTAATGTTGGTTGCGCATGCTTGGTCTGGGCTTGGTGCATCTTTGGGGCCTGTTATTTTGTTTTCACTTTATTCAACAAAAATTACTAAAAATGCCGCAATCGCTGGTATTGTTTCTGGAGGTTTTGGGTCGATATTCTTTGCATTTGTTCCGATATTTCCATATGAATTATTGCCTGCATTTATTTTGTCATGTTTAACAATTTGGCTGGTTTCAAAAAATAAATAATTATCCTCGATAACTCTAAAGGATTTTTTCAATCTATTGCTTGCATATTTATCCAAACCTAGCACATAATTATAATTTTATTATCATTTTATCTTTCCCAAGGGTGTTTGCTGTTTGGATACAATTGCTCGATTGATATTTTTGTCTGCTTATCATTTTGGGTGTATGGGGGGTAATTTTAGCTTAGTGGTTAAGCCTTCTTTTTTTCCGAAGGTCGTAGCAGAATTTGATCGTGAGCTAGGTGGCGACCCTTTAATCGGGGGCAGTATTTCTTTTTCTTCTTGTATTGTTGGTAATCTAATTTTTTCATATTCAAATTTTTTACTACCAAGTTCTACAGAAAAAGGAATCCATTTATTACTAAATTTCTTTTCAATTTTATCAATTGATAATTTGTTTTTACTCAACAATGATATAGAATTATAGCATGGAAGTAAAATATCCCAGCCTGCTTTTGCTCTTTTTAAAGTTAGCTCCGCGTCGCTATCTGTTGGATCTTCTGGGCAATCTTTAATCTTATCATGGCAGTCAAGTATTTTAAAAAAAAAATTTTCAATATTTTTTACTTTAATATCGTTTGATTGTGCATCATTTATTATTACTACAATCGTATCAATTATTATCTTTCTCTTTTTTTCTTCTTCTTCTTTCATAACATAAAAATTAATATTAGATTGGCGGTAATTTTGGCACAGAACTTGGTGGTCGTTCTCCATTTACCAATACTCCGCTGTTTGTTCTAGATTGCGTTCCGTTATTTATTGGTGGTAATTTTGGCACAGAACTTGGTGGTCGTTCTCCATTTAACGATACTCCACTGCCTTTTATAGATTGTCCTCCGCTGTTTGTTCTAGATGTAGATAATTTTGATTCGAATCCTGCTGGAGCCGTAGACGATGTTGGTCGAGATGGTGGATTTGATTTTGTTACAGCATAATTTTGTCTGTTTGGTAATATTTGTAGTAGTCCGCTGTTATTTTGCGGTCTTATGTTTGCACTGTTTGCACTATTTAATCTGTTAAGCAATGCTTCTGGATTAAATGCTTGTGAATCTTTTGAATTTTCACGGCTGCAAACTATTGGGGCTGGTGTGGGGGTCCCAAATAGTATTATGGGGTTGTTTACATTTTGTTGTATTTTTGCCGACTCTTTCACCAATGCCGGATCATATCTTGGTAGATTTTCAAATAAAGATTTATTTTGTTCAAGTTCTTTTTGAATATCAGTATTCAAATTTTCTTGCCTTACAAAATCTAAATATTCTTGTGTAAAAATGGATTGATATTCTAAAATTTTTTGTTGCTTTGCAAGATATTCAGAATTTGGTAAATTAGCAGTTAATTTTAAAACATTATCGTCCACAGTTTTCTTTTGCATTTCTGTTTTTATTGCCTCAAAATCACCAATTTTATAATGTTTCATGTCTTTGGCACAATAAACACGAACACCTTCTGAAAAAGCATTTTTGCCAAAAAAATTCATCATTGGGAACATTTGTTTTATGCCTTCTTTACTCAAAAGTGCATTTTTTGCTTTTGCTTCTTTTGTATCGTCTGCATAGTTTGTTAAATTTGGCACATAAAAATCCATTGTTTTCATAGCATTATCATCATTTATGCCGTAGTAATATTTTTGATTTGTTTTGTCAGTATCTTCTTTCATTGTTTTTACATCACGCAATGCAACAATTATCTCGTTTCTTGCACCAGTCATCGTTGCATCAACAATTCTTTTATAATATTGATCATCCGTTTCATTTTCTAACTTTGGCATATTTTTGCTAAAAACATAAAATCTATTTTTTTCCATTTCTCTGCCTTCTTTATCGTCAGCAAAAAAATATCGCAAACCAATATTCATATAGCCCGCATATTCGGATCTTTTATTTTGTTCTTCTATTTTGTTACTACCAAAAAATGCAGATTTTAGCAAATCTGGATAATATTTATCCCAGTTTTTTGGTTCTGCGATGGATGCTTCGTTTTTTCTAAAAAATATTTGTGTATTTGATTGTTCTCTATTTTTATATTGTTCATAATTTTCTTTTGCTAGATCATCTAAGGCTAAATTGTTATTAAAACCATCTTCAATAATACCATTATCCATGTTATATTCTTTGATAATCTGTTCCAATTCTTTTTCTGCCTTTATTATAACTTCACTCTTTGCCAAAATATCATATTTTAATTGTGCAACTTCTGGTGCATTTGCTTTTAATTTTCTTGTATTCGGGTCTATCCATTTTTCAAGTTCTGTTTTGGCTTTTGTAGAATTTGCCTTATTATATAAAATATCGCACATTTTTTTTATTTCAACCCTGTTTGTTTGTAAACTTTTTGTAAGCCAATTAACATGATTTTTTTTCTCTTCTTTTTTAGCATCATCTAAATTCTTATCAAGCTGAATTTTACCACGTATTTTTTGACGAATATGTTCATCCCAGTCGCACAACTTATTAAATGCATACTTTGATGTCATGATTATATCTGGAACAATAAAATGGTCAACGTTACTTGTCATTGCGTCGGTTTTGTTGGCTGCTAAAATTTTGATTTTATTGTTTTTATCATTTATAATAAATAAAATTCCTGTTGTTTCGTTAAAATCGTTGGTGTGTTTATCGTCAATAAATGTTGCTGAAACAAAGCTTCTTTGGCAGGCTTGCTCTAATTTTTTGGCTATTTCTGTTTTAAAAACTGGATCACTATCATCTTTAGTTATACGATTTTCATATTTTTTACCAACCTTATCAATAATGTTTTTTGTTATTTTATCTGTTATTTTCTTGGCAACCTCATTTATACTAAAATAATCTTCGCTTGGCTTCCCATTCTGGTTGAATGCCTCATGATTTTCTACCTCTATTTTAACTTTATCAAAAACTTCTTTGCGGACTGAATTTAGCCACAACGAAAAACATTTATTGCTATCGGCAACAAATGATAGACTGATATTTTGTGTATTTTCTGACATAAATAACCCCTTTAATTTATTCTAAAATAGAATATTTTTTGCTGATGTCAATATTATTTTTTAACAGCTTGGGTTGCCAAAAAATCAGATCTTTTATCCAATGCCATTAATTTAAAATTATCTTGTATTCAATACAGATTTTTTAATTGTTAACCAACTAACATCATTTTTTTTACCTGCTGGAGGGACGGCCTGCCACAGGGGGCAGACCAATATTTTTTTTATTTAATATATTTTTTAAGCCACCTTGACTATTTGGTTTTTTATTTGCTAAGTCACCTTTTAAATCTGCCGCAATTTGCTTTGATTTTTGATGTCTTTGAATTGCCAAATCTCGCTCTGTAAAAAAAGTTTTTTGTTCTCTGTTTAAAATAGTTGGTACAGGTTTTTGATTTGGTATTTTTTGACCTAAAACAGAAAGGTTTGGTGGACCAGATTCGTTTATTCTTTTATCAAGCTTAGATGTATTTGGCAAAATAGGTTGTGGTTGTATTGGATTATAATAAACTATATTGCTTGTTAGTTTATTTGGATTAGCTGTTTTTGGCCTTTTTGGCAAAAGATTGTTAACCTCTTTTATAGCATTTTGCACTTGAGTTTGCTGCACGGTTGGTGGTTTTTTAGATGGCTCTTCATCGTCTCCAAAAAGTTGTTCGTATTGATTTTGTTTCGGTTCAAATTCATCAGTTTGCGTCATAGATAAATTATACAATTTTTCCATCAATTCTCTAGTTTGCTCTTTTTTCCACTCTTCAAAAGATAATATTTGCTCTTTATTTTCGTCGCCAAATGCGTCACAATATGCTTGATATTCAGGATTAGTTCCCGATTCAGCTTGCCTTGGTGTTTCGGCTACTGAGTTTATTGTTGAGAGTTTTGTGTTTTCATCAAGTGATTTTACAGGTTTTTTTTGCAAATTAGGGGAATAATAAGCATAGTATGCATCACGATTCTGTTGAAATAAAAAATCAATTTTTTTAATCTGTTCGTCGGTCAAATCGTTTGGTTTTATATCTTTAAGGATTTTTCCAGTTTCGTCTGTTACGATTTTGTCTAATATACTATATTGTAGCATTAGATTGTTCCATATTAGCATATGGTAATCTTTAAGATCCTCTATACTTCTATTTTCATCGTCATTATGCGAAAATGGTATTTCTCCTTTTTCTAAATCACTTAAAGTAATACTTGTGCGAGAGAATGCAACGTAAAGATCTGATATACAAACCGATTCATTATTCCTAAGTCTAAGTGCATTTAGAGGTTTCGTAATTAACAGTCTTTCTTCTTTATTCATATCTTATTTTTTAAATAAATTGTCTCTTTTTTTTGATGCATTATTTGATAATTCAAGCATACTTTTTTCTCCTTTTGGTTCTTTTTTTGCATTTATTATTATAGGAAGATGTGGTTTTGGTTTTAAATTATCGGCATTTATAGGTTTGGACTTTATATCAAAATATTCTATCATTTGGTCATCATCTGCATCGTCTTGTTTATTTTCAATTTTTATTTGTTCATCAGTTAATCTAGAACTTAATATTTTTGCATCTAGAATAAATGATGGCATATTTTTTAATTTATCCTGTGTGTTTTCTCTGCTAATTCTAAAAATGCTACCACCAGCAGACTGCGGCCTACTGTTTTTATTGCTATTTGGCAAGGCATAACTTGTTGCACTGCCAAGCCTTTTTGTTTTATCTGGGTTTATAACATCTTGCGCTGTGTTGGACATTGCATTGGGTTTTATAACGCTTTTACCAAGCATTTTTGGATCAAGAATTGCTATTTTAACTTTGTCTTGCAAATATTGTTTATCATTGCACAAATTATTTGCTTTTTCTACATACCAATGAACATATTCAGTTTGTGCATTTAGCACGGCATCGCAGTTTTTGAGCCACTCTTGACTGTTATCAAAACCTTTAAATGTAATTTTATTTTTTCTTTTATCCATTTTCTCAAGAACTTTTTGATAGTCTGCAATTTTAATCGTTTTTTTTAATTGTGGACTATACACAAAAACACCTTCTGCAAAAGCATTTTTGCCAAAAAAACTTAGCATCGGCAACATAGTTTTTATGCCAAGCTCGCTCATAATGGCATTTTTAGCTCTTTCTTCTGGCGTATCACCTGCATATTTATCTAAATCTGGCACATAAAAATTCATGGTTTTCATTGGATTTTTTGTTTCATCGGTGCCATAAAAATATGTTTGATTTACATCGTCATTTTTGTTTCTATTCATAACTACGGCATCGTCTATTGATATTATTAGCTCGTTTCTTGAATTTTCTTTGGTTTTTTCTAAAATTCTATAACCGTGTTTTTGAGGTATTTCTTCTGACAACATTGGCACATTTTTACTAAACACATAAAATCTATTATCTTCTAGCGATTTATCACCTAAATATCTAAGCCCCATATGTGTTAAGCCTGCAAATTCTGATCTGGCATTTTGTTTTTCCTGTTTGTTGCTGCCAAAAAATGCCGACTTAAAAAGATCTGTATAATATTTATCCCAAGGTTTTATCTCCGAAATTGATGCTTTATTTTTTTCAAAAATAGGATATTTTTTATTACCATCTTTGTATAAAACACAATTATTTTTTGCTGTTTTTTCTAAATCATTATAATATGTAAATGCAATTTCTGTGATTAAATTTTCTGCATTATATTTTTTTATCATGTCTTGTATTTGTTTTTCAATATCTATAATTTGTTTTTGTTGTTGCAATAGTGAATATTTTTTTTGCACATTTGGTGATGCATTTGCAATTTGGCTTGCCAATTTTGTAGCGTCCTTGTCGCAAAATGTTTCCAGCTCATTTTTTGCTCTTGTTGAAGTATATCCAGATTCATACAAAAACAAGGTATCTTGTTTTATTTGCACCATTTTTTGTTGCAGAGAATCAAACAGGTCAACTATTTTATTTTCCTCCGATAATTTTTCATCGCGAGTCAAGGAACTATCTGCGATACCACCGTTTATTATCTGAATCTGACGTTTATGCCACTCTTTTAAATAATCAAAAGCTTGTTTGCTAGTCATAGAAATATTTGGCACAACAAAATGCTCTTTATTGCTGGTCATTGCATCGCTGCTGTTTGCTGCTAAAATTTGTAATTGTGGATAATTAGTGTTTAGTGTATAAAAAATTCCTTCCTCCTCGTTAAAATCGTTGGTGTGTTTATCATCGACCAATGTTGCCGAAACAAATTTTCTTTGGCTGGCAGTTTTTAGCGCTTCTTTGATTACTTTGTCATATTTTGGATCAAAATTGTTTCTATTTTTATTATTTTTTTTGTTTGCGATAAAATCGTCAATCCACTCTTCAACAATAGCATCTGCAATGTTGCTGGCAGTTTTTGCAAAATAAAAATGATCTTTACTGTTTATACCCCCCCCCCACAACATTTTTATTTATTTCTTTTAATTGTTCCAAAACTTGATCGTAAACTTGTTTGCTGGCTGAATTAAGCCACAACGAAAAACACTTATTGCCATCTGCAACATAGCATAAATCAAATTTTTTGGTATTTGTATCCTGCATAATAAACCCTTTAATTTATTTAAGCATAGAATCTTTTTTTGTATTGTCAAATTATTTTTTAACAGCTTGTGTTGCCAAAAAATCGGCTCTATTATTATAATAATTATCGCTGTGTCCTTTGACCCAATGCCACTCAATTTTATGTTGCTTAGATATATTTTCAAGTTCAATCCAAAGCTCCATGTTTTTTACAGGTTCTTTTTTTGCGGTTTTCCAGCCATTTTTTTTCCATCCATGAATCCAAGTTGTTATGCCATTTTTAACATAAACACTATCGGTATAAATGTTGACAATACAGGGTTCTTTTAATATTTTTAAACTTTCTATGGGGGCGGTAAGCTCCATAATGTTGTTGGTTGTGTGTGTTGATGATCCGCTAATTTCTTTGTTTTTATCGCCAAAAATTAAAACAGCACCCCAGCCACCCGGCCCCGGATTGCCAGAGCATGCTCCATCAGTGTATATTTCTATATTTTTCATTGTCTTTTATGTATAAATGTAATGCTATTATTGACACGATTAAAATGATTGCTATTGCTAATAATTGTAAATCGATACCTTGTATAATAATTTTGTATACCGAAATTGCTATGCAAACAAATACTACCACAGTAATCAATTGTTTTATAACATTTTGTATAATTGGCAATATATCGCTATGGGTTTTTAATATTATATTTGTTATATAATTTATTATATTTATAAAAAAATATGTTGTTAAAACAATAGTAGGGCATGAAATTATTATTATAACAAAATCTATATTCATTATGTATAAAGATAGCAATATCAAGGTATTGAGTAGTATTGAAATCATAATTAAATATTTATAAAACTTTTTGTATTGTAAATTATATTTCTTTATTGTAAATATATTAATAATTAATTATATCTTTAAAAGATGAAAACAATGTTTATGTTCCCAGGGCAAGGGTCACAGGTCTTAAAAATGGGGTTAGAAGTTTATACAAAATATTCGGTTGCAAAAGAGGTTTTTCACCAAGTTGATGATGCTTTAAATTATAAATTATCTGATATAATTTTTGGTGATGATAACGAAAAATTGTTGCAAACACAAAATACTCAACCAGCTTTGATGGCGGTTTCTATAGCGGTTTTAAAAAGTTTAGAGCATGAAAGTGGCAAAAAAGCATTAGAAATGTCTAATTTTGTTGCAGGGCATTCGCTTGGAGAATATTCAGCACTTTGTTGTTCTGGTGTTTTGAGCTTAGCAGATGCGGCAAAATTGTTGCAAATTAGAGGACAGGCAATGGCAGAAGCTTGCACAAAAAACAGTGGCGGAATGATAGCTTTATTGGGTGTTGATATTGCAAAAGCACAAGAGTTATGCGATATTATCGATGGAATTATAGTTGTTGCAAACGATAATTCAGTTGGTCAAATTGTTATAAGTGGCGATATAAATGCTATTGAAACTGCCATTGCTATTGCACCAGAAATTGGCATAAAAAAAGCAGTAAAACTTGCGGTAAATGGAGCATTTCATAGCCCTTTAATGCAATCCGCACAGGCAAAATTGCAAGACCAAATTGCTATTACAAAATTTAATGCACCAACAATTGATATAATTGCCAATGTTACGGCACAAATTGCAACTGATGTTGAGCAAATTAAAAAATTACTTGTTGAGCAAATTACAGCACCAGTTAGATGGCGAGAAACTTTGCTTAATGCTCAAAAAATGGGGGTTACCAAAATGGTCGAAATTGGCAGCGGAAAAGTCTTGGCAGGCTTGGCAAAAAGAACCGTTGAGGGCATTGAAATTGTGTCTGTTGAAAAAATTGAAGAAATAGAAAAATATATATTGTAAAATATAAATTTTGTTATATTTTTAGTTTTAATTTATTACAAACAATAAAATGTCTAATAATTCTATTATTACCGATTTTTCATTGTCAAATTATGCTTCATTTGGTGAGGAGGTTACTCTTGATTTAACCCAAAATATTACAGGTTTATATGGTAAAAATGCTTGCGGTAAAACAAGTTTAATTACAGCCTTACACAAACATATTAGTATTTGCTCTGGTGGACATGGAGCTTTTTTGCCACCAAGAAATGTATTTGAATATAGCAATAATAAAGAAACACAATCTACTTTATATTTTAAATCAAGAGACACAGAATATAAACATTCTATGGTTTATATCATAAACGAAGGAAATAAAGTTGTGTATGAATATTTAGGTTATAAAAATGGTGAAAGAATTTTTGAAATAGACAGAAGAAAGACACAGAATATAGAAGATATTTTTAATAAAAATATAGAAATTAATGGTGCAACAGCATATTATAAAGCATATTGTCAACATAATAGTAGTATTGTGAATCATTTTTTATTATTTTTTAACAACATATATAATGCTATAATAAGCAAAACAGTTATTATTAATGATGAAGTTTTAGAGGCAACAAAAAGTATGATGCAAAATGATATGATAGAAGTTATTAATGACTATATTTGGTTTTTAGATAAAGATATTATTAGAGTTTTTTTAGATCTTGGACAAATAAATACTGTTCATAAAAAGAAAAATGGAGAAGAAATGATTTTATCTTTTGAAGAAGAAAGCAATGGAACAAAAAAAATTATATTAAGTCTTTTTTGGATTGTTAGATCTTTAAAAGAGGGTCTTTGCTTAATAATAGATGAAATAGATTCAACATTGCACCCAGAAATGTTAGAATTTATTATAACATTATTTAAAGATACAGAATATAACAAAATGGGAGCAAAACTTATTTTTACCAGCCATAATGTTGATATTTTTGATTATTTGAATAAAGAAAATATTGTTATTGTTGCCAAACATAATGGAGAAAGTTTCTTAAAACCATTAAAAGATTATACTGGTGATAATTTAAAAGAAGATTTTTTAGATGGTTCTTTGGGGTCGTTTCCAAAAATTGCAAAATTAGCTATGTTAGATAAGCTATGGGAAAATGAATAATATAGAAACACAAACAATAAAAATAAATATTTTGTGCGAAGGTGTTGCTGAAAAAAGGTATATTGAAAGGCTCAATATTTTATATGGAGAAAAAATAAATATTGTGTGCCACGGTAATGATGGGAACAGTGGTAATGTAAAAAAAATGAAAGAAAAAGCAAAAAGAATTTATGAAGATAATATATTTTTTTGTTATGATGTTGATGGCAATAAAACAAAATGCGAATTAAATAACGATAAACATTTAATTTCAAACAGGCAATTTGAATATTGGTTGCAACTGCATTTGGATAAAAATGATACAGAATCAGCTCACAAGATATATACAGATATAGAAAAAAGGGAATTAAGAAAACAAATGGATAATATGTTTAAAAATGGATTAGATACTATTAAAGAAATTTGCAAAATAGAAAAAACAAGACAACAAAATGGCATAAAATATGAAAATAATTTTTCAACATTTTATAGGCTTATAGATTTTATTGAAAATATGGTATGAAGTTTATAAAAATGCACAGCCTAGGCAACGATTTTGTTATAACACAAGAAGTGCCGCAAGATATTAAGCAAATTTGCGATAGGCATTTTGGGGTTGGTTGCGATCAATTGATGGTTGTTGAAAATACACAAAATGGTATTGATTTACAAATTTTTAATCAAGATGGTTCGGTTGCAAATATGTGTGGAAATGGCTTGCGTTGTGTGGCAGGCAAATATTTTGATGAAAATCCACAAGCACAAAATGTTGAAATTAATATTTTGCCAAAAGAGCAAAAATTTATGGTTTATAAACAAGAAAATAGGTTGGTAAAAATCGATATGGGGCGACCAAAATTTGGCAATGATAATTTGGTAAATGTGGGCAATTTGCACAAAATTATTGATACAAAATGTTCCGGTAACACCATTCTTGATGATATTGCAAACAAGGCAGAAAAAACCCCGCATGCAGATTATAACACAAATTATATCTCTGTAAAAGGCGATAAATTATTTTTAATTACCATAGAACGCGGTGCCGGAGAAACATTGGCTTGTGGCAGCGGATCTGTGGCATCAGCTTGTTTTGCTATTAATAATGGGCTAACAAAGGCAGAAAAAATACAAATTATAAACAAGGGTTCTGTTGTTAATAACGAACAGTTATTTGTTGAATATAGCAACAATGGCAATGCTTATTTGATAGGCGGATACAACTATGTTTTTAATGGTTATTTTGACATTTTGGGCAATAAAATGTAGCACGGGTTTTTTGTATTATTTTATTAATATTGCCACCGCAAGAACATATTTGTTTGGCATAAACTTGATGAAAATTTTGAGCCCCGCCAAATGTTCCGTCAGGCAAAAAATATCCTTTATCACCAAGGGTTGAGCCGCCGTTTTTAACCGCCCTATTTAATATAAATTTTATTGATTCGCATAATTTAGCCGCTTCATCAAAGGTTATTTTATTGCAAATTTTGGTAGGATTTATTTTGGCATGCCATAAAATTTCACAAGCATAAATATTGCCAATTCCAACGATTTTATCTTGTTTTTCAAGCAAAAAAACTTTTATTTCACTGTTGTTTTTAAATAATTCTAATAAAATTTCTGGTGTTAAATTTCCATTGATTGCATCAATTCCTTTGACTAATTTATTCAAATCTAAATCGTTATAAATTATCATTTTACCAAATCTGCGGGGGTCTAAAAAAGCTAAATAAGGAGAGTTTTCAAAAAATAATTTAACATATAAATGTTTGTCGTTTTTTAATGTATTTTCAATTGCTAAAACCCCGCTCATCATAAGATGTATAACCAGATTTAAGTTGTTATCAAATTTGGCAATAATATTTTTGCCGAGCCTCGAAAAACAAACTATTTTGCTGTTTTCAATTGTGTTAAAATTATCAGATTTAATTAACCTAGGTAATCCTTTTTGGTGTATTTCTGGGTATGTTTCAATCTTTATCAATTTTTTACCAATATATTTTGAGTCTAAAACTCTGGCAACGCTTTCAACTTCTGCTATTTCTGGCATTTTAAGTATAATTTAAGGTTCAAGACATCAATAGATGATACACATATTTAATTGTCAATATATGCTTGGCTTACGTTTTGGCAATAAATATAAGCCGTCTTTTGTTAATTCTATAACTTTTTCCATTAATATGTTTCAAAAATAAGACTGGCTATCGTTGACAAGCATTGATGTGCAACTAGGTCGCCTGTGGATCGTGAGAAAAAATCTTTACTTTTGTATTTTTAATATAGAAGCATTATTAAATACAGCAAAGACAAAAGATATAAGATAAATAGAGTTACAGAAACAAGAGGTTTATTTTTACATATAGAGAATGGCATCAAAAAATGAATATAAATATCAACATATTGTTCCGCAAGTATACTTGCGAGGCTTTAAAATAGAAAATAGCAAAGACAGAATTTATACATTTGATAAAATCAATAATAAGCCAGTTACTAGTGCAAGAGACTCCAAAGATATTAAAATTGAAAAGACAGGAGGATATGAAAACTTTTATTCTTTTGAAAATAATAGATTTACCGTTACAAATAAAAATACAATATTCGGTGAATCAAAGGAAAATAATAAAATTGATAGGTTTGCACTGGAAAAAATGTTAAGTGAGGTAGAACAAGAATATTCCACTTGGTATAATAATTTTAAAAAAAATGATAACATTGAAAAAGATGATAGCTTCAATTCATTAATACAATTTATTTTTTATCAAATGATTAGGGGTATGAAGTTTAGAAAAACAACAGAAAAACTTCTATTAATTCTGGGTAATTATGATAACGATATTAAACAAAATAGCTATATATATGCAAAAGATTTTCTACATATAATATTGGCAAATTGGAATAAAGAAGATATTATGGCTATATCTAGCAAATTACAATTAGCACAATATTTCTTAATTAAATGCGATCAAAACATTATTACATCGGATGAACCATGTATGGTTGTGCCATCGGAAACAAATATAATGGAGCAATTTTTAAAATGTGATCAAAATTTGGCATTTAAAATTCCAAATTTGATTCCAAAAATACATTATTCTAATAATTTTAGAATATATTTTCCAATAGATAAAAATAATTTATTAATGGGGGTTTATAATTCTAATTTAATAAGTGCAGATAAAACAATAACACATATTTCTTATGATGAAAATAAGGTAAAATCATTTAACAATGCTATGCGAGACAATGCCTATCAATATATTTTTTCTTCTGAGGTAATTGAAAAAAATGTTTAAAAGTATACAAATTGAACTTGCAGAATGGTTTAGTATTTCATTCTTAATTGGACTTTCAATTGCCATTGTAATTTCTAGCTGGCTTGGTGAAAATTTTGGTTATAAAAAAGTTTTTATATTTTCGGTTGCAGATTTTGCAGTTTTTTCCTTTGGTTGTAGTATTGCTGGAAGCTTTGAAACGTTTATAATATCAAGGTTTTTTTGTGGAATTATAACCATCAGGCAACACTTTCAACTTCTGCTATTTCTGGCATTTTAAGTATAATTTAAAATATTTTTATCAAAATTCTTTTTTGACCATAAATCTAATATTTCTTGCTTGGATAAATGGTTTAGTTTTAATGTTTCGTCGCTGATTTTTATAGCCAAATCTGTTATATCATATGTTTTAAATCGCAATAAATTATCGGTTGCATATTCTGATATTTGCGGGCAAGAAATCAAATTTATTCCAACACCAATTATTGCATAATCTCTTAGTTTTTCAATCAAAATACCTGCGATTTTTGCATTATTTATAAGCAAATCATTGGGCCATTTATATTTTATGCAATCTATGTTTAAAGCCCTATCAACGGCAATTGCAATAACAAGCGATAATATATCGTTGTGTTCGAGATGATTTTGATTAATAACAATTGAACAATAAAAATTACCTTTGGGAGAAACCCAATTTTTACCATTTCTGCCGTTGCCACCGGTTTGTTCTTCTGCAATAAAAAAGTCAATTTCGTTAGATATTTTGCCAGCCATAATATATTCTTTTGCAATAGTTTGTGTGCTATCAACAATGGTTTTATGGTAAATCATTTATTTGTTGTGTTTTAAATAAATAATATAAACATATTCGCAACATAGAGAGGTGTCTGAGTGGTTTAAAGAGCGCGCCTGGAAAGCGTGTATACAGCAATGTATCGCAGGTTCGAATCCTGTTCTCTCTGCGTTAAAAAACATAATTTACAATTTTTATAATAATTTTAGTTAAAATATAGTATTTTTTTATTGCAAGATAAAAAAAATAATATAGCATTTTCTTGTTATATAAAATATTTTTTTATGCAAAGCAACAAAAAACCAAACCCAGATAAACTTAAAATAGTTCAAGATGCAGCATCTAAACTTATTTTATTTTTACTTAAAATTGATGATTTTTCTAATAATAAAACTTTTATTGTTGAGAAAATTGAAGAATATATAACAATATTAAAAACAAATGGCAGTGGCAGATCACAAAAAAAATTACCGAACATAGAAGAATTGACTAAAAAAGATTATCAAAAAATCAATTTTAATGATATTAGCTCAGTTATTTTATCTAGCTGTGGAAATATTGAAGCGGATTTTTATGAAAATATTATCAAAAAAGATGTTGAGGATAATTTATTAAAAAATGGTCAACAAATTATTAAAGATATTCAAAATAAAAACTCATCCATAATAAAGGATGGCGTTGTTATTCCTGGGTTAGATACATCTATTGACGACTTATGCTGTCAAACACATATGGGGGCAATGTCTGTTATTGTAAATAAAATAAATACAGTTGAAACCATAACAAATGATGAAAAAATATATTTAGGTTTATCCAATTTATTAAATAGATTTGGGCACAGAAATTTAGGAGAAGATATGGAATGGCGTGGAATGGGTGATGATTTTATTAAAAACATGGATTTAAAATATTTTTTATCAAATCCAAAATATGTGCAGTCATTATGTAAATTTGATGCAAAATATATAAACGATTTTATAAAACCATTGATAGCCAAATTGGCAACTAAAATTGTTCTAAATGACTCTAAAAATAAACAAGATGAGCATAAAGAAGGTTTTAGCAATGGTGGAACAATTTTGTCTCAACAAGATTCTATGCTATATGCAATGGAGATTGCAAAAAATAATCAAAATCCAATAGCATTTTGTATAAATCAAGGCGAGGCGCTTGGCGGTAAAAGACAACAAAAAATAATGGAAACCATTTATTATAAATATAACAACAAGAACAAAGTATGGGATATTATAGAAAAACCAAACGACAAAGAATATTGTATGATATTTGATGTTGTTGCGAACAATACAGTTGACGGTATTGAACAATCTTTAAAAGACAAAATAAATAATAAACCTGATACTTTTATTATGGATTCCTTTTCCTCGGTTGAAAGTTTTCCTCAAAAAACCGAGGATCAAAAAAAGATGTATAAACCAATTAATAGTTTATATTTAAATATATCGCCAATAATAGATGAATTAAAATACAGAATTAGGCATTCTTATTTTGGCACACCTTTTGAATTGGATTATAAAAAAGATCATTCATTAGAAAAGGCTACGGAACACAAAGGCGATGTTAACAATTCTTTTGTTGCTGATAATCTTGGTACAAATGTTGAAAATTTTAAAAGAAGAGCAGGTGGTGTTTCATATTCTCTTAAAATGTAGTAAAAATATTTTTTAATTCTTTTTTATAGCTGTCAGCTTTACTACGATGCCCTGTGTTTTCTATAATAACAAGCGTGGAATTTGTAATTAACTGACTTAAAGTATAAGCACCTTCTGGGGTAACCGCCAAATCGTATCTGCCTTGTAAAATAAAAGTTGGAACAGTTATTTTTTTCATATTTTGCATAAATTGTTTTTCGTTTAAAAAACATTTATTTTTTAAATACCAAAAGAATATTTGATAATCGATTATTGTGTCACCTGATATATCTTCGGCTTTTACAATTCTTGTTGCTAAATCTTTTTTATCCAAAACCAAATTCATAGTTAGTTTTTCAACTGTTGCAAATGTTGCAATTGCTGATTTTTGCTTTTCAATATCGTTGCCATTTACAATTTTATAATATCTTTCAAACAAATTGTCACCACCTCCTGCAACCGCAATCATTTTGCTGTATTCCTCTGGAAAAAATCTTTTTGTTTGATAAAAAATCCAATCAGCATCGTAATCTCTTGCCAAATATACCCCCGAAACCACAAGCTTTGAAACATTTTGTGGATATTTTTGCGCATAACTTAAAGCAACTGTTGAGCCCCATGAATGCCCCCAAATATCAGCTTTTTCAATTGATAAATGTTTTTGTAATTTGTTAATATCTTCAACAATGTTTAGTGTTGTGTTTTGCGTAAATGCACCTCTTGGCAAAGACTTGCCACAACCTCTTTGGTCAAATAAAATTATATAATCTTTTTTTAAATCAAAAAAATCGTTTAAGTTGTTTTGAATGTCTCTAAGTCCGCTCCCAGGCCCGCCGTGCATATAAATTATTGGTCTGCCATTTTTATTACCAAATGTTTCGTACCAAATTTTTATCTCATTTTCTGTTTCTAAATATTCAGCAATGACTGGATTATATTTTTTATCATTTTTTATACAATATGTAGTAATTGCAGATATCAATATAACGAGTAATATTTTTATTATTTTGTTCATATGGAATTTTTGATATAAAAATAGGTCAGCAATTAACTGACCTATAAAAAATTATTAATTTTTTTGCTTAGCAAGAATTTTATTACTTAAAGCTCTTACGGCATATATCCAAACGATACATCCCAAAAAGAATACTCCAAATGCAATACCAACAATATCGATAACATTAACTGTTCCCATTGCCATCAATAAAGTAGATTGAGTGAAAGCACCACCTGATTTACCAATACGACCACCAGCAACATCTACAGCAGCTTTACCTGTTGTTTTAAGCTCATCATCTAATGGAATATAAGCCATCTCTTTTGTTGGATCAAATAAGCAATATTTAACTGCTTTTGCCATAATAACAACAACCATACCAATCATAACCGCTAAGTATGTTGGTGTTAAGCCAAATCCTGCAAACATCACGCCAACTTGCTCTTTAAAAAAGATACAACCAAAAAACATTGTACCAAAAATAATCACAATTACTGGAGTAAATACCGCAGCAGTGAACCAGCTAAATACACGCATAATATTGGCGCCAAAGAATAATGCAAATATCATTGTTGCGGCACCAGTATAAGCAGAATATTGACCCATAAATGCATTCATGGCATTTTTATCTCCTGCAAAATGAATACCAATTTGGTTTTTCCATTGAACCTCAGCTAAGTTAATTGTAACTCCATAGCAAATTACCAATGCAACGATTAATCCTAATTCTGGTGAAGTGAAAACCATTTTTAAACTAGCCATTAAGCCAGGTTTAGATTTTTTAGCTTTCTTTTCTTTTGGCTCCTCATAGAATTTTGGATCAGTCAAGACATTTGTGTGCATCCATCGAAACAGAACAACCATTATAACACCAACAACTAAACAAACTGTAACTAGGGCATTTAAAGACCATTGCCATTTTGTTGCAACAGTTGCATCGGCTGGTAAAAAGTTAAGCACAGACGACGAGCAAAACGATACAACTGCTCCACAAACAATCAAAGCCACATTTGCCAAAACTACAAACAAACCATAAAATCTTTTTGCCTCACTAGGTTTGGTAATTTTATTTGCAAAACCCCAGAACATCAAAGTTAACATAACCGAACCCCAAAGCTCAGAAACAATAAAAAATGATGAATATAGCCAATTAGCATAAATTGATATAAAACCTTTTAACGCAGGATAATTTGTATTCAATTGAGCAATTGTTTCAGCAGATGGCTGAACTTGATCAATAAACGGATGAAATACAAATGCGAATAAACCCATAAATGTTAAAAAACCTGCGGTTACAACATAAAATGTTTTTTCAAAACTAAATGCATTATTTAGCTTTGCATAAAGCATAAAAAACAAAATCGCCGAAGGTGTAACAAAATATAATTTTAAATAGGTAGTAGCACTTGCTCCTGCCGTACTTATTATCATAGTATCTTTTGTGTTTCTAAACACTGTATAGTTAAATAAAACACAGCACATAATTAATGCCATTGGTAGAAACTTCTTCATTTCATATCCGTGAATCGGCCAAATTCTGGCACGCCACTTAGAAAATTGAGCTTCTGTTGAAACTGTACTCATAGAAAAATCTATAAAATTTAAAAAAAATTAACAAACGGATTTTAAAATCCAAATTCAAAATTTAACTAAAAAAATAATAATCAAGTTATTTTAAATGCAATTTTTGTGCTAATAATTAAATTATCAAAATATAAAAAAATTTAAAAGTAGCAATATATAAAATATATACCATAATTTTAATATAATTATATGTTCCCTATATGCAAAAACAACAAAAAAATAATATTGGCATTATAGAAGGCCATTCATTGTTATGTAGAAAAAACGATTTTGATACAAATAGATTTTTTTTTAGACGCCTTAACGAGTGTGTAGGTGTGGCGATCACTTTAAAAGATGGCTCAATCTTTCTTTATCATAAATCTGGCCCTGACGATATCCGTTCAATTAAAGAAATATTGCAACAAAACTTACAACCTGAAAATATTAAAAGTATCAAATTAATTGGAGGAAATATTACAAATTGCTGTATACCATTAGAGGGAAGTAAAATATATAAAAAGGGCGATATTCAAAATAAAAAAGAATATAGATATCAAACAAAGAAAAATTATTCATATCAAAATTTAATATTTAGAATACCCAAATCTGATTTAGAAGACAGCGATGAATTAAAGCAAAATCATCAAGGCAGTATATATAATATTTTTGAAGATGAAGCTAATTTAGAAACAGATCCGTTAATTCGTATAGATAATTTAACACAAAATATAAACAAAAATCATTATGTTGCACAAGCTATTGCAGAAGATGGTGAGTTTTATTGTATGGATGTCGATAAAATAGAAAATCTTAGAGGTATTAGAAATATTTATGAAATGAAAAAAATGCTTAAAGAATTGTTTCCAGATGTTAATCCTGAGCACAATTTTTGCCAAAGATTTAGTAGTATTGAAATATTATCAAATGGAGATCTAATACAAGAAAAAGATCACAATATTGGTGGAGATAATATCGTGCCCATATATTCTATTCCGACAATTAGACCAGGTTCCGCATCATCAAACAACACTATATATCACACATACTCGGTTATTCCTTTTTGTGGCAACGATAATAAAAAACCCCTATCATCAGATATGATAAATATTGAAACTGAAAATAATGGTAATATGAGACTAAATTATTTTTTAAAAATATTACAAAATAATACAAAATCTGAATTCAAAATTATGAATATTGAATTTCCAAAAATACCAGCTAATACAAAGATTATGTATTCAAGATTACCAACAAAGTCAATACAAAAATCAATGGCAGAGATATTAGCACAAAATGATGACTATTCGGCTGGTTGTTTTTCTAAAAAACTAGATATAAAATCTGTCGGTAACAAGATTTTTGCTATAAATGACATAAGAAAAGTATATATGAAGGCTATACAAAAAAGGAGTAACAGGGTTGCACCAATGTAATCAACAAAAAAAATATATTTTTTTAAATTATATTATACAGATTATTTCTTATAAAAATCTTGTATAATTATGTTAAATGCAATTTTTGTAGCAATCAAACTAAACACCGATAATATTTAGTATAAAAGGCTATAACGATTTAATTATAGCCTAAAATATCACGATTATTATAAGGTTGCAGAACCTGGTTTCCAATTGCAAGGAGTCAGTTTGCCAGTTTGTAGGGCATCTAAAACACGCAAGACTTCGTCAACATTTCTACCAACAGACAAATCTGTAACAGATACAAAACGAATAATTCCTTTATCGTCAACAATAAATGTAGCACGATTAGCAACGCCTGCCGCATGTAAAATACCTAAATCATTACATAATTCGTGCTTTATATCAGAAAGCATTGGAAAAGGCAAATCTGTTAAATCTTTATGAGATTTTTTCCAAGCTAAATGAACAAAATCACTATCAGTGCTTACCCCTAAAACTTGTGTATTTTGTGCTGCAAAATTTGCATTTTTAATTCCAAATTCAGCAATTTCTGTCGGGCAAACAAATGTAAAATCTTTTGGCCAAAAAAATACAACCATCCATTTTCCACTGTATGTTGAATTGCTAATTTGAGTAAATGAATCTGTGTGATCTCCATTGATACCGCCTTTTACTGCTGGTAAGTTAAATTCGGGGAATTTATCGCCAATTGTCAACATAATATAAAAAATTAATTAAATTTAATTTAAGATAAATAGAATATTTTATAAAGCAACAAAAAAAATGGTGATATAACAACAAATGTTAGTCCAGCAAATAAACCAGCAGCAGCATCATCTAACATAATTCCCATACCACCTTCTATTTGTCTATCAATTTTACCAATAATGCTTGGTTTGATAATATCAAATAATCTAAATAAAATAAAGGCTATAAACGAAATTATTAAATCGCAATACAATGAATAATGAGCAACTAAAAGACCAACAGTTTTTCTTTCATAATAGCCTACAAATTCTACAAACCAAAAACAAATCATAAGTGTTATAAACATTCCAACAACCTCATCTATTACAACTTCTTTTGGGTCGTGATCTGCTTTTTTTTGAGCATAAATATCAGAAAAAATATATCCTACTATAAATAAAATTGCACTTGATACAAACAACGCAAAAACATTAAAATCTAATAAATAAGCAAAAAAAACACCAGCAATACTGCCGAATGTCCCCGGTGCAAACGGTATTAAGCCAACATAAAAAACTGTGCAAATAATAGATATCAAAGTGTGCATATTTTTATAATTAAAAATTAATACTTGATTATTATCATAAATAAATTAATAATCAACTTATTAATAATAACATTATAAGTGGCAAAATCAAATTTTGATGGCATAAGATTTCACAATATGGATAGCGAAGGCAATCTTATTGGTGATAAATTTGGATATTTAGCATACTGGAAATGGCAATTGACACGCAAATCAAAACCTTGGCCTCGCAAAGTAAAATACAAGCAATATCCAAAACCAGAAGCAAGTTCACAAGATTTAAAAATAACCTATATTAATCATGCAACTTTTTTGATTCAAATAAACGGGATAAATATTTTAACCGATCCGGTTTATGCCAGAGGAATATCGCCTCTTAAATTTTTTGGACCAAAAAGGGTTCATAGACCCGGAGTTTTATTTAGACATTTGCCAAAAATTGATTATGTTTTGATAAGCCATAATCATTTTGACCATATGTGTATTCCGACTATAAAAAAGTTGGTTAAAAAACATAATCCAATATTTATATTGGGCGATGGAAATGCTAGATATATCGAAAAAATAACATATAAATTTATTCAGCTTAGATGGGATGATTCACATAAAATTGCCGAAAATTTAGAATTTTTCTTTTTGCGTGCAAGGCATTGGTCTCGCAGAACTCCATTTGATACAAATATTGCTTTATGGGGTGCTTTTGCTATAAAATCTACAACAAAAAACATATATTTTGCAGGCGATACCGGATATGGCGACCATTTTGTTGAAGCTGGACAAAAATTTGAAAAATTTGATGTTGCATTGTTGCCAATTGGAGCTTACGAACCAGAATATTTTATGCACGAATATCATAATAATCCATCTGAGGCGGTGCAAATTCATTTAGATTTAAATGCGACTGTTTCAATTCCGATGCACTTTAATACATTTAAATTATCAGATGAAGGTATTGACGAGCCATTGTTAAAATTAAATGATGAGCTTGTAAAAAGAGGAATACCTCAAAATACATTTTGTGTCTTAGAGCCCGGAGAATCTAAAAATTGCTAATAATATTTTGATTATTCTGTATTTTGTATTTTTTTAGAAACCGCCTAGTGCATACATCTATTTTTGGCTGACTTTCTCTCAAATTTGCCTTAGTTTGCTCAAAAGATAATCTATTTGTACTGCTGTTAATTTTTTTATCAAGATAATTATCATCTTTTGATACTTTAAGAATCTTAGGTATAGCATTAGATGCAGGATTTGGCTCTGAGGTTAAAGATGTAAAATTCTTAATTTTATCATTTTGTATACCAATTTTATTATTTCTAGATGGCAATAAGCGTCCAAACAGTTCCCTAACTTTTGCAATCAAATTTGGTCTTTTTGGTAATATTGATTGTTCTTCTGGTGCTTGCGCAGATATATCAGGGCAGCTATAATGATGCTGATTTATACCATTAATATTATATTTGCTTAGAGTAGAATTATGCGTTCTATTGAGCATATTGACACCTTTTGAAACAGGAAATGTTGTTCCAAAATTATTGTTTGGCAAGCCACCTGTATATAAACTTACCAGATTTACCATTAGTTTGTCGTCTAGTTTGGTATTTTTTATATCTTTTATTGTTTTATCAAAATTTTGATTATTTTTTTTAAATTTTTCTAAAAATAATATTGCATTGGCATTTGCAATATTAACACACGGACCAGTTCTTATGCCTGGTGTTATGTATTTTGAGTCTGAATTATTATAACTGACAATATATCTATAACGATTGAGGAGAAATTTTGGAAAAAATTTTTCTTTAAAATGGGAAAATTTCCTAGAAAGAGATGGCTCAAAAATAAGCAATGCACCATTGTCAATTTCACATTTATTACCTTTTGTATCGCAAACAACAATAAAATTATGATTAATCTGAGAAACAATATATAGCATAGTTTTTTCTTTGTTTGATATGCAATCATCTATATTATGAACCATGCAAGCTTCCAATTCTATTTTATTTGTTGTGGCATCTGCATTAATTTTATCAATCAATATTTTATTTTCACTGTTTACGAGATCATAGGATCCGTTGCTATTTATGTAATTAAATGCTACACCGTTCTCACCAAAATGTTTAAAGTATGATTCATCTGCACCAACAATTATCCCATTATGATATGTAACATTAAAAGTTGTTTTGCCTTCTGTTATGGTTGCCGGTCCATCAAAATTGCCATTAACATAATTACCCGCACATATAATTGTTTTGCCGACAGCGCGATCTTCTATTATTTGTTTAACTTTGCCAATAAAATTCTGCTTTTCATCTATCTCGCCCTCTAACCGTACAGCATAATAATCACAGCAGTATACAAATGTTGCATTTGTTAGCTTGCCATTGTCCCAAATACCTGAATATTTACTTAGAGGACTAAAGGATATTTCTCCATTTCCATGTGGCTCACCATTCTCATTAACCAATCCTGAATAGATTCCAGAATAATTATAGACTTTTATTGGTTTTTTATATACATAAGGTTGGTTCATATTTTATTTGAATATACAATTATTAATAATAATAGCATTCTATATTCAGCTTATAATTAAATACAAGTAAATTAATTATCTAAAATTAATTGCATCTTATTTTTTTAAGATATAATTTGATTATAATTTGAGTTAATTAAAAAAATGGTTAAATCTGCAACTCTTGGAATGCCAAGAATTGGATCAAAATGTGAGGTTTCAAATGCTGTTCATAATTTTATACATAAAAAAATTAACCAAAACGAATTGCAAGCAATTGGCAAAAAAGTTAGGGAGGAAAATTTAAAAATCCAAAAAGATGCAAATATTGATATTGTTCCATCAAATGATTTTACATTTTTTGACCATGTATTAGATGCAACAGTTTTGCTTGGTAATATTCCGCGTAAATATTATTGGGAAGGTGGATCGGTTTCGCTCGATATTTATTTTACTATGATAACTGGGCAACAGCGTGAAAAATTTGATGTAACTCCAATGAATATTGCACGATGGTTTAATACAAATTATCTTTATGTTGTTCCGGAATTTTCTGACCCAGCAGAGTTTGTTTATTCTGATAATAAACATGTTTTGGCATATTTAGAGGCTAAGCAAAAATTTGATATTAAAACACGCCCTGTATTCTTTGGTCCAATTTCGTATTTATTGATGGGAAAAGTATCACATGAAGACAGTAACGATATTAATAAATTGCATTTAATCGATGATATGTTGCCTGTTTATGATGAATTATTTATAAATTGTAAAAGACTTGGAATAACAGATATACAATTTGATGAGCCAATGTTGACACAGGATTTAACTCGCGGTGAGCAAGCTATTTATCGTGATTTTTATAATAAATTATCCGAAAAAGCCGGAACGCTAAAAATGCATTTAGTTACCTCATATGGAGATATTGGTAACAATTTGGAATGTGCAATGTCGTTGCCTGTTGAATCGATTCACCTAGATTTAGTAACTGCCCCAAATCAGCTTGATCAAGTTTTAGAATTATTGCCAGAAAAAATGTTATTATCTCTTGGGTTAGTTGATAGTAATAATATTTGGATTAATGATTTAAATAAATCAATTGAAATTGTCAGAAAAGTTGTAAGTAAAATAGGTAGCAATAGAGTTATTGTTGCCCCTTCTGCATCTTTATTTTTATGCCCTATTGATGTCGACTTAGAAACACAGGTGCCACAAAAATTAGATGGTTTGTTAAGCTTTGCAAAACAAAAAGTTAATGAAGTTTCTATTATTACAAAGGTTGTTAATGGTGACCAAAGTTTTGATGCTTATTTATTACAAAATAAAGAAAAAATAGAACAATTATCTAAAATGAGTCAAATTTTAGAAAAAAAAGGACAAGAAAAATTAAAAACTATTTTAAATAAAGATTATAATAGAAAATCTGTATTTAATGAAAGAATTAAGTTGCAAAAAAAAGAGATTTTTGGTGACAACGCACCACTTATGCCAATTACCCTAAATGGTAAAATGCCTTTTTCGTCTAAAACAGATTTAGATCAAAAAGATTGCATTGAAAAATCAATTAAAATGCAGGAAGATTTAGACATTGATATTATTTGCGATGGAGAGCTTGATCGCAATAATAACACAGAATTTTTAGCCAAGAATCTTGAGGGTGTTTTTGTTCCAGAATATGGTTTTGTGCAACATTATGGAACAACTTTTAATACTATATCGATCATTTATGAAAACTTAATTGCCAAAAAATCAATATATGAAGATGCAGCAAATTTTGTGCTTGGTTTAACAAAAAAGCCAGTTAAAATTGCAATCAGTGGCCCAATAAGCTTTGTTAGTCAATCATGTATACTGCCGAATGTTTCGGAGTATGCGGTGCAGATTTTAGTTGCCGATATTATTAAAAATGAAATTGCTAATTTAGAAAAATTAGGCGTTAAAATTATTGGTATAGACGAACAAAGTTTTTTACAATCGGTGCCTTTGCGTAGCGAACATATTGCAGATGAAATTACAAAAATTGTTGATATATTTAAATATACATGTAGCGAGATACAAGATAAAACACAAATTCATACAAAAATTTTACATGCACATTTTGATGAATTTTTAGAAGATTTTGCAAGACTTGATAGCGATGTTTTGTTGATAAATAGCTCAAGATTAAATGAGGAAATATTCGAATCTTTTATTAGCTACCGATATCCGAATCATATTAGTTTAGGAATTTATGATAGCTGGTCAGAGAGAATTCCTGTTCCACAAGAGATATCTTTAATGCTTAAAAAATATAATAGATCCTTAGAGCATGATCAAATTTGGATTAGCCCAGATATTGATTTTTGTAAAGGGTCAAAAGATCGTTTTTTAAAAACAATGAATATTATAATAACAGCAGTTAAAGAATTTAGGGCAAACCATGTATGATAGATTTTCTTTTAGCAAAAGACTTTTCAAAAAAACATATAATAGCAGATTTGCCGTTATGCAAATTGATGCTTGATGATAATGCAAATTATCCTTGGTTCATATTGATTCCTCGAATAGCAAATATTATAGAAATAACAGATTTAAAGCCATCGCAACGCAAACAAATGTGGCTTGAGATTGAAGAAATAACACAAGCTGTTCAAAATTTATTTAATCCAGATAAAATGAATATTGCAACAATTGGTAATATAACACCACAATTACATATTCATATAATTGCTCGTTTTAAAACTGACTTTGCGTGGCCAAAACCAGTTTGGGGAGATCAAAATAAAAAAGAATATACACTTGATCAGGTTGAAAAAATCAAAAAAGATATGTATTTACCTATATTTTTATAAAATTAAAAATAAGTTGATTTTAATAAAGTAGGCAAGAATGTATTATTATGTTTGCCCGGATAGCTCAGTCGGTAGAGCAAAGGATTGAAAATCCTTGTGTCGGCGGTTCAATTCCGTCTCCGGGCACCACTGATTTTTGTATATATGGCTATTTTAAGTAAAAATGATTACATAATATCTCCAGTATATTATATAAAATCATTTGCTAAAATAAATCTTAGCCTTACAGTAACTGGTAAAAATAATAATGGTTATCACTTATTAAAATCTTTGTTTTCATATATAGACCTATATGATCTTATAACAATTCAGCAAAATTCAAATAACTGTCCAAGCTTTAAAGCATCTGGGCAATTTTCATCAAGTCTAAAAAATGATTTTGATTCTATTGATAATAATTTGATTATCAAAGTTATGCAAAAAATGCATGAAAAGTATAATATTCCTACAAATTTTGATATTTGCTTAGATAAAAGAATTCCTGTTGCATCAGGAATGGGTGGAGGATCAAGCAATGCCGCTGCCATGATAAGATTTTTAAACGATTTTTTAGGGCTAGAATTATCAAATGATAAATTGATAGAAATGGCTTTGAGCATTGGAGCCGATGTTCCATTTTTTTTACAAAATAGTATGGCAATTTGCGAAGGCGTTGGCGACATTGTCACACCAATTGATTGCAAAGATGAATTATTTGGCGTTATTATTTATTGCGGCTTAAAAGCTTCAACAGGCAGTATTTTTGGTGCGTTATCTAAAAAATATAATCAACCAAAATTAGATTATTCGGCAAAAACAATCGATTATCAAAACATAATTGATATTATCAAAAATAATGGTAACGATCTAACTAATCCAGCTATATTATTTAGCCAAAGTATTTCTAGAGTTTTATCTTTTATAGACAACACCAATTTATCCGTTGTTAGCGGTATGTCGGGTGCGGGACCAACATGTTTTTCGATATGTAAAAGCCAGTCCGATGCAGAAAAATTAGTGTTTAATTTGCGTTCAGAATTTGGTAATTTTTTTACTAAAAAAGTTAAATTTTTATCAAAAATAAATTTTGAAACAATATTGCCAAGTTTACAGCCAAATTATGAATGTATTAATTTTTCACAATATGCTGATAAATATAACATAAAGTGCTAATTATTTGTTTTTTGTTAAAACTATTTTATAGTTAATATATATTGTTATGTTCAACGGTTTTAAGCGTAGAAGAGTTAGTATTTTAAATGAAAAAGAAGAGCGTGAAATACAAATAACCCCATTTATTGATGTAGTTCTTGTATTATTGATAATTTTTATGATAACAAGTCCAGCTGTATTATCTGGCGTTACAATTGATTTACCCGGCGGATCAGAACAATCTGATCAAACAAGTGATTTAGATTTTTTAACGATAACATTCAACAAAGATGGTCAAATTTATTTAGGCGATGACATAATAACAATAAATAATATTATTTTGTCTATAAAAAATAAAATTGGCAATGTACAAGATAAAACAATATTTATTAGGGGCGATAAATCGATAAAATATGGTGATATTATGACAATTATTGATATTTTAAATCGTGCTGGATACAAAAAAACAATCCTTGTGACGGATGGTATGACAAAATAAATTATTATTTAGCTTTATTATAAATTCTAATGCAGCGATATTTTCTGTTGATGCATTAAAATTATCACAAAACAATATTATTAACAAACCAATTTTTGATGCTGAAGGTAATGCCAGAAACAAAAAAATGTTCAATACTAGTTTAGGTTTTATTTATCAAAATAGCACTTCTGATCAGTCTGCTACTTTGGAGCAACAAGTCAATAATTTGCCAAGCCTTGGTCTTAATGGTGATTTTGTTTTAAATATTACTGGTAAAACTTGGGTTAAAGTTTATGGAGAAGGTGCTTTTAATTTTTCTAAACCTGATTTATCAGGTGCACCTAGATTATCATTACAATCTCTAAACAATAATAATTACGAAATACAGGCCGTTGTTGGTTATGATGTTCTGTCATATGATATTATGGATATGAGTGTTTATGGGGGTTTATTTCATAAAGGAATTTCTCATAATGCTAATTTTACCATCAACAATACAACAGCTTCATTTTCAACGCTATCTTCAACAAACTTTACTGGTGCAGTATTGGGAACAGGTATTACTTTTTATGAAAAAGATTTTATTACAAATGTGTATGCAGAGGGTTACCTAACTTCTACATATGGAAATGCAGAAGCAACATTAATGAATGGAGGTGTTACTACAAGCACAAATGCAGACTACAAAAGCTCTGGTCTTACTGGTGGTTTTGGCGTTGGTACATCTACGGATATTCAAATTGTTGATAACATTTGGATTAAACCATCCATTAAATATCAAATGTTGCTAGCAGGCAACCTACAATCAAACAATTCATCACTTAGCGGAAACAATAACTTTCAAGCCCTTACATTTGGATTGGGTATTAGCTGGAGATAATATATTCTTCAATAAAATATATATAAAATTAGCCTCGTTTTTGCGGGGCTTTTTTTATAAAATCTATTGTTTTTTATTAATACAATATTTAGATGTATTATATTAATAAAATTTTATTAAACATGTCTACAAGAATAGAAAATTTTTCGGAATGGTATCAGGAGACAATCAAGAATGCAGATTTGGCGGATAATTCAGATGTGCGCGGTTGTATGGTTATTAAGCCATATGGTTTTGCAATTTGGGAAAATATTCAAAAGATTTTTGATGCCAGAATTAAACAATTAGGCGTTCAGAATGCATATTTTCCATTACTAATTCCTCTTGACTTTATTGCAAAAGAAGCAAGTCATATCGATGGTTTTGCAAAAGAATGTGCCGTCGTAACTCATCATCGCTTAATAAGCGATGGAAAAGGAGGATTGATTCCTGATGGAAAATTAGAAAATCCATTTGTAATAAGACCGACATCAGAGGCAATTATTGGCAAAACAGTATCAAACTGGATTCAATCATATCGTGATTTGCCAATGAAATTAAATCAATGGTGCAATGTGATGCGATGGGAAATGAGACCTAGAATGTTTTTAAGAACATCAGAATTTTTATGGCAAGAAGGGCATACAATTTTTGAAACAGAAAATGAAGCTCGAGAAGATGCACAAAAAATGCATCAAGAATATTATGATTTTATTGCAAATTCACTTTGTATTTATGGATTAAAAGGTGAAAAAACAGATGAGGAGCGTTTTCCGGGAGCAGTAAATACATACACAATTGAAACTATGACGCAAGATGGAAAAGCTTTACAAATGGCAACTTCGCATTATTTAGGGCAGTCTTTTTCTACTGCTTTTGATATAAAATTTTTAGGACGAGAAAATGCACAGCAAAAATCATTTACAGCATCTTGGGGAATGTCTACAAGGCTAATTGGTGGACTGATAATGGGCCATTCAGATGATAATGGATTAATTTTGCCACCTGCAATTGCACCCTTTAAAGTTGTTATTTTACCTATGTTGCGCGGCGAAGAAACTGCTCAAAAAGTTAAAGATTTTTGCAATAAAATTAAAGATAAATTAAGTGCTATGAATATTAGCAATTTTATTGATTTATCGGAAGAAGATAATTCTAAAAAAATGTGGAAATGGATCAAAAAAGGTGCCCCAATCCGCTTAGAAATTGGACCTCGCGAAGCTGAAAATAATAACATAACTGTTGCTCGTAGAGATATCGATAAAAATAAAACAACAATTAGTTTTGACGATATTGATAATATTGAAAATATTTTACAAGATATTTCAAATAATTTATTAGCAATTAGCAAGCAACGGCATATAGAAAATACAAAAATTATTCAAAATATTATAGAGCTAGAAAAATTATTTGATAATAATTTTATGGGTTTTGCAAAAATTAAAAAAGATTTAACTGATAATATAGAATTTGAAAAAATTTGCGAAAAATTTGCGTTATCTAGGCGTTGCATGTTGATTGAAGATGATATTGAATTTGTAATTGTGGCAAAAAGTTATTAATTATTTTATGTATGGATTATTGTTAATTTTTAGTGGTTGGTGCACAGCTATTTATTTAATGTATAAGTTTAAAGTCAAATCAAAACTTGCAAAATCTATTATGATAATTTTATTTTTTAAAATATTGTTTTTATCAATTATATATATAAAATATTTTAATAAAAAGGAAAAGATTAATTTTATAAAAGCAAATAAACATTTTATTTATGATAAATGAAACATTAGTTAATTTTTCTAGGCTACAATTTGCAATTACATCCTTATATCATTTTATTTTTGTTCCTTTAACGCTTGGATTGGTAATATTGCTTGGTGTAATGGAGAGTGTTTATGTTATGACTGGCAAAGAAATTTGGAAAGATATGACTAAATTTTGGGGTAAATTATTTGGAATAAATTTTGCAATGGGGGTTGCAACTGGAATGACAATGGAGTTTCAATTTGGCACTAATTGGGCATATTATTCACATTATGTAGGTGATATTTTTGGTGTTCCTTTGGCGATTGAAGGTATTTTAGCATTTTTTTTAGAGGCTACATTTGTTGGTTTTTTCTTTTTTGGTTGGGATAAAGTTAAAAAAACATCACATTTAATTGGTACTTGGTTGCTTGTTTTTGGTACAAATATGTCAGCATTTTGGGTTTTAGTTGCCAATGGTTGGATGCAGAATCCTGTTGGTGCAAAATTTAATGTTGTGTCAATGCGCATGGAGCTGGATTCTATTAAAGATGTGATATTTAATCCGGTGGCACAGGCTAAATTTGTGCATACTATTAGTGCAGGATATATAACTGGGGCTATATTTGTTGTGGCAATTAGTTGTTATTATATTTTGCGAAATCGTGATTTAGAGATTGCTAAAAAATCGTTGATTGTAGCCTCGGCATTTGGTTTGCTTTCAATTTGTTCGGTTATAGTTTTGGGTGATGAAAGCGGTTATACGGTTGGAGAAACACAGCAAATGAAACTTGCAAGTTTAGAGGCAATGTGGGAAACAGAAGAAGCTCCGGCAGGATTAACAATTTTTGGTATTCCAAGTATGAAAGATAAAAAAACATATTATAAAATTGAAGTTCCATATGCATTGGGAGTTATTGCGACACGGTCTTTTGATACAAAAATATTAGGAATTAACGACTTAGTCAAGCGCGCAGAAGATAGCATAACTCGTGGTATCGAAGAATATAAAAATCTTAAAATAATTCGTAAAGAATTACAAGATTTACAAAAATCTAATCCTAAATTTGATTTGAATGCATTTGAGAAAAAATATCAAAATTATTCATTTAATAATTTAGGTCATGCATTTTTACTTAAAAAAATTCGCCCAGATATAGAAAATGCAACACATTTAGATATTCAAAATGCCGCCCTTACTATTATTCCAAATGTTCCTTTGTTGTTTTGGTCGTTTAGATTTATGGTTGGATGTGGAATGACGATGTTGTTGCTTATGATTTTATGTTTTTATAATTTTTCTATCAAAAATAATTTTAAACAAAAATGGCTTTTATGGGCGGGAGTGTTATCATTGCCGTTGCCTTGGATAGCCTGTGAGTTTGGATGGATTCTATCTGAATGTGGCAGACAGCCTTGGGTTATTGACGGAATTTTGCCAACATTTATGGGGGTTTCATCGGTGCCTACGAGTAGCGTAATTGGTAGCACAATATTTTTTGTTGTTATGTATACGGCAATGCTTGTTGTTGATGTTTATTTGATGATAAAGTATGTTAAACTTGGGCCTAATTATTTAAAATGATTGCTTTTTATTTTTAATATTATCAATATTTATTGTTAATTAATTTATATTTTATATGGAAATAGCAGTTAGTATATTTACTATATTTGTAATCGGATATTTTATAGGAGCTGGTATTTGGATATATAATAAAGAGAAGTATAAATCATATTCTAGTTATTTTTCATCAAAAGATTTTGAATTGTTAAAAAAATATGCAAAATAGAACTGATTTGGTTTTTAAAATCGCATCATTGTGTAGTTTCTTTCTTATCGGGATTGGATATATAATTAGTAATATAAATCAGGGCATTACATTTTTTCATATTACAGGATTTGTTTTTATAGGTCTTTTGTTTATTATTTTAATTTTGTGTTTGATACCAATTTTACAAGAATATGTTCTAGGAGATATATCTATTTTATTTAATATAAATAAAAACAATATAAGATTTAATATTGTGAATAATTCCAATCATACAATAGAAATAATAGCAATAGATATATTGCCTAAAAATATCTATACCTTATATAATAATATGGTTGATGATAAAGAATATAGTCATATGGAAGTAATGCCACCATATATGTTTATTGATACATATGTTCCATCAAAATATAACTACTGTAATAATAAAAATTATAATCAATGGAAAATAACACAAAACCCATATAACATTATGTTATTGTATAAATTCTGTGGATTAGAAACAGAATATAGCGTTAATAGGTTATTAACAAAATCGGAAATTAAGAAAATTATAAATAATAAATATGATTGATTACGAAGCAATTAGATTAATTTGGTGGGCGATTTTAGGGGTATTGCTAATTGGTTTTGCTGTAACAGATGGATTTGATTTTGGGGTGGCATCTGTATTACCATTTATTGCTAAAAGCAACATCGAAAGGCGTATAGCTATAAATGCGATAGGGCCTGTCTGGGACGGAAATCAAGTTTGGTTTGTTTTATTTGGCACGGCAACTTTTGGGGTATTTCCGTTTATATATTCGGCAGTTTTTTCGTTATTTTATATTGCATTTTTTCTGTTATTATTTTGCTTTATAGTTCGCCCCCTTGCAATTGATTATCGTAGCAAAATGCCGGGTAAATGGCCATTTTTTTGGGATAATATGTTGTGTGTTTCTGGCACAATTGCATCGATTTTATTTGGTGTTGCAATTGGAAATTGTATGATTGGCCTAAAATTTGATTTTGATGAATTTAATATTGTGCAAAATTATACAACATTTTTTTCACTATTAAATCCATTTAGTTTGCTTTGCGGACTTATAAGCTATATTATGTTGGTTTCGCATGGGGCTGCATTTTTGAGCTTAAAAACCGAAGATATCATAAAAAAAAGATCTGACTTTATTTTAAAAATAACACCAACTCTGTTGATAATTTTACTTTCTTTGGCTGGTTTTTATGCTTATAATCTAGATGGCTTTGCATTAAAATCTATTAATAATTTTAATGGAACATCAGCACCAAATCATCAAGAGGTTATACAAATAAAGCACGGATTATTTGAAAATTATAAAATATATAAATGGTTTTTAATTGCTCCAATTGGTTTTTATATAAACAGTTTTGCAGTTATTATATTTAGAATATTAAAAAAAGATATGCTTGTTATGGTTTTTCATAGCTTAATGGTTGCATCAATAGTATTATTATTTGGCTTTGCAACATTTCCATTTTTGTTGCCTTCTGTTGCTAATTTAAATGCATCGCTTACAATTTTTAATTCATCTGGTAGTGAATTTTCTTTGAAAATTATTTTTGGTATATTTTGTGTATTGTTGCCTTGTGTTATAACTTATATTTGTTATGTTTATTATAGTTTTAGGGGCAGAATAACGGCAGAGATGATTGATAAAAACAATAAATTTTTATATTGATGTGGTATTTTACTTGGATATTAGGAACTGGATTGGCAATTTCTTTTACTATTTTTATTGCTTTATTTAACGAGGTGAGACAGGATAATTTATATAAATAATAAATATATTATACCAATTCCACTTTAAAAAACTTGATAATGCTATTTTTAAAGTGAAATTGGTATTATATAGTTCTCTATAATATTTTCAATCTTCTCTAATCACAAATGAATCTTTGTGAGATTCATTTGCAAAAAGAGAAAATTATGCAAAGATTTTTTAATAATTAAAAAAATCACTATTTCTTAAAATCAGAATAGCAAACATCATAATAGAAAAAAATCTTAACATAAAAAACATAAATTAATTAAACAAAATATTATATTTTATTTATATTTAATAAAAATCAGTGTCTTTTAAAACCTGCATAACAAACATCATAATAGAAAAAAATCTTAACATAAAAACATAAATTAATTAAATAAAATATTATACTTTTATTTACAATTATATACAATCAGTATCTCTTAAAACCTGCATAACAAACATCATAACCGCAAAAAATCTTAACATAGAAAACATAAATTAATTAAACAAAATATTATACTCAGATATCATCTTCCAATAAGATCCATATGTATAATTCTTAAATTCTTCTGTGGT
>CAMCQG010000003.1 GCA_945876965.1 Rickettsia typhi
AGCAAACAAAAACACTTGTAATATAAAAAAGAAGCCTTTACACTAGTAGAAATGTCAATTGTTGTTGTAATAATAGCGGTAATGCTGGCATCAATAATAGTTTCAAAAGCACTAATAACAATTGCAAAAACTAACAGAATCCAAAAAGATTATCAAGATTTTCAATTTATATATACAATATTCAGAAATAACTTTGATTGTATTCCTGGTGATTGTTCAATTAAAGCATTACCTCAAAATATAATCAATGGAACGCCATCTGCATGTTTTAATCTAGTTACAACCACACTCATGGGTAACTCTTATGCTACCCAACTTACGGGAACCGATGCAATAATAACTTCGTTCAACAGTGGAATGATAGATCGAACAGCCAAAAGAACCTGTGGATTCTTTGAGTTGCAAACATTTGAACCCAGTGCATTTGGTGGATCTGGCGAAACTGCGTTTAATAGTAATGCAATTTTGGGTATTCAAAGTGCTAATGCAAGCTCATTATATATTAGCTCATCTAATCCAGATATTGCCAGTGCACTTGCAGTCTACACAAGCATATCTGATTGTACAAAAAATAATACATTACAATGTCAGATTAATCAGAATAATATAGCAATCCAGGCTATTATTAGCCGCATTAATTATCTTGTTTCTAGTGTTGGAGCTAACAATTATGGCGGTTTTAGTACTGCTTATTGTAGCAAAAGTACTTGTTTGTGTCCCACTGTAACAACTGCACAATTTGCAAATTTGCCAAATGATAATAACTGTGCATATCAGGCATTAAATTATGCAGCATGTCGTGCTTCTAATTGTACTTCAAATTCTTGCAATCACCTTTGTTATATGCACGATTTTATTGGTAGTGATCCATCTAATAATTGGTCAAATCCCGGGCCTGACAGTTCTTTAAAATCATTTAATACTTATGTTGCAAAAAATGAAACTGCGCAAGCAACCATTGATATGGTAACAAACCCTAATAATTTTATATCTTTAACAATAAAAACAGCAACCCAACCTTCACTCCCATCGTCACTAAAAACACAAGCCATGTGGGATCTTCGTACAGCAGGCTCAAACGGAACATCGGGTTTTTATCCATTTGAACTTCTTGATACAACAAATCTATCACAGTATAAAAATCAGCAAGTATTAATTGCTAGAGATAATTCAACAAACGATATAACTATAAATACCGCTGCAATGCCTGCTTTAAATGCCCAAATATCACAAAAAATAGACATTAAATTTGATGATGGAAAACCTTACACAGGCAATATTATAGCAGGACAATCTGCAATAAACACAATAGCAGGAACAAGCTGCACAACAACATCGCTTGCAACCCCTATTACCACAGCTCAATGGCAAGCTAGTGCTGTTTCAACAGCCAATTATATTAATACTAATAGCACCAACTTGGCTAATGGTTGTGTTTTAGGCTGGTTGATAATTTAGGTTTAATTATTACAGCTGTTCGCATAAATGCTATTTTTGTTATTAATAACTAATAAAAGTTGACTTTTAAAAAAGAGCTTTAATTTAATAATTTATAAATCTGCAATATAGTCTATATATTCTTTTTATTCGGCGTGCTTTTTATCAATTATTCTTGTATTATGTCAAATAAATCAATAAAAAATAAAAAACCAAAAAAAGATACAGAAACAGAAAATATCATAGAAAAAATTAAAAAACCAATTGATGATAATGCATTGTCTGCAATTGATGAAGACGGTTTTGAAGTGCAGAATGTAGAAAAACCAGAAAGCACAGAAGAAAGCGATTTAGAAAAAAAACCAGTAATGAAATATTTGTTTAATTTGATAAAAATTGCAAAAAAACGCAGATATGTAACATATGAAGAGATTTCTGCTGCATTACCAGAAAAAATAACACCAGATATTATCGATGAAGCAATTGCAACATTCGAAGGATTAGATATTGATATCGCAGGAGAATCTGATGCTTTATTAAATAAAACAAGTAAAAAAGTTGTGCAATCAGACGAAGATGCTCCAATGCCAAAAGCATCTGCGGTTGCGATTGATGATCCAATAAAAATGTATATGCGTAGCATTGGAACCATAAAATTACTTGACAGAGAAGATGAAATTGAGGTTGCAAAACAAATAGAAGATGGTTGCAGTTCGATGCTTTTTGCGTTATTAGAAACGCCAGTTGCAATGAATCATATAATAAAAATCTATGATGAATTCGTTAATGATAGAGTTTTACTTAGAGAAATAATAGATATTGATGCTGTTTATTCTGCCGAATATGCCGAACAAATGCAAAAAGAAGATAAAGAAACAGAAGAAAATGGCGATGTAAAAGTTGCAATAAAACCAAGAGGCAGTTATCATGAAATACTTCAATCAAGAATTGAACAAGTTCGTTCTGGTGCTATGGATGGAACAGAAGAAGAAAGCGAAGATATGTTTGCTGACTTGATTGATTTTGAGGATGATAGTTCTGTGCCTTTTTCGGCAATGGAAAAAGCATTAAGACCAAAAATAACAGAAAAAATGAATGAGGTTTCTGATATCATTTTGAAATTATTAAAAATGCAAAAAGATAAAATAAATCATTTAGAATTTAGCGAAGAAAAATACAATAAACTTCGCGATGAAATGATAGAAATTATCAATAGTATCAGATTGCATAATAATATTGTAAATGAAATGTTGGCAATGCTATATGCTTTGCACAAAAATTTGGTAGAAAAAGAGAGTAATTTGCTTAAAATTGCTGATGATTGTATGGTTGATAGAAAAGTCTTTTTTGAGCTATATAAAGATTCTGAGATGCAAGATGATTGGTTCGATAAAATTTCAACATTTGCCGATAAAAAGAATAATTCTGGGCTAAAAAAAATGGTGTCATTACATAAAGATGATATTATTACCATTAAAAAAGAGATTGATATTTTGGTTAAAAAACAAATTTTAATTGATATTGAGGGGTTTAAAAAGTTAGTATTGACTGTGCAAAAAGGAGATCGTGAGGCACAAAAAGCTAAAAAAAGAATGATTGAAGGTAATTTGCGCTTGGTTGTTTCTGTTGCAAAAAGATATGCAAACCGCGGGCTTTCGTTTTTGGATTTAATTCAAGAGGGTAATATTGGATTGATGAAAGCTGTAGATAAATTTGAGTATCGTAGGGGGTATAAATTTTCAACATATGCAACTTGGTGGATAAAACAACATATTGCCAGAGCTATAAATGAGTCAAAAATGATTCATATACCAAGCCATATGATAGAGACTGTTAATAAAGTTAAAAGAACGGCAAAAGATTTACAAAAACAATTAGGTCACGAACCAACAATAGAGCAATTATCCGAAAAACTTTCGATGTCGGTTGATAAGGTTAGTAAAGCACTTAAAATTGTTAAAGAGCCAATAAGTTTTGATGCCCCAATTGGAGACAGCGAAGACGGTGTTACAATTGGTGATAGCATATACGATTCAAATACTTTATCGCCATCTGATGCTGCCGAACAAGCTAATTTGCGTGATTTGATTTCTAGATTACTTGCATCTTTGCCACCTCGTTTTGAACGCGTTCTTCGTTTGCGTTTTGGAATTGGAATGCATACCGATCATACTCTTGAAGAAGTTGGTGCAAAATTTGATGTAACTCGCGAAAGAATAAGACAAATTGAAGCGAAGGCATTGCGAATGTTGCGTCATCCAAATCGTTTAAAATTAGTAAAATGGTGGTATACAAACGATGGTGGCAATGAGGGTAATTGGTAGTGTTTTAATTATCTAGTTAGATAATTAATTGACTTTTATAATAAATATAACATTTGTTTTAAAAGTTTTTAATATAGGCATTTATAAATATGAACCAATATTTAGATAAATTTTTAATAATTTGTCAAGTTGAAAGAGGGCTAAGTAAAAATACCGTATCATCATATAAAACAGATTTGGTTGATTTTATAGAGTTTAATAAAAATGACCAGATAAACAAAAAGACTATTAGAAAATATTTAGAAAATTTATATTTGAAACAAATCAAGCGTTCATCATATTTACGCAAATTATCATCGTTAAATCAGTTTATGCAGTTTTTGGTTGAAGAAAAAGTCTTGATTGAAAACCCAATAGTTGATATAAAACGGCCCGCAAAAGAAAAAACTTTGCCTAAATGTTTAAAACCCGCAGAGATTGAAATTTTGATAGAAACTGCTAAAAAAGATAATAAATTTGGCATACGAATGGCATTGATAATCGATTTTTTATATGCAAGCGGAATGAGAATTTCGGAACTTTTAACACTAAAAATGAATGATATAAAAAATGCAGAAAAATTGATTATGATAAAAGGCAAGGGTAACAAAGAGCGTCTTGTGCCATTGCGTCAAAAAACCTTTGAATTGTTGGCAGAATATTTGATTATTAGAAAAGATTTTGTGTCATCTCTTGCGGGTGATAAATATTTATTTTGTTCTCGCGGCGGAACAGGGCATCTAACTCGCGAAATGGTGGGAATGGAGCTAAAAAAAGTTGCAAGACTTGCAAATATTGACGAAACACGAGTTTCTCCGCATGTTTTGAGGCATTCATTTGCTACAAATTTGGTAAATAAAAAAATAAATTTACGCGTCGTGCAAGAGTTGTTAGGGCATTCTGATATATCTACAACCGAAATTTATATAGATACAATGGATAGCGAAATTATCGATTTTGTTAAAGAACATCATCCAATGAGTAATTAAATTATGGATTTTGATATAAAAATTTCAACTGAGCCAATAGATTACGAAATAGCATTAAAAATGATGCAAGATCGCAGGGAAAAAATTATAAATGGAACGGCAAAATCATTGCTTTGGCTTCTTGAACATAACGATGTTTATACCGCAGGACGAAATTCAAATCAAGATGATTTACTTGATAAAGCAACAAAAGTTATTGATGTTGATAGGGGCGGCAAATTTACATATCATGGCAAAGGTCAAAGAATATGTTATATAATTGCAGATTTACGCAAATTTAACAATGGAGAGCTTGATATTCGCAAATTTATAAATGCAATAGAAAATGCTATTATAGATACTTTGCAACACTTTGGTATAAAATCATTTGCAGATCGTGAAAATATTGGAATTTGGGTGCAAAATGGAGCAAAAAAAGAAAAAATTTCTTCAATCGGAATAAAAATAGGTCAGATGGTTACAACACACGGATTTGCATTAAATGTTAGCACAAATCTGGATAAATTTTCAGTTATAGTTCCTTGTGGAATTAGCGATTTTGGGGTTTGTTCTATGAGGTCACTAGGTGTTAATGTTGATATGCACAATATAGATAAAACTTTGTTATTGACTATTAAACAAAATCTAGATTTATAATAAATAAAAATGAGTTTAATAATGTTTATATGCTAATTACAGACATACCAGCGGTTCAAAAAATCATTGCACAAATAGGGATTAAAAATGTTTTTAAACAATTGGTTGAATATTTAGAAACAGATTTTTCAAATTGGGAAAAATTTGATAAAATGCCTCGTCCAGCATCTCATGTGCCAAATGGTGTTATTGAATTGATGCCAGTTTGTGGTGAAAAATATTATGCTTTTAAATATGTAAATGGGCATGTTCCCAATCAACAAAAAGGTATTTTAACAATTGTTGGAATGGGAGTTTTATCTGATGTTGAAACAGGATTTCCACTGCTGGTTAGCGAAATGACGCTGCTGACAGCATTGCGAACTGCGGCTACTTCTGCTATGTCGTCAAAATATTTAGCACGCAAAAATAGTTCAAAATTGGGTATTATAGGTTGTGGGGCACAAAGTGAATTTCAGTTGATTGCACATTTACAATTTTTTGATATAAAACAGATAAAATATTTTGATATCGACAAAAAAGCTATGGATAAAATGGCAAAAAATATGTCTAATTTTGGCATAGAATTGATTCCGTGTAAAAATGCCAAAGATGTTGCTGATGGCTCCGATATTATAATTACGGTTACTGCCGCCAGAGGTAAAAACAAGATTTTAGAAGCCGATTGGATTGTTGAAGGGCAGCATATTTGTGGAATTGGTGGAGATTGCCCTGATAAAACAGAATTAGACCCAGAATTGCTTAAAAAATCGGGGGTTTTTGTAGAATTTTTAAAACAAACAATCTATGAAGGTGATATTCAAAATTTAACCAGCATTGAAGTTGAAAATGTTGTTAAAGCTGAGCTTTGGCAGGTAATAAATGGAGTAAAAGAGGGCAGAGTTAGCGATAAAGATATAACAATTTTTGATAGCGTTGGGTTTGCATTAGAAGATTACAGTGTTTTAAGATTTATTTATGAAATTATCTTGGCTGATAAAAATTTGCAAACAAATGTTGATTTGATACCAGAAAATATACAAAATTGTAGAGATTTATATAGCTTGATTAGTTAATATTATTTTTTTTGATTCGATATATTTTTTATATGCCTCATAATGATCTGGGTCTATATTTTGAATAGTTTGTAATATTGCCTTTGCAACATCCTGTTTTACTTGATTATTTTGTGTCTCTAATTTTTCAATAACATTAGAATGAGATGTATCGTTGGTGAATCTGCTAAAAAGATTTTTTGATTCTTCATATTTTATATACGATGTTAATGTTGATATAAAAGATTTAAAATCTTCATTTGATTTCTTGTTATATTCATCTGGCGAACATGCAAATTTCATTTTAAAAAAAGCCTCATTTAATTTTCTCATAATATTTCCTATAACAAACTGGTTTTCAAAATTTCCCTCCGAAAAATCATATACAGCTTTGAATAAAGATTTATATTCGCTGTTCATTGCTATTGCCATTGATGATTTATCGCATACTGCTGTTTTATTATTTTTTTTAATAAGCATATAAGAATCATATCCATTTGTTTTATAAAAACAATTAGCAAAATAATGATTATGTGTTAGTATGATAGTTTGTAAAAACTGATTTTTAAATTTTAATATTTGATTAAAAACTCTATATAAAATATTATCATCAAGGCTACATATTGGGTCATCTACAACCAAAATACTATCCCGTATAGCATCTTTATAAGATTGAATTTTTGCCATAAAATATGCAAACGCAATCGCTGTTTTTTCACCCTCACTTAAAAATTTGTTTAATAATTTAGAATCTGTAATTTCTGTGCCATCGCCTCTAACTATTGTGTAGTTAACATTTTCTTGATCTGTTTTATCTTCTTTTACGGTAAATCTATTTTCGCCTAATAATGCTGCAATATTATCATTTAATGTTTTTTCATCAGCTTTGTTTGTTTTAATTTTGTCGGAAATACTTTTTCCATATTTTATTATTTTTGCAATTATCCTTGTATGTTTTTCTGTTATTGGCTTCAATAATTCATCAAAATCTATATTGTGGAATGATAATTTATCGATGCAATCTGTGGGTATGACACCATAATCATTTGCTAATTTTTTGGCACTTTGTCTATATTCTGCAATTTTATTTATAAAATCATCTGATGAGGCTTCGTTTTGAGCAAAAAACACAAGTAATTTGCTTTTATTTGTTGCAATTTCTGCTATTATTTTTGTGTGTTCAGTTTGACTATTGTCAAATATGTCTTTTAAATCATTATATAATTTGATTATTTCGGCGATATTATCAGATAAATCATTTGATATTTTTATATTATCATTATAAATATCTGATAGTTTGTTTTTCAAAATTGCTATAATATCATTTTTATTTTTTAAATATTTATTATTTTGTTCGATTATTTTTGTTAATATAGCATTATATTCTTCAATTGTTTTGTTGCCATACAAAACAGAAACAGATTTATCTATTTTAAGCTCTTCATTTATCAATGATAATCCGTTGCTATATATAATTTTGTGGTCAGTAATTTGTTTTATTGCTAGGGCAATATTGTTTCTTAAAACAGATTCTTCGTCCTTTAATTTTGCTTCTAACTTGGCGAACCTTTCTTTGGTATAATCGCCGTCACAAAATTTACATTTAATACTATCATGATTTAAAATATTATGCTTAGTAAAAGCGGTTTTTATCCATTCAAAATCATCTTTTTCTATTATTATATTTTCTGTTTTTGGCGGTATTTGTGCTAGATATTTTGTTATTTTTTCTAATAATTCTGTAATATTTGTTATATTGTTATTTTTGAATAAAAAATGCGCTTTATTGTTCTTAATTATTTCATAAATTTCTTTTGCCTTGTTCTCTGTTAAATCATTTGATGCTTTGCCAATATCTGTTTTGAATTTTGTTATATCATAGCTTGTATCAAGCAATGGATAACTGGTTTTAATTTTTCTCGCTGTGTCTGTTAGATATTTTTTTAATTGATCGTCTATTTTATTTATACCATTCTTAAAAGTATCATATTTTATTTTTTTTGAATAATTATTTATGTCTTTATATTTTGTATAACTTTCTCTAGCTTTTTCTCTCTTTTCTTGCAAAAGCTTACTATCATCTCCTATTGCAAGACCTTCTTGCTCTTTTTTTGATATGTTTGGAATAGAAATGATAGATTCAACATAATCTCGGTTAAAAACAAATATTTTTTCACTATACGGTATAATTTGTTGCGATAAATCTTGTTTATAGGTATTAAATTCTATTGTTGTATTATTTTTTATAAAATCTTTATCTGTTTTGTCAGAAATTTCACTAAATATTCTTGATATTGTTGTTTTTCCATATCCATTATAGCCATATATTAAAATATCTTTATTAGTTTTTGTCGGTATATCTATGTTTAACAAAGGGCTATTTATTTTTAACATAACCAATAAACTAATGTATGGTTTTTAAATCAAAATGGTGAAAAATAATACCATTTTTATGCGACATATCGCCTTTGCCAAATAAAATTTCGTCGCCGTTTTTATCTGTCATGCAAAAATTATGAGCCTTACCTATTGCATAAATCATAGCTAAATCCCAGTCTTTTACTGGTCCAAAATTGATTGTAACATCAGAAATTCCAAGTATGGTGGACAAATATTTTATACCAGCATTTTTGGTTATAATTCCATCGATTTTATAGTTTTTTTGATCAATAAAATTATCAAATAATATTTTTTGTTTGCCGATGAATGATCTTTTGCCTGTTGCAATAACAATTTTGTTTTTTGTATCATTTTGTAATTTTATTTCTATTATATCACCATCAAAGCTATATATTTTATTGTTTAATGTATAATAAACGATATTTTGCATAGGCAGGCTTATAATCCCAAAAATTGGTATATTTTTATTGCAATAAGCTATATTTACACAAAAATCATCACCAGCAATAAATGATTCTGTTCCGTCGATCGGATCTGTTATAAAATAATCTTCTTTTTTGGCAATATCTTGTTGATTTTCTTGTGTGTCTTCTTCGGATAAAATTGGGATATTACCAAAAATATTGATAATTATTTTTTTAATTTCTGCATCAGCATAAAGGTCGGCACTGGTAACGCTACTGTTATCTTGTTTTTTTTCAACAGTAAATTGTTTATTTTGTGATAGATTTTTCAAAGTTTTACCCAGCTTTAAAATTTCGTTTGCCAGCATTATAATATTTTTTTCTGTGAACATTTAATTTAATATTTTAAGCATTTTTGATATTTTTTCACCAAAAATATCATTAATAATAGTTTGTATAGTAGATGAATATTCTTCATTTTTATATAACGAATAAACCGAAACAAACGATAAATCTTGCGTATCATCATTTTGACTAAATTCATATTCCGGAAACATCTCTATAATAGCATCTATAACGCTTTTTGCAACTAAATCTCCCTGAGAAACAATATTTATCGAGTTATCAACAGCATCAGAGATAATGCTTTGATATGCGGGATAATGAGTGCAAAACAAACCAATTGCATTTAATTTTTCGAAATATCCATCAACTAAAAATGATTTTATATTTTGTTTGATATTTTGAATATTATCTTCGTTAAAAGCGGTTCCATTTTCGACATTTTGTTGCCAAAAAATATCTGGTGTAAAAGATTTTATAATAAGACCTTGCTTACTTTTAGCTTTGTGATGAGCATATCTTATATATTTATCATGAATATTATTACGAAATGCCGCTGGTGTTGCAAGCATCATAATTTCTATATTTTTTGTGTTGTTTGTAATCGAATTTTCTAATGCTTTTTTATAAATTCCTTCTGAGCTATTAGCCACGATTGGCACAATTTTAAAATTTCTATGCCCATATGCTTCAAAATGAATATTATATAAATCTAGCTTTGCAGATAAGGTATTGCAAGCAACAACTAATACATTACAACCTATTTTACGCTGTAATTTATGAATCATTTTTGATCCAGTTACGATTATTTCTTCGTCACTTTTTAGTCCATATGGAAAACCTTCACAAATATGATAAAATTCAAATTTAACACCATATCTCTTATTGGCACCTGCCAAAATTGGCGCAACATATTTTAAAAAATCAAAGGCCAGTATTAATCCGCCAACGCCAGAATCACAAAATCCAATTCTAATTGTTTTTTCAAGCACAATTTATATAACATATATCATAAAAATATATGATAAAGCTTATATTTTTATATGCAATAAAAAACAAAATTATTATTATGCAATCAATATTACCAATATGATTGTTCTGTTTTTTAGATGATTAACAAAAATACAAAAAAATATTAGATTAAAAAATCTATTTAATTAAATTGATAAATAATATTTTTATCATATGTCTATACTACAAAAAAAAACAATAAAATTAAATGATATTGAGGTAATTCGTCTTGAAGATTGCCAGGAACATTTTGAGCTATTTAAGGAAATTTTTTTAGACCCAGAAATTATGAAGACTACAATGGCTTTTGATGGAGAACCGGCACCCAATGATGAATGTATTTTGAGAGCATTATTTTTGGAGAGAATTAAATGTAATCAGGTATTTGATGCAACTATATCTATAATTATTAAAAAAAAAATAATTTTGTTGGTTTATTTTTATGCAAAATATTAAATGATGATAAACAATTAGAAATCGGACATTACTATAAACCATCATATTTTGGATCCGGAATATCTTCTTTGGTTGGAAACTATATTATAGATGCAGTTTTTGACAATATCAATATATCTAATTTTGTTGGATATATTCTTATTGACAATCTGTCATCTCAGGCGATTGCACTCAAAAATGGTTTTAAGCTTAAAAACATAATCAAGCAAAATAATTTATATGTTTGTGTCTATCAAAAAAATAAATCAAATATGGCGATAAAAATAGATTATATCAAAAGTCTTGGCTATAGTAGCATTAAAAATTATATTATTTCAGAGACAGAATCTATGTTATCAGGTCTATAAAATTGCTGACTAAATCTATTTTATTTTTATTTAGCTGTGTTATAATATGACTTTTATAAAAATTACACAAATGTGATATATTCTTCATAGAGGCGAATTCTTTAAGATCGTTTTTAGAAATATATGATTTTGGACAAAAACTTATACATAAATCATTTTTTACAAGTTCTTTAATATGTTCATATGTGCAATTTTCTGTATTAATTTTACAGCTATTTTGCAATAAAATATTTTCGGGTAAATTAAATTTTGGTTTTACCAAAGCAAAACCTTCCCTGCAAATAATATCCCAAGTTATATCGGTATCTTTTATTTCTACCAAATGTGTGCGATTTTTATTAAATCCTAGCACAAAAGGCTCTTCAATAATTTTTATACATTCTAGCTCTGGATGTAAAATGGGATTTACATCATAAAATGCAATATCAATTTGTCCAGATAATATCTTTTCAATTGCCTCTTCTTTGCTTATATTTAATAGAGTTATTTTTATATTTGGATATAATTTTTTAAGTTCAGCAAGCCATTTTGGCACATATGCAATCATGATATATTGATGCGCTGCAATTCTCAGATGATTTTCTTCTTCGCTATTTTCTTTTTTGGCAAATTCTTCAAATAAATTTTCAAAACCTTGCAAAAAAGGTATAGAAAAATCATAAAATCTCTTGCCTTCTGGCGTTAAAATCATCTTTCTACTTTTTCTATCAAAAAGTTTTATTTTTAAATCTTTTTCAAGAGATGAAACCTGAGTACTCACAGCACTTTGCACAACTCCCATTTGTTCTGCTGCCCTTAAAACCCCGCCATATCTAACAACATTTATAAATCCTTTTACTTGTTGCAAGCGATTATTCTTATAATAAAAATCAATACCTTTCATTTTGGCTCTGTTTATTAGATACAATAACTATAATGTATGAATATAAAGCTATTGTATAATATACAACTACAATTTATAAAAAAATTACTTTAATTAATTTATCAATTTATGACTACAAAAATCGACCAACTTGTCACATATTTCAACAACATAAAAACCGAGCAAATACAAGCTCAAATGCTTGAAAATATCAAAATAGTTGCCGAACTTTCCCGCGACGAAAAAAATCAATTACAACTAGAAATGTTTTTAGATAACAAACATATGATTGAATTTGTAGGGCATAAAAATAGCAAATATTTAGCTCAATTTATGAAATTTTTAGCAAAAACAGACTCCAAGGAGATTAAAGAAAAGATTATGGAGTTGATACAGGATTTATAGAATGATAAATTTTTAACAATCTATAAAACATTATTATCTTGACAATAGCTAATTATATTATATTTTTGTTGTGTAAAGTAAGATATTTTTAGATGCAGGAATTAAACCAAATTACCGAAGAATCTATAATATCATCTAATGATGATGGGGATAGTAAAAATATTACAAAAACAAGCCACGGTGTTGTTAATAAGCTAATTCAAAATGGTGTCTTAACAAATGATCAATTGCAAATTGCAATTGAAGAGATAAAATTTAATAAATTATCTAGTCATTTAACCATTTTGGAGGTTTTGGATAAAATGGGTTTTGTGTCTGAAAAAACAATGATGGACATTGTTAATCCAGACAATAAAATAAAGCAAATCAATTTAACAGATAGGATATTAAATCAAGATATTGTTAAGAAAATTCCAAGACAATTTGCAGTACACAACAAAGTTGTTGCAATAGATGAGGATGAAGAAAGTGTAACGGTTGCAATGGATAATATTTCAAATATTATTGTAATTGATAAAATCAAAAAATATTTTGATTATAAAAAAGTTAAAGTTTTACAAACAAATGAAGCACAAATAAATCAAGTTATTGATAAATATTATCAATATTCATTAAAGATGTCAGATATTGTTGCAGAAATTGAATCGTTTGAGACTTTAAATAAAACATTTGAAGAAAGTGCTGGATATCAAGATCCAGTTGTAAGGTTGGTAGATGCAATTATTTTAGATGCCTTGCATAATGATGCTTCTGATATTCATATGGAACCAGAAGAATATTTTGTGCGTGTTAGATGCAGAATAGATGGTGTTTTAATTGTGAGATTTAGTTTTCACAAAAAATATTGGCATCGTGTAATTGGTAGATTAAAAATAATTGCAGGATTAAATATTGCCGAATCAAGAAAATCACAAGATGGTGGTATGTCTATGGTTATCAATGATCGTAAAATTGATTTTCGTGTATCACTTTTACCGGGCGTTAATGGTGAAAATACAGTTATGAGAATATTAGATTGCAGCAAATCTATTGTTTCATTGGGCACCTTAGGATTTTCTGATCATAATTCTAAGCTTATTGATCTTGCATTGCAAAAACCAGAAGGAATTATTATATTAACTGGACCCACAGGAAGCGGAAAAACAACAACTTTATATTCTATTATAAACGAAATTAACACTATTGACAAAAATATAATGACACTTGAAGATCCAGTTGAGTATTCATTGCCTCTTATTAGGCAAACAAATATAAATAACAAGGCAGGATTAGATTTTGCAGCTGGTTTGCGTGCAATTTTAAGGCAAGATCCAGATGTTGTGATGATTGGTGAGATACGCGATTTAGAGACTGCTTCAATTGCCATAAAAGCAGCATTAACTGGGCATCAGGTGTTTTCAACTTTGCATACAAATGATGCAATTAGTGGAATTTCTCGTTTGATAGACATTGGTATTCAGCCATTTTTGATAAGCAGTGCATTGAGTGCTATTATTGCACAAAGATTGACAAGAAAATTGTGTAAATCATGCAAAAAAGCATATCATACAAACACAAAAATAACTAATATTTTGAACAAAATATTAAAAAAAGATGAAAAATATTATACTCTTTTTAAAGAAGTAGGTTGTTCTCTGTGTCATCACAGTGGTTTTAAAGGAAGAACTGGTGTTACGGAGGTATTTTATATAAATAAGTTTATCGGTGGCGAAATATCAAAAAATATTAGCTATACCGAACTTTATAACTTATCAAAAGATAAGGGTTTTATACCAATGCAAGAAGATGGACTTGTTAAAGTTTTGGCTGGCGAAACATCTCTTGACGAATTGAAAAAAAATATTAATATGAACGAATATTTAATATGAATAATAGCTCATCAATTTCATTATCCTGTGTGGCCGATAGCAATAAATGTTTTTCGTTGTGGCTTAATTCAGCCCGCAAACAAGTTTATGATAAAGTTCAAATATATGTAGAAAATCATGAGGCATTCAACAGGGGGGGGGTTAAAAGCAAAGATCATTTTAGCATAAATGCTGTTATCAAGCAAATAACAGGCAAAATAACAGAACAGATTATAAGCGATGTTATTGAAAAATATCAAAACAAATCAACCGCAGACGAGTCGGATCCAAATTTTGAGGAAACAATAGGCAAAAATTTGAAACAAGCTTGTGAAAGAACCTTTGTTTCGGCAACTTTTATAGATGAAAAACACACTAACGATTTTAACGAAACGACAGGAGTTTTATATAATATAAATTATAAAAACGATAAAATTAAGATTTTAGCAGCCAACAACACAGATGCAATGACAAGCAATGTTGACCATTTTGTTGTTCCAGATATAGTTATGACATCGGGCGATGCATTTGATATATTGTGCGAATGGGAGGAATTTGTTGGTAAAACAATATGCCGAAAAATTGAAGAATACCATATTTCAGATGAAGATGAAAAAGATGCTAAAATTACAAATGTTGAAGAAATTATAGAAAATTTAAAAACAAACAGGGCAAAAATAAAAACAATGTGTAACGATTTATATAAACAAGCAAGTTCCACCAAAGCAAAAGCCGAATTAGAAAAATATATTGATAACAAAACCAGAAAGCTAAAACCTAGCCCATCGCCAATTGCCAAGCTTAAATATGATATTTTGGCAAAAAATGAAGACATAATAAAAGCAGAAAAACAATTGGAAAAGCTGATAGAAGAATATACACTGAATGATGATATTGTTGAAAGTGCTTTTGGCAAATATGCTGATTTGGAGCGTAAAGCTAAAAAAAATTATGAGCAATATAAAAAGAATGAAGAGCCAAAAAATAAAATATTTTTTAGAAAAAACGAAGCTGCGATTGCAGAAGAAAAAAACTGGAATACATATTATCCAGATTTGCTAAAATCTACATATTTTGCAAGCAATATAAAAACAGAAGCCAATAAAAGATCTGAATATGCAGGGTTTATGAATATTGGTTTGCGATATTTTTTTGATAACGAAAAACAAGGCAAAGAAATGGAAAAAAATAGATTTTATGTGTTTAGCAAAAATATGCCAAAAATAGAAAAAGAATCAGATGAAGAATATTATAAAAGAATTCTTGATGCAACTATGCACAAGGCAAGAAACGAGATTATTGTTGCCTTGAAAGATATTGAAACTATGCAAGAAACAAACAAAACAAACCAAACATATTACTATGGCAAAGCAGATGATAATGCAATGAAAACAATGGATTTTTATGTGCCAGATTTAGATAAATATGTAGGTGACACGCCCGAAGAAAAGGCTAAAAATGCACTTTTTAGCAAAGATGGTATAAAACAAATGTTGCCGATGATAAATTTTTTTGGCAAAAATGCTTTTCAAGATGGGATTTGTGTTTATTCTGCAAAAGATATGAAGCACTATGAAATTGGGGATTTTATAACAATAAAAGTAGAAATGCAAAAGCTAACCTTAGATGATAGTTCTTTAAAATTAACTGACGATTTGGCAAATTCGGAATATCTTGCAAAACAACAAAAAATTTTAGAATATCAGTCCGATTTTACACAAAAATATTTAACTTTTGTTAGGCAGCAAAATTTGGATAGTGTTATTGACAAAAAATGCCAAGAAAATGAAGAATTATTTAAAAATTTACCTAACAATAATATTGCATTGATGCAAATTTTGGCAAAAAAACAAAGCGATGTGCATGGTAGTCAAAACGCAAGATTTGCCAGCCCCACACCCACACCAAGAGTTTTAAGTTCTATAAAACAAGGGCCAGCACTGTTGCTTGCAAGGCATAGTGCCAATGCAAACCCTCTACCGCAAAATCAAAATGCAGAAATTACAACAATAACGCATTTGCCACAATCTGGAACAATAAATTATAATTCAGCATATAATGCACCATACCCAACAAGAATACCCAGTGCCACCCAAAGGCCACCATCTAGCACCACACCTGCTGGGTTTAGAACAGGTAGCGGTAGATTGTTGCCAAACAGACCACCATCGGCACAACAAAGCTCTGTGCCAGCATTACCACAAATTTTAAGGTTTTAATTTTTGATATTATGAATAAAGAAGAAAGAAAAATAATAACCAAGGATCTTGTAGGGATATTACAAAATTCAAGAAAACAAGTGGCGAAACTGGAAGAGATTGAGAATTTTTTTGGTGAAATATCCGACTGTTCCCGTAAGATTACAAGAGCATCAGAAGAATTAGCAACTAAAAATTTTAAGCTATATAAAAATGAAGAAACAGCAAAGCTAAAATTAGAAAGAGCACAAAAAGGCTGGGATATGCTACTTCCGTTTTATTATGAAATAAAAAGGCTGCAAAATCAAGGTTTATCGCTTGATAAAATTGAAAGTATGTTTAGCAAAGAATGGGATCCTTTTTATCAACAAATTGACGAATTAAAATTTGAATATGAAAAAATTACTATCAATCCTATAAAAACAAATACAAAACCTCAACTATCAACAATACATTCAGTCGCCGAAACACCAAGGCAAGCTCAATCGGGTATCAATCCAGAATATCAAGCATATTGTGATGAATTTGGCAACGAAAATAAAAATCAAATATTATCTTTTGAAGATTGGAAAACAGAACAAACGAAAGAATTGATGGAAAAATTGCATAATTTATCTATTACACAAGCTGATGAACTTGAACCAAAACACAGTCAATATGATAAACCGTTTGCAGAAGATGATGAAGTTCCAACCGCACAAACCAATGTGCAAAATGTTATCACATCAGTTAAGAAGCTTTTGCCAAATAGACCTAAGCTTGATAGCGGAATCGGACAATTTGTCTCACCAAATCTTTCTGTTTTAGATACAGAACAACAAAGTTTTTTTACACAGCAAGATTTAGAAATTCAAAGACGGCAAATGTCGCCAGATTTAAAAAATAAAAAATCATATAGTCAAGGTGGAGATAGATTAAATAAACATATTGGTCTGCCCCCTGTGGCAGGCCGTCCCTCCAGTGGCCCATCAAAATAAATTTGCAGATTTGTTAATAATCAAAAAAGCCATATTGCATGATAGAAAAATATAAGATTACATTGACATATAAAATATTAACGATAGCATAGTAGTGAGTTTACATATAAAGATTGAGTTATTTACATAAATATGTCTGATTTTATTGGATCTAATAAAATTTTGCACTGCTCGTTTTGTGGCAAAAAACAAAATGAGGTCAAAAAATTGATTGCAGGACCAAATGTTTTCATTTGCAATGAGTGTATAGACTTGTGCCATGGGATTGTCAGAGAAGACAAGAAAAAAGATAATTATGGTGATATAGAGGAGAAAAATTTACCAACTCCACAAGAAATGCTTGATATTTTAAATCAACATGTTATTGGTCAGGATTTAACAAAAAGAATAATTTCGGTTGCCGTTTATAATCATTATAAGCGAATTACAAATGCTTTGCCAAAAATTTTAGCTAACGAATTATCAGATGTTGAGCTGGTAAAATCTAATATTTTAATGGTAGGGCCTACTGGTTCTGGTAAAACTTTGATTGCACAAACAATTGCTAAAACCTTAAATGTGCCGTTTGCGATTGCAGATGCTACAACCCTTACCGAAGCTGGATATGTTGGCGAAGATGTTGAAAATGTTATTCATAGATTGCTACAAAACTGTGATTATGATGTTGATAAAGCTCAAAGAGGAATTGTTTTTATTGACGAAGTTGATAAAATTGCTCGTAAATCAGAGGGGCCATCGGTGACTCGTGATGTTTCTGGAGAAGGTGTTCAGCAGGCATTATTAAAATTATTAGAAGGAACAATTGCATCAATTCCGCAACAAGGTGGACGAAAAACTCCAGGGCAAGAAAATATTATGGTTGATACAGCCAATATTTTGTTTATTTGTAGTGGAGCATTTGCTGGTATTGAAAAAATTATTAGCGAAAGATGTAATAAAAGCTCGATTGGTTTTATGGCAAATGTTATAGATAAAGATAACCAAAGTATAACTGAGCTAATGTCAAAAGTTCAAGTTGAAGATATTATAAAATATGGAATGATTCCTGAATTTTGTGGTAGAGTACCAATTATTGCACCACTTACAGAGCTTACAAAAATCGAATTAAGACATGTTTTATCACAACCTAAAAATGCAATTTTAAAACAATATCAAAAGTTATTTGCTATCGATAATGTTAAGCTAACATTTACCGATGATGCATTAGATTGTGTTGTTGAGTTAGCAATTGAAAGAAAAACTGGGGCTCGCGGACTTAGATCTATTATGGAAAAATGTTTGTTAGATATTATGTATCATATAACAAATAATCGAGATATTCGTGAAGCTATAGTGTCTCGTGATGTAGTTATAAATAATGTTTTACCAAAATATGTTATAGCAGAAGATAGTCAAATTAAGGCAACAATTAAGTCTGGTGAATCTAAGCAAAAAAAAGTAACAGAGCATATAAAACATGATGTTGATTTGCCACAAAGAAATAAAAATGCTTAATTTATGAAGACAATTTTGCAGGTTTTACCAACATTTAATACTGGTGGCACAGAATATGATACGCTGGATACAGCTAATTTTTTGGCAAAAAATGGATATAAATGCATCATTTTATCAAGCGGTGGAACATTGGTTAGCAAACTAGACAAAAATATAATTCATATTATTGGCAAAAATATTAAATCTAAAAATCCTATATTTTTATGGCAAAATATTTGTTTAATACAAAAAATAATTGCTGAATATAATGTTGATATTGTTCATAGCAGATCTAGGGCACAGGCTTGGGCTTGTTTTTTTGCTGTTAAAAAATTTGCAAATATAAAATATATAACAACATTTCATGGGCTTTATAAAATGAATAATTGGTTTAAAAAGCTATATAATTCAAGCATGGTTCGTAGTGATAAAATTATTGCTGTATCCGAATTTGCAAAAAATTATATAATAAAATATTATCCAAATGTAGCTAATAAAATTTCTGTAATACATAGCTGGGCTGACGAAACAAATAATATTATAGATCAGGTTTATATTGATAAAATAAAAAAGGATAATGCGATCAAGGATACTGATAAAATTATTTTTTTACCAGGCAGATTATCTCTTTCAAAAGGGCATGAATTTTGGTTAAATGCAATGGTAAAAGTTCACGCAGATCGTATTGTTTGTATTGCAATGGCAAGCAATGAACCACTTAGGGAAAAATTAAAAGCGATATCTGAAAGGGGCAATTTTAGACATAGATTGGTTTTTATTCCTTATACCGATAAAATAACAAGCTTATATTCTATTGCAGATTTGGTTGTTTGCCCTTCAATAAAAGCAGAATCTTTTGGAAAAACTGTTGTTGAAGCTTGTTTGTTAGAAAAACCTATAATTGCAACAGATTTAGGACCATTTCAAGAAACAATTGTTGATGAAAAAACTGGCTGGCTTATTCCAAATGGAGACATAGATGCTTTTGCAAAAAAGATAGATTTTGTGTTGCATTTAGATAAAAATACTAAACAAAATATTGGTAAAAATGCCAAAGAATATGTTTTGAAAAATTTTAATTCACAGGCTTTGTTATTAAAAACTATACAATTTTATGAAAATTAGACTTTTTATACAAGATATAGATTTTAATAATATCAAAATTATTGATGATCAGTATCATTATTTAGCCAATGTTTTGCGGATTAAAAATGATGAAGAGGTTTTTATTTTTAATGAGCAAGGTGAATGGCAATGCCGTGTTTCAATTTTACATAAAAAATATATTATATTGCAAATACAAGAACAAATAGAAAAACAAGATAAATTATTGGATATAACTGTTTGCATTCCTCTTATAAAGCCAGATACAATGTCGAGAATGATTAGGCAATCGGTTGAGATTGGTGTAAAAAAAATTATTATTTTTAATGCAAGATATTCGTCGGTTCGTCATATAAATTTAGATAAAATAAGGGTTATAGCAATTGAAGCCTTAGAGCAATGTGGGGGTATTTTATTGCCAAAAATTATTTTTTGCGATAATTTAGAGCAGACTTTTATTGAATGCGAAGGTATAATTTTATATGCCAACGAAAAAACAATTCAAAATGGAGTAAAAAATAAAATACCAAAAAATACAGAAACTACAATTTTTATTGGCCCAGAGGGTGGTTTTTCTGATGAAGAAATAAATTTTTTATCTAACCAAAAAGATACGATTTCGGTCAACTTAGGTCATAGAATTTTGCGATCAGATACAGCGCTTATATCTCTTATTACTCAGGTTTTTTAATTGATATTTTATTGTGCAAAATATATTTTTTATAATTAAAAAATGTATATAAAAATAAGCATACACTAGATATTCCATATCCAGTAATAATATAAATCATAAAATCAAATTTCAATACCAGATATCATCATTTCAATTTCTTTTATTATGCCCATTGTATCTAAATGGTCGGCATTTACAACGGTTTCTATACCATCAGTTTGTTTGCTAATTCGCAATACAGTATCTCCTCGTTTTACAACTTGATGACTATGTGTCACTGCTAAAACTTGTGTTTTTTTGCTTAAATCATACAAAAATTCTGCTATAAGAGATGCAACAATGCCACTTGTTCCGCTGTCTATTTCGTCAAAAATGATTGATGGTAAGCTAACTTTTTTTGACATAACCGATTTAAATGCCAGCATAAATCTAGATAATTCACCGCCTGATGCAATTTTATTAATTGGCATAATTGGCATTCCAGGGTTTGTAGACGCGGCAAAATGGACAGAATCTATGCCTTGTGAAGTTGCTAAATTTTCGTCATCAGATATAATAACTGCCATTTTTGCATGTTCCATTTTTAATCGCGTAAGTTCTTCATGTAGCTCATCAACAAAAATATGTGATGCCAAGCGGCGTTTTTGTGTTATAATTTTAGCGCTTTTTAGATAAATTTGCCAAACTTCTTTAACTTTTTTTTCCGAAACAATAATGTTATCTTCGATGTTATCAGTTGTATCAATATTTGTTCTTGCCGTTTCGTATAAAGCAGATAAACCTGTGGAGCTTACATTATATTTACGACAAATTTGGCGAATTTGATACAATCTATCTTCTATAATTTCTAGTTCAGCTTCTGCATTTCCAGTTTTTCTAACAACACCAGAAATATAATCCATTCCTTCACAAAATTCTATTGCAGATTGCTCAATTATGTTAGCTATTTTTATAAGTTCTTCGTTGGCATCATGTTTTATACTGGATATATTTTTGGCAATTTTTTTGATATTTCTAACAACATTTGCTCCGTTTTCAAGAGCTATGGTTTCTTCTAATACCTTTAAAGTGCTGTCTTGTTCTAAAAGTATTTTTTTTCGTTCAAGTAACTTATTATCCTCATCTTCTATAAATTGTAATTTTTCTATATCTTTTACGATTCCACAATAATGATCATAATCTGTGGCGATTTTATCTTTAATTTCTAATAACTTTTGATGCTCTTTTTTTGAATTGCTATAAGTTGCAAATAATTCTTTTAAAGCAACTAAATCATTGCGTAAAACAGCATATTCGTCTAGCATTTTAAGATGCTCGCTCGCCTCCAATAATCTACCCTGCACAAATTGTCCGTTTATTTCTATTAAATAATTAGAAATTTTATTTATTAGCGATAAAGTTGTCGGCATATCGTTTATAAAGCAGCTGTTTTTTCCGTCTGGATATATTACGCGTTTTAATGCAATTGTGTCGTTAATTTCTATTGAATTTTGCTTTAAAATATCTATTAAATCTATGCTATTATTGTGTTCAAAATCTGCAATTATGATAGCTTTTTGTTCACCTTTACGAACTATTTCACCTTTTGCTCTTCCTCCGGTTACAAGCTCAATACAATCTAAAACTACAGATTTACCAGACCCAGTTTGACCAACAATTACATTTAATCCATATCTAAAATCTATACAAATTTTTTTTATAATTGTTATATTTTCTATATAAAGATGTTTTAGCATTTTGTTATAAATCAATATAAGGCTGAGCCTATAATTTGGCCAACATAATGATATATTGACCAAATTTTATTATCTCTTAGAGAATTGTTCAACTTTTCTAGCTTTCGGTTGACCAGTATTTTTAGACTGAACAGCACGAGAATCTCTTGTTAATAATCCCTCTTTTTTCAATAATGTTTTAGTAGAAATATCAACCAACACCAAAGCTTTAGCTATTGCATTAGCAACTGCATCGGCTTGTCCAGTTTTACCGCCACCTTTTACAGAAACTCTAATTTTATATTTAGAAGCCTGCTCGCCGGTAACTTTAAAAATTTTATCAATTTTAGTTATCAGTTTTTTGATATTGCTAAAATAGACTAATACATCTTTATCGTTGACCAAGATAAATCCATCTTTTTCATTTTTATCATCAGTCCAAAGCATAGCACTTGCAACAGATGATTTTCTGCCACCTCTTGTGATAATAGTATTTCCAGATGGTTTTGGTAAAACAATTTTATTGCTTTTTTTAACTGTTTTTACTTTTGCAGTAGAAACAGCCTGATCAGCATTTAAATCTTCTTTTTTTGCTTTAGGTGATGCTTTTATTTTTTTAACTTCATCAATAACTTCTTTTTTTTCTGTCATAATCTATAATAACTAATTCTTTTTATTTTTACGGTTCAAACTTGCAAAATCGATAAGCTCTGGTTGTTGAGCAATATGAGGATGTTCTGCACCCGCATAAATATGCAATCTTGTTAATTGCTTATAAGCCAAAGGACCAGTTCCAAGCATTCTTTCAACTGCTTTTTTAACTAAAGTCTCAGATTTTTTTTCACGCACAGCTCTAACCGCAATAGCTTTAATACCACCTGGATAACCTGTGTGATGATAATAAATTTTATCAGTTTCTTTTTTACCAGTTAAAACAATAGCATCAGAATTAATAACTATTATATGATCACCACAATCAACATGCGGAGTATAATCTGCTCTGTGTTTACCCATTAATCTGTGAGCAATAAAGCTTGAAACTCTACCTAGAATTAAGTCTTTAAGATCAACGATAATCCAATTTTTTTGCAACCCAACATGACTAAGAGATAAAGTAACATTTTTTACCTTAGGATTGTTAGGATTTATAATATTTTCTGCTGTATTCATAAAACGAGTAATTATTTGTGTGTATCTCTAATTTTTAAAGCTGTAATTAATGGCAAATATTTATCTGCATAATTTTTCTTTACATAAGACAAATATGTTCTACGCTTTGCAACCATTATAAGCAAAGATCTTCTAGCGTCATGATCTTTTTTATGCTCCTGTAAATGCCCAGTTAAATATGTTATTCTGGATGTAAGCATAGCAACTTGAACAAAAGGAGACCCAGTATCAGTTGCGTGTATTTTAAAATCTTTGCAGATTTCTTCTTTATTTATTATATATTTACTCATAAAAACCAATATTAGTTTGTTGAAAAACAACACTTATCGCAGTCATAAAACCGACATAAGCAACAATCGTTAAAACCATATTTTTTATTTGTCAACAAAAATTTTATAACCCAAAGGGTAATTATATACAAAGCCGACCTAGGGTTTATCAATAAACCTATCAAGTAATTTTTTATATATATTTTTAATTGCGTCAAATAACGGATGTTTTATTTTTAAAATTAAAATAAACAAAGATACAACAAAGAATATAAATACAACTTCTTTGTTTGGGTTAATAGTATTAATATTATCAATCACTGGTTTTATAAGGCCTGTTATAATAAGATTAATATTATCCATTATAGATGTTATAATAATTTTTATTACAACTTGCAATGATTTGTTATCACTCCAAACACATAATATTGTTTTGATAACAATAGACAGAAAGAACAAATATAATCCAACAAATATTATTTCATGCAACCAAATATTTATTTTTTTAGTATTATCGGTAAAAATTGTTAAAATATGCTGGGATTTATTTTTATTCATTCTTTTTTTTGTTACTTCTTGTTTTTCATCTACTAAGAAAGCTAATGATTTTATGAATTCTTCTTTGTTAGTCATGCTTATTTCAATTATAAATTATTTATCAATCTTGTAGAATATTCTTGAAACATTATAGCATCTTCTGCTGTAAATTCTATTGGGTGATTTGGTGCTATTTGATAAGCCCTATACCATGGGCCATCGAAAATATGGCTTTGTTCAACAAGCTCAAATGATTCTTGTTCTGCCAATAATATAAAATTAGCCTTTATTATATTAAAAGCTTCTTTGTTATTTTTTTCACTTACTGTTAAAAAAGATGGCTCTTGTTCGGTTTCAGGGTCATAATAACAAGATCTAATATTTTTTATTGGTTTTTTACCAAAATGTCTAAATTCATAATATATCTCATCTGCAACGGGTCCAAATTTCCATGCCTGCATTCTTTTATTAAATAAATAATTACCAGTAACGGTATAATATAGTCCATCTGAAAAATATAACAATTTCTGTAATTTTAAATTTGTAATTTCTACATCATAAGAATCTCCAAGCTCTAATATACAATTTGCAACCTGAGATACTAAAAGATTAGAATTGTTGATTATTATATCATTCATTTTCTATCATTATTAACCTTCAAAAACCCTTCCAAAGCCTCTTTAAAAGGCATATCTAATTTAAATACTTCATCTTTTTTAGCTATTTTCTTTGTGGAAGCATTATTTTTAATATCAACCTTTTTATTTTTGTCAACTTCTTTATTCTTTTTATCTAACATACACTAGCAATTAACTTCTTATATGATAACTGTCTGCTATTACTTGTCAAGAAATATTCAAATTTGCCATTGGCAATTTATACAAAACAAATATATCTATCGCAATAAATCATTAAGTGATGTTTTTTTACGAGTTTGTTCATCAACTTGCTTTATAACAACTGCACAATTTGTAGAAATTCCATGTTCGCCTAAAATACTGCCACCAACAACAACAGACCCTGCTTTTATAACGCCATAATGCACATTTCCAGTTTGACGATCGACAATTTTTGTTGCACCAGTAATTGTAACTCCGGCCCCTATAACGCTACCTTCTTCGATAATAACCCCTTCGGCAATTTGGCATCCAGCACCAACAAAACAATTATCTTCTATAACAACAGGGCTAGTCTGAACTGGCTCTATTACTCCTGCTAGAACAGTATTTGATGAAATATGACAATTTTTACCAATTTTAACACAGCTTCCAACGGTTACCAAACTATCAATCATTGTGTTTTCTCCTATGTTGCTACCAATATTTATAAACGATGGCATAACAATTACACCAGAGGCTAAAAATGCACCTTTTCTGACAAAACAACCCGGAACTGCCCTTATTTTATTTGCTGCAAAATCTTCTTCTAGCCAATTATCAAATTTTCCAACAATTTTATCATACCAACAATCTTTTATAACAAAAGCATCTGTGCTGCCTAAATATAACAAAATTGCCCTTTTTATCCATTCGTTGACCGACCATTTACCATCGATTTTTTGGACAACAGAAATTTCGCCTTTGTCTAGCAAATTTATAACCTCTGTTATAGCGTGTATGTCGCTAGATTTTTTTACATCAGAAATACCCTGATTTTGTTTGATTTGCCAAAGATTATTTATTATGTTTTGCATAGCGGATAAAATTAATATAAAATATATTTGCAAGAGTTATTACACAAAAAGCAATATTTTTTATTATTTAATTGCATAATTAAAAAAAGTTTTTATATTCAGTTTTGTATGATAAAATAATTGATACCTTTTTTATGTTAAAATTGAGACAAATTCTATTTTTTTTATTGCCATATCTTCTAAGATATACATCTTATATAATATTATGTGCAATTCCTTTGAATATAATGTTTTATCAAAAACCAAAATCGTTAACAATTTTCATTATTAGTTTTGTTATGCTTTTGGCATTAAAAATTATTATGTATAGAATTCCATTTGTTATAAAAAATTGTGCTAAAATTTATAATTATTTGACGCCAAAACCAAGGGCTCAGAATTCTCAATTAAACTATATTGAATGTTTGTTTTTATCCTGTTTTGCTTGCGATCTAGCATTTGATAAAAATTTTGCTATTATAGGATGTTTGATAGCAGTTTTTATATGTTTTGGTCTTGATTTTTTGTATAATTTACCATTTAAAAATAATAAATTACAAAAAAGTATAGTTATATTTTTAATGATCTTGTTAACATTTTTATTTGTTTATATAAAATACACATATGCAATGCCTATAATAATTATATTATTTATAGCAACATTATTAACAGTTGTGCAAATTTATAGCTATAATATTAAAAAATTTGGACAACCAATGATTGTGGCAATTGCGGCTGCAATGTTGCTCAATTTTATTAATATTTCTGTTATATCATAAATAATGAAAGATTATTTACAAAAAATATTAATTTGTATAGTACAAAATTTTATTGAATTTATAAAAATCGGATCAGTTTATGTTGCAATAAATTTTGCATTTAGATTATCGCTTATAATGATTGTTTTTACATCAATTTATGAGCAAATTCATTATGCAATTTTAGTTATATTTTATGGATTATTTTTTGATATAATTATAATTTATATTTTTGCAATTCCGCTTATAATATATAGAATATTTGCATCTTCAAAATTTTTTATATACAATATTATATTTTATTTGGTTTCATTGGCTATTATTACTCAGTGCGGCCTGGATTTATTTGTATTTAGTGTAAATAAAAATAGAATACACAATTATTTACCTGATTTGATATATTATAAAAAAATATTTCCAGATTTAATTGAATTTTTTTTGGCAGAATATTCATTTATATTATTTGCCTGTGGAGGTATTATATTTGCTTTTTGTATAACAATTTATATCGCTAAATGGTTTAAAAAAATTAAATTTAATAACAAGCCATCGATTAGCATGAAGGTATTAATTGCATTGATTTTTTTGATTATTTTTCATATAATTTTTGTAAAATTTAGCAATATTAAGATAGAAAATAAATGTAATAATAGATATGTTCAAATGTTGGGTAATAATCTGGTATTGGAGTTTTTAAAACCAATTTTTCATAAAAAAAATAAGGATGTAATTGCAGAAAAATCATTTATATATAGTGAGAAAAATAAACGAAATATAATGTTATTTTTTATTGAAGGGTTGTCAACAAAAACAATCGATCAGATGCCCCATCTAAAAAAAATTGCAAATAAAAGTATTTCTTTTAGTAACGCAATATCAGCAAATAAAAATTTATTTAACGAGATTTCGGCAATATTTAATAGTAGTCCATTTTTTGATAAACAATATAATGCTTTATTTTTTAACAATCTAACACCAGAAAAATCTAAATTTTTTGCAGATTTTTTATCTAGATACGGCTTTAAATACAAGCAAGATAATTTGATAAAACATATAAATAATAAAAGCTTTGTTTTTGCATCGATTATTAATATAAAAACAGCAGATGAAGATATACATCATATTTTACAAAGCTCAATTGACAAAGATTGGTTTCAAAACACGGTTTTTATTTTTGTTGGTATGTCGGATAAAACATATGGCTCAAAAATTGCCGATATTGATTATTATAAAACCCCTATTATTTTTTATTCACCAGCGTTTTTTAGTCATTCTGTTGTAAAAAATTGGGTTAGCACGATAGATATTATGCCATCTGTTGCCGATTTATTAGGGATAAGCTATAAAGCTAATTCTAAGGGAGAAAGTTTACTTTTGGGTCATTCAAGGCGGGCTTTTATCACAGAAAATGATGTATTATCTAATATAAATACATATGAGCAAAAATATTATTTTAAATAAATATGAAAATCATCTACATTATTATATTTTTCTTATTTAATGCTAATGCACAGGCATTTGATTTGCCAGATTGGATTAATTATCCTCTTTTAGATTCAGGTGATAATATTAGGCATAAAAAAGTTGTTGATCATAGTATAGGTTTGGCGTATCAGTATGGAAATATTGATTTTAATCCAGGAAACGGAATATCAACAGGATGGCATAATGCAAATAGTTTAGGTATAATTACACATGCAACACTTAATTTAACAAGCAGATTGTGGTTTGCATCAACAGGCTTTTCTACATTTTTATTTGCTGTAAATGATTCAAATGCTGTGTCGTCTCCATTTGGATTTAATGACGAAATGAATGTTGTAGTTGGTTATGATTTATGGAGAATTCAAAAATTAGATATTAGTTTTTATACAGGTTTTTATAAAATGGGGCTCAATAATTATGGACAATTAAATGATCATCAAATGAGACTTATGTCATCGTTTGTTGGTGGTGTTGCTGGTTCGCAATTGACATTTTATTATGATAAAGCAATAATAAATTTTTTTGCAGAAATGTATTTAACATATTTAGTAGGTTATCAATCTTATGGGGGGTACAGTACTCATTTTGCAAATAATTCACCAGCATTAGGCTTTGGAATTGGATCTGTTACAGAATTTCATTATAATAATAATTATTGGATTAAGCCGCTAGTAAAAATACAGGCTATGTTTGCTGATAATATTAGTTCTGGAACATCATATTTTAATAATACTAACGGAATTGCAAATAATGGAGGTCTTGGTATAATTTATATAGCAACGGCCGGTTTGGGAATTAGCTGGAGATAGTTTTAGATATATTGTTAAAATTAAATAATTTTTTATATTGCAATTAAAAAAGATATTTTATTATTAGAAGTATTATTAATTTTATTGCTATGAAACATGTAGATTTTTTAAAATTAGATAACGCTATCAATGGTCTAATTATTGAAGAGACAAATACTATATTTGAAAAAAATCCAAACGATATGATGTTCGCAAACGGATTATATGTTAATGAAGTTTATGATGAAAAAAATATTTCTCAAAATGATAGAATTCATCAAATAGATGTTAATGCAATTAGAAATGCAATTAAAAGTGCTGTTTCTAATAAAAAAAAGAATACAGATGTTAAGAATATAAAAGTATCGCCTAGTGCTGGTATGTCAAAAGAAAAAAAATTAGTTGCTGTTAAGCCACAAATTACATATGAGGTAGATGCATTTAAGCCTGTAAAATTATCGGCAATAGATATTGTAGGGTTGGCGGAATTTAATAATTATAATAAAAATTATTTTTTTGATGGAGAAAATCCTTTTTGTATTTACGATCCATCGCATAATAAATTTATTAGCACTATTTATTCTTTGGGAATTATAGATGCAGAAAATATAATTAAAAACAATGTGTCTTTTAGAAATATTGCACATTTTTCTCCAAAATGTAGTCATGTTAAGGATTTGATTAAAAAAAATTTTAAATCAACATATGATAACAATTTTGAAATAAATTGTAATGGAACCAATATGGTTGTCAATAAAATGCCACTTTGTGATGAATGCTGTAAAATAATTAATATTCCCAATTTGTCAGAAAATCCTGATTTTATTTCGATGTTTAGTCTTGCAGTTTCTATATCTAAATAATTTTTTTTATAAATGTTCAAAAATTTTGGCGTTATGTATAGGGGCATTATATTTGTAATAGCTATTATTTTTGCTGTCATTTACTTTTTTATGTTTGTTGTGCATATTGGCGGTAGCATATTTAATACCATAAAATTTGGTTTTTTTACATATAAAACAATATATATTGTTACAGATTTGTCACCAGAAGATGAAGTTTTAAAATTTTCAATAGATTATATTTCTAAGCAAAGTATAAATAGATGCAAACATAAAGTTGTTAGCTTTGATCAATGTAAAAAAGAAAAAAATTGTATAAATAAAGTTGGAATTATAATTGCTAGTGAGCCAAAATTAGCATATATTTTTAAAAAACATGGATTGCTGGTTCCGCTAGAACAGGTTACAAGCCTTGTGAAACAAAGCGGTGGTTCTGTTGATGGTGAAATTATAGTATTGCGGGATAATAAACAAAAAATTTATTATTATGCAGTTGGAGATAAGGCTCCATATAGCTCATTATTATCAAATATTCCAATTAGCATTATAAATATAATTCATGGTCCTGTATAATAAAAATTTTATAGTTTTTTTGATTTTATTTTAAGATAAATATACTTGTATATTATTATATTATATTTATTAATTAATCTTGTATTATTTGTTTTATAAAAAATGGGCTCAGGTTTTGATAAGGTTGCGTCTGCTGCAAATAAAATACCCGTATTGGGTGGCATGATAGAACAAGGTACCCCATATGCAAAAAAAGGGATATCAATATTAGCGGCATACATCTTAATAACATTATGCGGGATTGGTCCTGCAATTGGAATTACAGATTTGGTTTTGTGGATTAAAAATGGAATATCTAATTCTTCATCACCAACTGGTATAAAATGTTATTCTGGCTATAATTCTACGCCAAAAGAAATGATATTTAAATTGTCGAGTGCCGGTGTTAATGTTACAGGTGCTACACCAAAGACAATTGATGAGGCTGGTCAGGTTAGTCAATGGGTTAATAGTGGCTTTGTTACAACTGGGGCGCCGCTTGAAATTTATGTAGAGGGCGGTTGGTATCCGTGGGGTAAAGAAGTTGTTGGAAAAACATTGGAAGCAGCAAAAATTGCTACCAATACAGATCAAGGATTAGCCGATATAGATGGAGGTTTATTATATGATTATAAAATGGCAGAAGTAGATTTGCCATGCAAGACAACAACAGACATTTCATTTTTTCAGGACATATTACCGTTGGATGCTAATGGAAATAAAGATTATTCTCAATTAGGCGGATTAAGGCAAATTAATCATTTAAAAAGATATGGCAGTCCAAACAATAGTATAGATGACGAAGTAGAGCAAATAATGGATGTGCATTGTTTGTTGAATGATACAACAAAAAATGGACAAACATGTGCAAATTTAAGAGCTTTAAATGATAGAGATTTTACGCCCTGTTATTTAAATCGTGGACACGGCGTTTATATGAAGATTGGAAATGTTAATTATGCATATCATTTAGCAAATCACGAGGTTGCATTATATCGTAAAAATATAAATAGAAACGAGGTAAGTTATTCGCAGGCACTAGATGATACCAATACCCCGCAAACTATGATTGTTCCATTTTCTTTGCCCACCAAAACATATAACTCTTTTACGACGTGGAATGATCCTGGTCATATTTCGTGGTTAAGCAATAACTTGGTCAATGTAGAAGGTAATATACCAGAAGCTGGACAGCCAGATTTAGTTATTATGCAAGATGCTATTGCATGTAAAAATACAGACGATCCAGATTCTATAAACGAAACTTGTCCACCAGCACCAAATCAACCAATTTTTTTAATAATAAACGATATTTATTTTACCGATAATTATGGAGATGTAGAGGTTGTTTTTAAAGCGGGTGCAAAAAAAATAATTAATAATAATGTATTCTATGATGGTTCTGTTTTTACTCAAATAGCAATGTATATATTTGAACCAATGTTTGGAAAGGGATCGATTAATTATAAAAATGCAGGAGGATCATATAATACTGCAACTAATATTTCTGGTAAAAATGTTATATCTATGAATAAAGATGGTGCCGTTATGCAGCTTAGGGACATGTTTTTAACAAGTTTTACATTTCAGGTATTTAAAATACTGCTGCTAATTATCTATATTATGTTTTATGGCTACGGATTAATCAAGGGTGATACCACTATATCAGCTGATGATATAGCAAAAAGATTGCTAAATATAGCATTTGTAATTTGGGCGACCGATAGCACAAATTATGAATTTGTAGATAATTTTTTAATACCATTTTTCTTTGGTGCATTCAACGACTTGGCTGTTGCAATGGTGCAGACATCTCTTGGGTATGCAGGTATAGATATTGTTATTAACGATCCATTTGGTGCATTTGATGTTATGCTTTCAAGCATGTTTTCTCAGGTTATAGGTCTTAAAATGATAGCATTATTTAATGCTAATTTTTTATTCTTTTTTTCATTACTGCTTATTTGGATTTTAATGATAGGAATGGTAATTTTGATGGTTAGGACTGCTCTTGTGTATGTTTTATCTCTATTTATGGTTGGATTTTTATTTATTATTTCGCCTCTTGTATGCTTAATGATGTTATCCGATTATACAAGCCATGCATTTAATAGCTGGAAAACTGCACTAATTAAAGAAGGGGCAAATAGTGTTGTATCGATGTTTTTTGTGTCGTTATTTTTTGCTTTAATGTTAAAGCCATTTAATACATTATTTAATTTTAATATTTGTTGGGATTCCTTATGGAGCCTTGATATGGCATTATTTGAATTTAATTTTTATGGCTGGAAAATCTCACAGGTTCCATCTTATTCAGAATTTTTCTTATCGTTAGCGGGGTTTGCAATAATGACCGTTGTTCTAATGCAATTCAAAGATAAATTGCTGGGCATAGCCGATACAATATTTGGAGCTAGCAGCTTATCTGGTCCGTCACAAGGCGAAGATATGCTCAATAATATAATTGGCACACTTACTGGTTCTGGTGAATCAGGATTTGGAATATCTCCTTCTGGTATTTTACGCGGTGCAGCCAGTAGAACGCCTGGATTAAGAAGAGTTAATAAAGCGTTAGGAATGGTTGGTGGTGCAATTGGTGGTGTTGCAAACAGTAAAAATCCATTGAGAGCAGGACTATCTTTATTTAATAAGGCTGCGCAAGGTGGTTCCTCTATTGCTGGCTCTTACTTTGATAAAAAAGCAGCGAATCTTAATAAAGAAAAGGCATCAAATCTTAGAAGGATGGCAGAAGCAGAGCCTGACAAGGATAAGAAAAAAGAGCTTAATGACAAGGCAAGAAAATTTGAAAATAAGGTATCAGATTATTTAGCAAACAATCCAAATAATAAGCTGGATAATAATGCTACAGGCCAAACAAATACAGGTGGTAACAATAGAGGTAAACCATCAGATAATGCGAATACAGGTGGTAACAATAGAGGTAACCCATCAGATAATGCGAATACAGGTGGTAACAATAGAGATTCTAATCAGACATCTCTTGGGCGAAATTCCGAAGAAGCCGTTAAGGAAGCAAGGCAAAGCAACAAAACTGGAATTGACAAATTATTATCTAATGAAAGCCTTACATCCAAAGGTGCTGGTTCTGTTGATTTTTCTGGAACTGACTTGAGTTCTGCTGGCGTAGGATCCGTAATACCTACCAATGATACCCCCGAGGCTACAACCAAAGCAGAAACTCCGGCTAGTCAATACAGGGCTAGTTTAGAAAAGAAGAAAAAATAATTAATTAATACAATTATAAATTAAAAATAATCTTGATTATTATACTTTTGATTGTATTCTTTATACATTTAAAAATGTATAAAAATGTTAAAAGAAAAGATTGCTTTTTTATTTATATCTTATAGTATAGTTTCGATATGTTGCCATGTTGGGATTATTTTACAATTTTTATTTATTTGCTTTATCGTGTTTTCCAAAATTAAATATTATATTATCAATAGAATTTTAAACTATCTATCATTTTTGATATTTGTTTTTAGTATTACCTTTATATCTCAGGAAGCTGTTGCTGGGTTGGTATTTGATGCTAGCAATATGGTATTGAGGTTTGGTAGTAGCAATGCTAGTGCCTCAGAAAATACAACCATCGATAACACATATATGCCAAGCAGAACTGGTGGAGTTAAAACAAATTCTGACAATATTTATCCAGCATATGCAGAAAATAATACTCAAATGCGTGAGCAATTACCAATTTTTACAAAACCAGCTGAAATAAAAGTTAATAGCACAACACCAGAAAAACGCAGGGTTTATTTTGATGAAAATGATGATGAAGAATATATGCCCGTTAAAAAGCAGCCTGTTATTGCAAACAATGATAAGTCTGTTGCTAGTAACAGCGACATCTATACTCCGCAAAATACAATCAGCTCAACTGCTAACAACAGTGATAATTATCCTACTTATGCCCAGCAAAATATAGCTAAACCACAAGTTATTACACCTGTTGCTAGTAACAGCGACATCTATACTCCGCAAAATACAATCAGCTCAACTGCTAACAACAGTGATAATTATCCTACTTATGCCCAGCAAAATATTTCTAGATATGATCCGGTAACATCTCAGCAAGCTAAACCACAAGTTATTGCACCTGTTACTGGCAATACAGAAGATTTAATATTTGCAAAACCAAAAAAATATGACGATGAAATTATTGTTTCTAAATATAGCGGTGTTAAGATTATTCCAGTGCCAACACGCAAACCAAAACAAGAATACTATTGTGATTATGAAATAAAACCAGCAGATAACTTATCTATTATAGGAAAACATTTTAATGTAAATTCTGATGAAATTGCAATTGCTATGGGTGTTAAAAAAACTGATAAATTAGAGGTTGGCAAATTATATAGAATTCCAGTATTATCATATTATGTTTTAGATGGCGATAGCATTGATACAATTGCTAAAAAATATAATATTAAGTCAGTAGAAATTAAAAATATAAATATTGGAGTTGCAAAAATTATACAGGGTAATATAATTTTATTGCCAATTATAGATAAAACAAAAATTGATATCAGTTCTTTGCAGTCTGTAAATACACAAGAGGTTGTTTCAAGACCATTATTTATGTGGCCAACCAGTGGCATTGTATCATTATCTTCGTTTAAAGATTCTAATGTTAAAAATGATGGTATTATCGTAACAACATCTGTTCATAATCCGGTTGTTGCAATTGCAAATGGTGTTGTTGCATATGTTGGCAATAAAATCAAAAGCTATGGCAATATGATTATTATTAAGCATGATGGAGGTTATGTTAGTGTTTATGGTTATACGGAGGATGTTTTGGTACAAAAAAATGATGTTGTAATTGTTGGTCAGGCAATTGCGAATACCTCAAATAGTAAGCTAACAAATCAACCAGTTTTATATTTTTCATTAAGAAAAAATAAAGAGATATTGGATCCTTTAAAGTATTTACCCGAGAAAAGATGATTAAAAAAGTTAATTTGATTTCTGCTACAAAATTTGCTCTAAAAAGACCAAAAAATCCTAATTTTGAAATATTATCAACCTTACCTTTAATTGGGCATATTTTAAAATTTTATTTTTTTAAATTAACTGATTTTATTTTTAGTTTTTCTTATAAAATAATAGATGATAGTAAAAAAATTATGTATGCCAATCAAAATAAAAAAATAGTTGCTAAAATTCATTTTTTATTTGGCTTAGATGCAATAAAAAATAACAAACTTGCAGATGCCAAAATGCGTTTTTGGCTTACTTCAAAATTTATACCAAATTCAAAAACATTATATTATCATTTTGCATTATTAAGCTATTTGCGCGGGGATATAAAACAAGCAGCACAATGGCTTATAAAAATTCGTAGCACACAAAAATATAACACAAAAAGGGTACAAGATTTAGTTAAATGTATCAAAAAAACAAATTATGATGTGTTAAAAAAAATAAATATAATATTATAAAAAATGATAGATGATCCGCATTTGCTTTTTAATAAAAAAGCAGTTATATTGTTTAATTTAGGTGGCCCATCTTCTGTTGATGGAATTGAAGCATTTTTGTTTAATTTATTTAACGATAAAGCAATTATCACTTTGCCAAACCCATTTCGTTGGTTGCTTGCAAAATATATAGCAAAAGGTCGTTTGAATGAAGCAAAAGAAATTTATAACGAAATTGGTGGTAAATCTCCAATTTTAGAGAATACTCTTTTGCAGGCGGATAAATTACAAAATTTATTATCACAAAATGCTAGGTTTATCAATGGAAAAAATGAGCAATACCAAGTGTTTGTATCAATGAGATATTCTGAGCCATTTTCAAAAAGCGTATTAAAAAGTGTCATGGACTGGAATCCTGACGAGATAATTTTGTTGCCGTTATACCCGCAATATTCAACAACAACCACCCAAAGTTCGTTTGATGACTGGGATTATGAATGCAAATTAGCAGATTTTCAAAAACCAACCAAAAAAATACAAAATTATCATACAGATTCCAATTTTATTGCATCGCATGTTAAGTTAATTTTGGAGCAAATACAAAATATTACAACGCCATTTAGGTTGTTATTTTCGGCCCATAGTTTGCCACAAAAAATTATAAACAAAGGTGATCCATATCAAAAACAAATTATTGAAACGGTAGAACATATAATGAAAAAATTACCAAAAAATATAGATTATCGAATATGTTATCAATCAAAAGTTGGGCGATTAAAATGGTTAGAGCCTAGCACTATTTTTGAAATTGAAGAGGCGGGTAAAGAAAAACTTGGTCTGCTTATTGTTCCAATTGCATTTGTATCCGAACATTCCGAAACATTGGTAGAGCTTGATATAGAATATAGAGAAATGGCACACGAATATGGCGTGACATCTTATTGCAGGGTTAAGGCACTTGGTGTTGATGATTTATTTATAGAAGCGTTAAAAAATATTACAATACAAAACTCTATTGATAAATAATATTATAAAATATTTTTATTGTATTTAACAAAATATTAGCTTAAATACAATCATAATTATTATTATCATTTTATGATCAAAAATATAATAAAACCAAAATACCCAAATAATATATTTACAACTCGTAAAACATCACATAAAGATACATCTGATAATAACATATATCAAATTGCATCTGTTTCAAAATCATTTACTGGTATGCTTGCAAATTTGATGGCACAAGATGGTAAGTTTGGAAACGATGGTTTGCAGGCAAAACTTGTTGATTTGTTTGACAGAGAAACAAATGAAGAAGGTAAATCAATTGCCACAATTCTCAAAGACAAAGGCTTTGCAAATATAACAATAGCACAGGTTTTAAACCATACAAGTGGTATTGGAATTATTAATTATAAATCAATTGCTACAAATATCAAGAGAAGTGAAAAAATTATGAAAGGAGAGCGTGCTATGGAAGATACAGAGTTTTTAGAAGAAGAGCTACCAAATAAAAAAAACCACTGGAAACAGCCTTTTGGATATGCCAATGAAGGTTTCTTTTTATTTCAAAAACTGGTTGATTTAATGCCGACAACCAAAACTTTTAAAGAAGAAATGAAGGAAAAAGTGCTAGATGTATATGAGCTAAAAAATACAGGTTTTTCAGGTGATGTTGGTGATAAAGAAATAAAAACCTATAACCAGATTCCAGCTGGAGAAACATTAATATCGCTTGGTGCAAAAAATACTACACAACAGTTGATAAAAACAGAAGCAACTAAATTATTACCAACAGGCATGGCAATTGAAGCGGCTGGTGGACTTTCGGCTTCTATGCAAGACTTGGCAAAATTTGCACAACAAATACCACAAATATATTCAGAGCCTACAATTGCCAAGCAGCTGTATGGTGCGAGTTATGAAATGCCAACAGAAGATGAAAATAGTAAAACAAAAACACTTTATTCGTGCGGGATATACCTTGATATTACAAAAAAAGACAATAAAATGCATGTAACTTTTAGGCATTCTGGTCAGCTTTATGGTGGCTTTGAGACTGAAATGAAAAGCTCTTGCGAATATGATTTTGCAGGAACGATAGAAGATTTTATAAGCACAATGAAATCTGGCGAAAAACAACTATCATACACTCTTTTACTAGACGAAACGGTTACTAAATATCAACAATATGATGGGCTTGCAAAAGAGATGCTTTCTGAGGGTATTATAGGAAAATATCATGTAAAATTACTTTATGAAACGGCCCATCAAGCAATTAAAGAAGGTAAAATAACAAAAACACAGTTTGAGGCAGTTATTGAAAATGCCAAAAAAGTTTCAGAAAAAGGACAAAGATATGCTATAAATATCGGACTTTCTGGAATTAAGGATGCTAGTGGTGAACAAAAAGTTGATACTGGTCATTTATGGAGTAAGGTTGGCAAAGCTCAGAATATACTTGACAAAGAAATATTTACACAATTCGCAAAAACAGATGGCGTTATAGACTCACAAAAACTTTTAAAAATTGCTAAAAATCCTGTTGCTTTTGGAGACTTGAAATATAAGCTTAAGAATTTTTTAGACAATCAAATAAAACCAAATTATCAAAAATCAACATTTAGTTCTAGATTGAAAGAGCAAAAAACAATGGACCATTACGGTATAATTAAACTATAAATTATATCGTTTAAATCGCCATCCAAAACCTTGTTTGTTTGTGATGTTTCATAGCCACTTCGCAAGTCTTTAACAAGTTGATATGGGTGCAAAACATAGTTTCTAATTTGATTACCAAAAGCTATATCATTTTTATTTGCCTCGATATTATCTTTGTTTTTATTTTGTTTGCTTATTTCTATTTCGTATAATTTTGATTTAAGCATTTTCATAGCTTCGGCTCTATTTTGCATTTGCGAACGCTGAGTTTGTGATTGAACAACTGTATTTGTGGGAATATGTGTGATTCTGATTGCAGAATCTGTTGTGTTGACATGTTGTCCGCCGGCACCAGAACTTTTATATGTATCAATACGAATATCTTTTTCGTTTATCTCAATATTGATAGTTTCATCAATTGCAGGATAGCAAAATACTCCGCCAAAAGTTGTTTGTCTTTTGTTTTGGGAGTTAAAAGGCGACAATCTAACTAATCTATGAATGCCATTTTCGTGTTTTAAATATCCATATGCTAAATATCCTTTTACAAGTAAAACAATCTGTTTAAAACCAACTTCTTCACCTACAACTTTATCGATAATTTCTACTATAAAACCTTGATTTTGAGCCCACATTGTATACATTCGTAAAAGGATTTGCACCCAATCTTGACTTTCTGTTCCGCCTGCACCAGAGTTTATCTCTATAAAGCAATCCATTTTATCTTCTGCATTTTTAAATAACGATGTAATCTCAAAATTGTTTATTTTTTGTTGCCATTTTAATAAATCATCATATATTTGCTGCGCTGTTTCGTTGTCTTGATATTCTTCTGCCATTTGTAACAACTCTGTGCAATCTTTTAAAAAAATTATTATTTCATCTGCAATTTCAATATCTTTTTGTAAATGAGATTTTTCTTGCATTAATTTGCTCATTTTTGTGTTGTCGCTCCAAATTGTTTCGTCTTGAATTTGTTCGTTTATTATGGCAATTTGTTGTTTTTTATCGTCAACACCAATGCAAATAATTGCTTGATCTACTTTCTTTTTATAATCTGATATTATATTTTTAATATCTGCAAAGTTAATCATAATTTGTAAAGTAATTATTTGATAATTTTTAATTTTTAATAAAAAGCAAGTTTAAATTAATATCTTGTTTTTGAAGCATTAAGAAATGGTTTAATTAAAATAAGCTTGATTTTAAAAATAATATTTATATATATTTTATGATAAATATATCAACATTTTATGTATAAACAAATACGGTCGCAGTTTTTAGATTTTTTTAAACAAAAAGATCATTTAATTTTGCCTTCATCAGGATTAATTCCTCATAACGATCCATCGCTTATGTTTACAAATAGTGGAATGGTGCAATTTAAAAATGTGTTTTTGGGTCTTGAAAAACCGCAATATAAAAATGTAACAACGGTTCAAAAATCATTGCGAGCTGGGGGCAAACATAACGATTTAGATAATGTTGGGTATACCGCTAGGCATCATACTTTTTTTGAAATGCTTGGTAATTTTAGTTTTAGTGAATATTTTAAAGAGCAGGCAATTTTGCAGGCTTGGGAATTTTTAACAAAAGAAATTGGTTTGCCAAAAGAAAAGCTTTATGTGACAGTTTTTTATAACGACGACGAAGCTTTTAATATTTGGAAAAAAGTTTTAGGAACCGAAGATCGTATTATTAGAATTGAAAGTAATGATAATTTTTGGTCAATGGGCGATTCAGGTCCATGTGGCCCATGTTCGGAGATTTTTTATGATTATGGCGACAAAGTTGCGGGTGGAAAACCGGGCACACCAGAGCAAGATGGCGATAGATTTGTTGAGATTTGGAACTTGGTTTTTATGCAATATAATCAAGAAAATGGAGTTAAAACACCACTTAAACAAACGGCAATTGATACCGGAATGGGCCTTGAAAGATTGGTTTCGGTGCTTGAAGGTAAAACAGATAATTATGATACAAGTTTGTTTTTGTCATTGAGAAAAGGTATAGCCGAGAACTATAATTGCGATGCTTTTGGCAAAGAAAATACGGCTTGCAAAGTGGTTGCAGATCATGTTCGTGCGATTAGTTTTTTGATTGCCGAAGGTGTGACTCCATCAAACGAGGGCAGGGGTTATGTGTTGCGAAGAATTATGCGAAGAGCTATGAGATATTTGCATCAGATTGATCCAGAAAATGCAAAAATGCACACGATTGTTGACTTTTTGGATAGCCAAATGGGGGAGGCATATCATGAATTGCGTAGGGCGGTGCCAACAATAAAAGATGTAATTGCAACCGAGGAACAAAATTTTAAACAAATGCTTGACCGTGGACTTAAAATTTTGAATGATAATATTGATGGAGCAATTTTGGGTGGAGAAACAGCATTTAAACTTTATGATACCTATGGTTTTCCACTTGATTTGACGCAAGATATTTTGCGAGCAAAAAATATTGCCGTAGATGTTGATGGTTTTGAAAAAGCTCTTGAAAAGCAAAAAGAAATGTCAAAGGCTGCTTGGAAGGGTTCGGGAGAAGTTGCAGATGACAAAATTTGGTTTGAATTGAAGGAAAAATTTGGCGAAACGCCGTTTTTAGGTTACGAAAAAACTGTTGGTAAGGCAAAGGTTTTAGCGATTGTTGGTGATTGGGTTGTATTCGATAAAACGGTTTTTTACCCAGAGGGTGGAGGTCAAATTGGGGACACAGGTTTTATTGGAAAAATGTCGGGCCAAAATGACGAATCTTTGAGTATTGAAGAAGCAACAAAATCATGGTCATCATATGAAGTTGTGGATACTAAAAAATTTGCTGATACAATTATTGCTCATAAGATAAAGGGTAATTTTGATTTATGCATTGGGCAACAATATGATTTACAAGTTGGTATTTTTAAAAGACCAGAAACTGCAAAACATCACTCGGCAACGCATTTGTTGCAAGCAGCATTGCAAAGAATTGTTGGTAGCCATGTTGCACAAAAGGGATCAAAAGTTGAACCGCACCGATTGACTTTTGATTTTAGCCATGGCAAGGCTTTAACACCAGAAGAAATTGCAAAAGTTGAAAATGATGTCAATGAAAAAATTAGCCAGCAACTTGATGTTTCGTGCCAAAATATGCCAAAATTGGAAGCTGAAAAACTTGGTGCAATGGCGCTGTTTGGTGAAAAATATGGCGATGAAGTTAGGGTGGTTAATATGCAAGATATTTCTGTTGAATTGTGCGGAGGAACACATGTTAAAAACACAGGTTTTATTGGGTCTTTTAAGATTATTTCAGAAAGTTCGGTTGCCTCAGGAGTTAGGCGAATTGAAGCAAAATGCGGGCAAGCTTTGACCAAATATTTAGAAGATCAAATTGCAATAAAAAACCAAGAAATTGCAGCATCAGCAGAGCAAAAAAAACAGCAGGCAAAAGAAATTGAAAAATTACAAATTGGATTTTCTATAAAAAACACAAAAACAGATGGTGACATTATTATTATTGAGGAAAAATTTGCTCCAAATATCGTACGAGAAGCTGTTATTAGTGTGGCAAAAAATAATCCTCACGCAATTGTTATTGGTGTTTCTATAAACGAAAATGGTGCAACTTATATTGTTGATATTGGTAGCGAAGGAAATAAAGAAAAAGCTATACAAATGGCACAAAAAATGCAACAAGATGTTGGTGTGGCACAAATTAAGCCATTTAATGGAAAAATATTGATTTTTGGCGGTAAGCTAATTAAAATATAAAAACTTGAATATTAAAAAAAGCATTACAAAATGTAATAATATTATTAAGTATATATTGTTTAAATGTCAGATTCAACTCCTATAATACCAAGAAAAACATTGTCTTTGGGTATAAAAAATATCACAACAAATAGCGACTTGTTGTTGCAAAAATCTATTAAAAATTTAGATAAGCAAACAAACATATCTCAAAATAATGCAAATCCAACCGATAGCAGATTAAAATTAATAGAGCAACACGAGCAAACAAAAAATGAGCCAAAAAATGATTTTCTTGATATAATAAATAAAAATATAGTTAATAACGATTTTGTAGATGCTGTTAATGTAGAGCCAATCGTAATTATTGAACCTGTAAAGGTTGTTAGTCATGTTACTACAAAAGCACCAATCAAACAAGATGTTGTAAGTGATAAATTTGAAACAAAAGCATTGCCAGCAAGAAAAGGCAAAAAAGGAAAATCTACAGCAAGCATTGGTGAGGCTGCAAATGTTACGAATGCAACTAAATATGTATTAGAAAATGTTGAAGAAATAACAGAAGATGAATATAATGTTGCTGAGTATGAAAAGCTTTATGGTAGACCATTAATTATTAAATCTTCTGTAACCAATTCACCGCCAGCACAAAGAAGACACAAAAAAGAGTCTTTTAATCGTAATTTTAAAAAACCTACAATGGATAAGGTATTTTTAGAAATTAGTGTAGATGGACCGATGATTGTTAAAGATTTGGCCGAGGTAATGAATATCAAAGTTAATGAGCTTGTTAGAAGCTTAATGAAAATGGGTTTAATGTTAACGGCTAATCAATCTGTCGATCCTGATACAATCGAGCTGATTGCTGGCGAACATGGTCATCAAGTAGTTCGTTTAAAAGCTGATAAATATGCAGAAATGCTCAAATCAAGATATGTTAATGTAAATAAGGTTATAAGACCGCCTGTTGTTACAATTATGGGACATGTTGATCACGGTAAAACATCGTTGCTTGATGCAATTAGAAATGCAGATATTGCGGCAGATGAGGCTGGCGGAATAACTCAGCATATTGGTGCTTATACTGTAAAAACAAAAAATGGCGAACCTATAACTTTTATCGATACTCCTGGACATGAAGCATTTAGTGATATGCGTTCTAGGGGAGCAAAAATAACTGATATTGTAATTTTAGTTGTAGCTGCTGACGATGGAATTATGCCACAAACGGTTGAAGCTATAAAACATGCAAAAAATGCAAATGTGCCAATTATTGTTGCTATAAATAAAATAGATAAACCTGGGGCAAATATAAATAAAGTACGCGAAAGCTTAATGCAATACGATTTGTTGCCAGAAGAATACGGTGGTACCGTTATGACCGTTCCAGTTTCTGCCGCTACAAAAGAAAATTTAGATAAACTACTTGAAACTATTATTTTACAAGCAGAAGTTATGGAGCTTACTTCTCTTGATGTAAAATATGCAGATGGAACAATTTTGGAATCTCGTGTTGATAAGCAAAAAGGAATTGTAACAACAATTTTAGTGCAAAACGGAACTATTAAGCAAGGCGATATTATAGTTTCTGGTGTTATTAGCGGAAAAGCAAGAATGATGATAAACGATAAAGGTGAGCAAATTGCAAATGCAGGTCCTTCTGTTCCCGTTGAAATTATAGGATTAGAAAATGGTGGAACTGTTGGCGATCCGGTTTATATTATGGCAAATGAAAAAGATGCTCGTGCTTTAATTGATGTTAGAAAAGCAGAATTATTATTACCCACAAATGAGGCACAAAACGATGTTAAAGCAAAAATCAATGCCGAAAGTGTATTCTCTGAAATGAGAGAAACAAATAAACGAAAAATGCTATATTTTGTTATAAAAGCAGATATGCGAGGCTCTTTAGAGGTTGTAAAAAAAGTTATCGAGCGTATTAAGCACGAAGAATTTACTATTAAAATATTGTCAAGTAGCGTAGGTGCCGTAACAGATTCGGATGTTGAGGCGGCCAAAACAGAAGGTACTAGTGCAATAATTTTAGCTTTTAACGCAAAAGTTGATAGTAAAGTATCAAAATTTGCACAGATGAATAATATTAAAATTCTTGATTATTCTATAATTTATCATTTAGAGGACGCCGTTAAAGCATTAGCTTCTGAATTATTGGCACCTATCAGAAAAGAAGAGCATATTGGTACAGCACTTGTAAAACAAATTTTCAGTATGACAAAAGGCGGTAAAATTGCTGGTTGTACTGTTACAAAAGGTAAGGTTCAAAAGGGATCGCTGGCAAAAGTTATTCGTGGAGAATCTACGGTTTACACTGGTAGCATTGAAAATCTTAGACATCTTAAAGATGAGGTTAAAGAAGTTATAAGTGGCAGAGATTGCGGTATTAAACTTGCAGGTTTTGAGGAAATATCTATAAATGATAGAATAGAAATTTTTTGCATAGTTGAGGAAAAAAGGTTTTTAGATTAATATGATATGGCTGCAATTAGTAATATATCTTTAAAATCAAAAAATTTTGTTTTTGATATAATTGTAGGTTTTTATGATATAGCAGAAGAATTTATTAGTCTAATTGATAAAACTGAAAATCCTGTTATGAAAAATTCTTATATAATTGCCGTTGATGGATTGATTGAAAAATTAGATCAATCATCTCGCATTATATCTGATGAATATATTGAAATTTTAAATAACAACAAAGTTAGCAAAAAATCTTCACAAAAAATTATAAATGCATTAGACGAAATTCAAAATATTGTCTACCATGTGAAAGAAAATTTATCTACTTTGCAGTAAATTTTTTTAAAAAATATTTTTTTTATTAGCTAATTAATTTTAATTATTGACTAATACAAAATATAGTAAAAGATATATATGGATACTCGATCTATCGCGTTTTTCATTAAAACGAGGAAAGTCGGAACTCATAAAAATGGCGATGCTAGTTAAATGCTAGGGTAGGTAACTACACGGAAAGTGCAACAGAAAATAAACCGCATTGGCAACAATGTAAGGGTGAAACGGTGGTGTAAGAGACTACCGCAAAATTGGTGACAATTTTGGCATGGCAAACCCCATCGTGAGCAAGCTTATGTAGGATATTGTGTACTTTGTACGGCTTCATTTTTGGCTAAATATCGGGTAAAGTGCTATAAATAATTGGCAACAATTATTATAGACAGATGATAGATTTAAAAACAAAATTCCGCTTATTGGGTATCCATTTTATTTTTTTATTTAATAAAAACATGATAGGTAAATTAAAAGGTTTTGTTGATGGTATTTTTGATGATAGCGTTTTATTTGATGTAAATGGTGTTTGTTATATTGTGTTTGTTGATAGAAAAACCTTATTTTTTTTAGGTTCACTTAGCACCAAAATTGATTTATTTATCGAAACTGTCGTTAGAGAAACTGGAACTACATTATTTGGCTTTTTAACATTTCAAGATCAGGTATGGTTTAGACAATTAGTAAAATTAAATGGAATTAGCGGTAAAATTGCAATGGCAATTATGGGTAATCTGGATAACAATAGCCTTAGTATTGCAATAGCAACAAAAGATGAAAAATTAATTAGCACCGTGCCTGGAATTGGTAAAAAATTAGCCAATAGAATAGTCAACGAGCTTGATGGTATAAATGAAAAAATTGCTAATGAAATTTTAATTTATCAGCCACTTAATATTAATATAGGCACACAAGCTACAAATATTGTTGTTTCGCAAAATATAACAACAGCAGAGCCCGAAATACAGGTTCCATATAATCTTATGCAAGATGCTATAACGGCAATTTGTTCGTTAGGTTTTTCAAGGCAAATTGTGTATAATGTTGTGCAAAAAATTATTAAAAATAATCCAAAAATTGAATTGGAACTTCTTGTTAAAGAAGGTATAAAAAATCTAGGTGAAAAATAAAGGGTAATTATAGAATTAAGTTGCAAATTATTTCTTATATTTAATATATTACCTCAAAATAAAGAGTTTTGCTATGCAACAAAGACAAATGATTAAAATCATTATAGATGATAAAGAAATATCAGTTCCAATTGGAATAAATTTGATTCAAGCTTGCGAGGTTGCAGGTAGTGAGGTACCTAGATTTTGCTATCATGATAGACTTAAAATTGCAGGAAATTGTAGAATGTGTTTGGTTGAGGTTATAAATCCAAAAGGTCCACCAAAACCTGTTGCTTCGTGTGCAGTTGAGGTTAGTGATGGTATGGTTGTTTCGACAAAAAGCGAAATGGTCAAAAAAGCCAGAGGTGGAGTTATGGAATTTTTACTTGCTAATCATCCACTAGATTGCCCGGTTTGCGATCAGGCTGGAGAATGCGATTTGCAGGATCAAGCATTTGTTTATGGAAAAAATAATTCTAGGTATAACGAAGAAAAAAGAATTGTTGAAGATAAAAATATGGGTGCATTAATTCGCACAAATATGACAAGGTGTATTCATTGCACTCGTTGTTCAAGGTTTATAGAAGACATTGCGGGAACGGCAGAAATTGGGGCATTTGGCAGAGGTGAACATATGGAGATATCTACTTTTTTAGAACAAACTGTTACATCTGAATTATCGGGTAATATAATTGATTTGTGTCCAGTAGGAGCCTTAACATCAAAGCCATTTTCGTATACGGCACGAAGTTGGGAGCTTGAAAAAACCGACACAATAGATGTTATGGATGCAGTTGGAAGCAATATTAGGGTTGATAGCCGTGGCTTTGAAGTTATGCGAGTTTTGCCAAGAATTAACGAACAAATAAACGAAGAATGGATAAGTGATGTAACCCGATTTAGCTATGATGGTTTAAAATATCAAAGAATTGACAAAGCTTATATTGATGGAGCAGAAACAACAATCGATTTAGCCATAGAAAACGCAAAAAAGTTGATAGACAAAAATACAGCTGTAATTATTGGCGATTTAGTTGATGTTGAAACAGCTTTTATGACTAAAAAACTTATTGAAAAATTTGATATAAAAAACTATACTTGCATACAAGATGGTGCTAAAATAGATGTTTCAAATCGTCAAAATTATTTGTTTAATACAGGGATTGAAAATATTCCTCAGGCTGATTTTATTTTGCTTGTTGGAACAAATCCAAAGCTTGAAGCACCGATTGTTAATATGAAAATTAGACAAGCTTTTTTGAATGGGGCAAAAATTTTTGGCATAGGAATAAACGATGATTTGCATTATAAATACCAAATTTTAAGCAACGATTGTTTGCTAGATATTTATGACGGTAAAGTTTGCGAAGACTTAAAAAATGCAAAAAAACCAATGATTATAGTTGGTCAAGATGCAATAAAAACAAGCGAAATTATGCAAACTGTTTTAGCAATTAGGCAAAAATATTTTGTTAAAGAAAATTGGAATGGATACAATATGCTACACAAAGTTGCTGGTAGGGTTGGTGCATTAGATGTTGGTTTGTCTGGGGTTGATATTGAGGATATTTTGCAAAAATGCCAAAATGGTGAAATAAAAACAGTTTTAGCAATTGGATGCGATGAGGTTAAAATAAAAAATGCAAATGTAATATACATTGGAACTCACGGTGAGGAAGTTGCACAAAATGCAAAAATAATTTTACCCGCTAGTTGTTATACAGAAAAAACGGCAACATTCGTGAACACAGAAGGTTTAGCACAAAAAACATATCAAGCCGTACCAAAAATTGGCGATTGTATGAATGATTGCGAGATTGTTGCAATGTTCTGCGATGATCAGACAAAAATATCTCAAATTACAAAAAATATTGTATATAATTATGCCGATAATGTGTCCAATTTTAAGACTTTTAATTGCACAATTGCTGATGTAAATAACGATATAAAAAAACTTTATATGAGCAATTGTATATCTAGATCGTCGGTTGTTATGGCAAAACGCATAACCGAGCTTAAAAAGAGTTAACATACAAATATATATAGTATTGCTATTTTAAATTAATATTATTAATATGAATAAAGATGAATTACAAAATTGATAGTAATTTTGTTATAAAACACATAAAAAATGATATTTTAGATTTGAATAAATAAATGATTTTTTAATCAAAATAAGAGCCAACCAAACTAAGTATTACAATACCAACGATAATAATCGTGAACCAAAATTGAATATCAACCATTATTTATACCAAGTGAATCAAATAACATATTATCTCTATCTATACTGCTATTATTCGCAGTTAATAATTTTTCGCCATAAAATACAGAATTTGCCCCAGCATAAAAACATAATGTTTGCATAGAATCTGACATATTTTCACGACCAGCAGAAAGTCTAACCCTTGCTTTTGGCATTAAAATACGAGCAATTGCAATAGTTTTTACAAATTCAATTTCGCTAACTGGAACTTTATTTGCCATTGGCGTGCCCGGAATTGGTATTAACTTATTAATTGGTACAGACTCAGGATATGGATCCATATTTGCCAGCATAACAAGCATATTTAATCTATCGGTTGTTTTTTCTCCCATTCCTAAAATACCGCCACAGCAAACTTTTAAACCGCTTGCACGCACGCGATTAATGGTATCAATTCTGTCTTGAAATGTTCGTGTGGTTATAATTTCGTGATAATATTCTTTTGATGTATCAATATTATGATTATAATAATCTAGCCCATATTCTTTAAGTTTTTCGGCCTGACCATCTTTTAGTAACCCAAGTGTGGCACAAGTTTCAAGCCCCATTGCTTTAATTTCGGCAATCATTTCACCCACTTTTTCAATATCATCATCGCGTGGGCCTCGCCATGCTGCACCAACACAAAATCTTTGAGATCCAATTTCTTTGGCTTTTTTTGCAGCCTCAATAACTTCTGTTTTGTCATATAATGGCTCTTTTTCTAAGCCAGTTTTAAAATGTGCCGATTGCGGACAATATGCACAATTTTCAGGGCAAGCTCCCGTTTTTATGTTAAGCAAAGTAGAAAGCTGCATGTCGCATTCTGGCCAATTTTCTTTATGAATAGCTCTTGCTTTATCAAGTAAATCAAAAAATGGTAAATCATATAATTTTTGCGCCATCTTAATCTCAATCATATCGGTTATAATTTATATTTGTTTTGCAGCATTTGAACAATTAAAATACTGTAATGCTCCCGCTAATTTTTCAATCCAAGTTTTTTTAGGATTATCATCAATTATTAACAAAAAATCGTCATCATTATATTGGTCCTGATTATTATTTGCATCAAAAGAAATTTGAGATCGAGGTTCTGTCTTTTTATTTTTTTTATGTATCTCTATAATTCGGTCATGCTCTGCTTCGCTTGCCTTCTCAAAAGAACCATTTGTTCCAAATTCAGCCTTGATTTTGTTTATAAAATCATCTTCTTTTTCATCGATATTATTTGATAAAAAATTTGCAAAATAATTAGCATAAAAAGCACAAGGATATCCATATGTGCTCTCATCATCAGAACAATTTAATGAAAAGCTTTTAGGTAGTATATTGACAAATGTATCATAATTCTCTATATTTAATGTACCACAATACTTTGTAGTATGTCTTGATTTATCACTAAGATATTTTATATAATCCGTGTATACATTCATAGTAAACAATTTATTATCTATTTTTGTAACACATATTTGATGTGCTGTTTTATCATTTTTATCATTTGTAACTATGAATATAAATATTTCATTATTGTTTAAGTTATTTATTATTTTTTTTATATCTTTATCTATATCTCCCCCAAAAAATTTATATATTTTAGAGTAATACCATTTAATGCCATAATCTTTGTATATACATTTTATTCCTTTGTTGTTAATTTCTTTTACTAATTCTTTATTTTTTTTATCCAAATCTTTAATAATTTTTTGATTATCATTATCTTTAAAATTAAAAAAATCAACAAACCATTTAGCCATATACACAAAAATACTAAACAAGCATCATCATAATTTCAATCATTGGTGTTGTTTTTAGCTCACGCTTAACCATTTGAGCCAGAGTTCCTTTTGCTAAATTTGTAATTTCGCTATGCAATTTTGTTTTATTTTTTGCTGCAAAAAAAGCTGGTGCTTTTTCTTTCAAATTTTTAGCAACTTTTTGCTCCATTTCTTTAATAAAATCTTTTTCATTTTCGCTATCTAAACTTCCCATTGCAACAATTCTTGGGCTACAAGCAATACCACCTTTTCCGTTTAATGCAAAGCTACACATAATTACTCCACCTTTCATTCTGCGGCGCATTTTCATGACTTCGCCTCCTGGGCTATGAAATAAATTGCCTTCAACACCCAGATAATCTGCTGCAACTTCGCCAATTTTTTTAATAGAATTACCATTTTCAAAACACAAAACATGTCCATTGCGGACAGAAATTGTATTTTTAACCCCGCAATCAGATTTTGCCCATTTGCAATGTTCGTTTATATGAATTGCCTCACCATGAACAGGAATTGCAATTGCAGGCCTAACAAGCTCATATAAATGCTTTAATTCATCACGATTTGGATGCCCCGATACATGAATTTTGGCATTTCTTTCGGTTACAATTTCAACCCCCATATCTGCGAGCCTATTTAGTGTTGCAGCAATCTTTTTTTCATTTCCGGGAATAATCTTTGAAGAAAAAATAACTTTATCACCATTCTTAATTTTTAAAAACGGATGAGTTCCGCCCGAAAGTTTAGCAACAGTAGCTAATGGCTCACCTTGGCATCCAGTTGCTATAATTAATGTTTTATGTCTGTTTTTATCATCAAAATCTTTTGCATCAACAAATGAAACACCATCTAAATATCCAACTTTTTTTGCAATTCCACTGATGCGATGCAAAGATGTGCCCGATAAAATAATCTGTCTACCACAACGCTTTGCAGCATTTGCAATTGTTTGAACTCTGGCAACATTTGATGCAAAAGTTGTCACAACAACGCATTGTTTTGCATCTTGAATCAGCTCAACCAAATTATCTTCAATATCACCCTCAGATCCGGACCAACCATCCGAAAACACATTTGTTGAATCACAAACAACAGCCATAACACCCTCGTCGCCAATTTGTTTTAAACGCTCTTCGTCAGAAACCTCACCAACAATTGGAGTTTTATCTATTTTAAAATCACCTGTATGCAAAATATTTCCAGCATCTGTTTTTATATAAATCGCACGCATTTCTGGAATTGAATGTGTTAAGCCAATCATTTCTATATTAAAATCTGCAATTTTAAATTTAGCACGATTTTGCGTAACAACTTTGATTTTAACTTTATCTTGCAAACCAAAATCTGTCAATTTTGTTTTTAAAAAATGAGCTGTAAAAGGCGTTGCGTAAACTGGTGCATCGCTGCAATATTCCCATAAATGTGGCACAGCACCAACATGATCTTCGTGTGCATGAGTTATAATAATCGCTTCAATTTTAATTTTATTATCAATTATAAAAGAAATATCTGGCACAATAATATCAACTCCCGGCATAATTCTTTCCTCGGCAAATCCAGTGCCACAATCTACCATAATCCACTTACCTTTATAGTGATAAAGATTCAAATTCATTCCAATTTCTCCGCTACCGCCTAATGGTACAAAAAGTAGCTTTTCTGTTAATTTATTTAATTGCATTTATTTTTTTAAATTACTATGCTAACATCCTCTACTCATAATATATAAAATGCAACAATCATATTTTATAACAAAAAATAATATATAATCAGCATGAATAATATTTTTCAAATTCAATAGGGGTTGGAATCATATCAATATATTTAGATTCTTCGGTTTTATATTTAATAAATGAATCAATTAAATCATCTGTAAATACACCACCAACCGTGAATATTGACCTGCTATTATTTAGCTCATTAAGTGCTTCATTTAAAGAGCCTGATACTACTGGATATTTATTTTTTTGTTCATCGGGCAATTCGTATAAATTTTCATTTGTTTCTGCTCCTGGTTTAATTTTATTTTTAATACCATCTAAACCAGCCATAAGCATGGCAGACATTGCTAAAAATGAGTTAGCGGATGTATCAGGAAAGCGAACCTCAATGCGTTTTGCATTTGGAGTTGTAATTTTTGGAATTCTAATAGATGCTGAACGATTACATTCCGAATAAGCTAAAATAACTGGTGCCTCAAAACCAGGCACTAATCTTTTATAGCTATTTGTTGTTGGATTACAAAACGCATTTAAAGCCTTGCCATGCTTGATAATTCCACCAATATAATATAACGCCATTTCTGATAAACCACAAGATTCATCACCTATAAATAGGTTTTTACCATCTTTCCACAACGATTGATGCACATGCATTCCACTGCCATTATCACCAAAAATTGGTTTTGGCATAAAAGTGGCAGTTTTTCCATAGTTTTGTGCAACATTTTTAACAACATTTTTATAAATATAACAATTTGTTGCAGCCCCCATTAAATCGGAATATTTAAAACCAATTTCGGCCTGAGCTGTGGCAACTTCACGATGAAATAATTCTATTGTTAAGCCTGCATTTTCAAGGCTATTTACCATATCAATCATAATATCCCCCATTGAATCACGCGGTGTGGTTGCAAAGTATCCAGTTTTAGGTGCTATTTCGTATCCTGTGCCAGCGTTTTTTCCTTTCATTTCAACCGAATCTATCACAAAATTAGTTTCATAGCTAGATATTTTGCTTGAAAAACTATCAAACATAAAAAATTCTAATTCTGGCCCAAAATATGCAACATCTGCAATGCCTAATGTTTGTAAGTATTTTTGTGCTCTAAAAGCAACAGTTTTTGGATCTCGATTGTATAAATTAACCCCACAATCACTCATAATATAACAAAATATTACCAAGGTTGGCATAGATGCAAATTCATCAATAAAATAACTAGAAGCATCAGGTATTGCCAGAGTATCCGAGTTGTTTATGTTTTTCCAGCCATCAATTGACGATCCATCAAAGGTAAATCCTTCAACAAAAGAATCGTAATTTACCATTTTTACTGGCTTTAAAATTCTAAAGTTATTACCAAAAAGATCAATAAAACGAAATTCAATAAATGAGATATTATTTTCGTTTATATAAGATAAAATAGAATCAATTGATGATTTTGTATTTGAAAATTCTTTTGTCATAATATTTTATATTCAATAATAAAAATTAATTATATTTTTTTATAGCATAATTAAAAAGCAATCTTATTTTTTTATTATGATTTAGATAAAAATCTCAAATATAATCTTGATATTTATTTTTAAAATAACAATCGAACCTGTTGAGCAAAATGGCTGGAATAATGAGTTTATAATTCCAAGATATTCTATTGCTATATTAGATGCTATAAAAGAAAAAAGATTTTTTAGTTGTGATGATAAATATGTTATTGTTAGCAAAGATATTGCCAGTTCAATTAAAGCAGAGACTAAACCAATTTTTTATAATGGCATAAAAAACATTACTTATGATGAGATAACAGTAGATGCTGTTAACCTGATTAAATATCAATATAATGATAAAAAAGATAAAATAATACAAGAATTGATAAAAAAAGGAATAATAAAAAATGGCGAAGTAGAGGAAGTAGAAGAAAAATTAAATACAGCTATTAAAAATGCTAGCCTTAAGTTACCGAAAGAATTACCTAAGGATTATAACGATATATATAATGTTTATGAAAGATATAAAGAAAGGTTGCCAAAATTTGGCACAAAAATTGGTTTTGATGCCGTTTCAGCATTTGAAGAATTGATGACGGTAAAAGGTAAAGAAATAGAAACGATTAATGAGATTCCAGATGATTTACACCATACGGTTTTGAATAGCTTATCTAGTGAGTATTTAACTAATAATATTTTAAAAGATATTCTTGAAACTGTAAAAATACAAAAAAATTTGGTTTTTCTATAAGTCAAATTAAAACTATTTGCGAGCATTTAGAAGAAAAAAGTTTATTAAAATTAGAAGAAATAGATAAATTCTATGATAGTAAATCAGAAGAAATTAAAAAGATGCAACCAAATGCTATTGTTGCAAAAGTTGATACTTTATTAGAAAATATTAAAAATATTACATTTCCAGCCTCGGATAGTAAAAATGTAAACGGGGATACCAAAAAAATTGTTTTACCATATGTTGGTGTTGGTAGGTCAGCTATGGTTTTTCAAGATCCAAAAAAAACGATCCTTGTTTTTCAGCAATCGGTGGAAAATTTACAAAAAATACAGCAAATACAGGCCTTGAAGGAAATGGATTATTTTATAATGGTCCTACAAAAGCTGTGGATTGCTTACTTGTAATTAAAATGAAAGATGGTTCTTTGAAGACAATCGTTGCTAAAAGACAAAATGCAGAAGGCTGGGCTTTGTATGGCGGTATACATTCTAGCTTGAAAGATCCAAAAGATACTGCTTTTGAGACTATGGTCAAAGAATTACTAGAAGAAACCGGTAATCATCCATCTCAGGTTGAAGAAGCAGATAAAGAGCGTAAAAATAAACAGCAAGAATTGGAAAAAAGTGTTAAATCTTTGTTTAAAAAACTAGCAACATTAGATGGTTTTGGTCAAAATGCCGATCCAAGAAAAACAGATACCGCAAGTATGTCTACAGCCATGTTTAGTATTTTAATAGATGCTGGCAAGGTAGGAGCAATGAAAGAATTATATAAGTTGGATGACAATGAAATATCGGCTCTAAATTGGATTACCAGCAGTCTAATGAAAGGAGAGACAAAAGAAAACGATGAAATGACAGCTACTAAAACCATAGAAATTGTTGATGGAAAAGGAGTACCTGCACCAATAGAGAAATTATTTGCTGGGCATCATCTACAAATAAAAGAGATCATGCCAATTATATTGTTCAAAGATATGTTTTTACATAATAGCATTGAGAATAATAAAGCAGTTAAAAAACTTGATCAAAAAGGACTTTATGACAAAACATTAAAAGGTTTTAAGAATAAATATAATACCAACACAGGTGTAACAAATATTTTGCAGCTTTTTATTAACACAGAAATGAATAAAGGTAATTATAAACCACCAAAAGATCAAAGCAGAACCTTGGCATCACATTTAAAAGCTATTAACATATTATCTAGGCCAAAGACACCAGGGGGGCGAGGATATTAGGCTGACAATAAATATCAAATATAATCTTGACATTTATTTTTAAAATAAAAAGATAAATTATATGTTGCCCTTGTGGCGGAATGGTAGACGCGGCAGACTCAAAATCTGTTGTCTTATGGGCATGGGGGTTCAAGTCCCTCCAGGGGCACCAAATTATTATAGTTTATATGCTTAAAAAAGTTAATTTTTATCATGTTGTAACTGGTGATTTGGTGTCTAGTTCTGCACCTATTTTAAATGCATTTTTTACAGCTAAATTTAAAATTTTATCAATTTGCGATGATGAAGAATTAGCAATAAAATGTGATGCAAAGCTGTGGACATTTGCCAGCAACTTGTTTATTCCACATGGATTATTAACTGATTTACAGCCCGAAATTCAGCCAATTTTATTTGGCACAATCGATAAAATTCAAAATTTGAACAATGCAAATTGTGTTGTTTTGGTAACTAATAATTTATTGCAAAATATAGATTCTATTAAAAATCTACCAAATATTGAAGCTTTGGTTTGTATTTTTGTGGCACACGAAACAGAAACACAAAATTGCATGAAAAAACTTGGCGAATTCGATGCAGAAACAAAATATTTTACTGATTTATCAGGTAAATGGCAAGAATATAATTTATTGGTTTAATGTTAAAATTTTTTTGGCCAATTATAAAACCATATAAATGGTATTATTTGTTAATGTTTCAGTCTCAAATTATAGGTCCTTTTTATTATATAATAGCTGGGTATTCACTAAAATTAATTGTTGATATTTTTGCAGCACAAAATGTTGCATATAAAGATTTATTTTATCCAATGTATTTATATATAGGCAGTGCGCTGGTTCACGAAATTGTGTCGCGTATTGGTCAGTTTGGATGGATGAAAAGTCAGCCTTTTATTAGAGTGGCAATAACAGCCAAAGCATTCGATTGTGTGCAAAATTATTCATATAGCTTTTTTCAAAATACACATTCTGCATCTATTATAAGTAAAATAAAGGGTATAACAGATGGATATACTAATATTTGGCAGGTTATTTATTTTAGACTATCAAATTCTTTATTGCAAATTATAATAACAATTTTTGCACTTGCTTTTGTTAACATTTGGATATTTATATTCATTATGATATGGTCATTATTATTCATTACGATAATGATGAGTTTTTCAATTAAGATTAAAAAATTATCAAAAATTACAACCGATAGCAAACATAAATCCGCAGGATTAATTGGTGATAATATTACAAATATTTTTTCTGTATTTTCTTTTGCATCCAAAAAACGAGATCTTGAAAATATAGAAAATTTTTTAACAAAAGATACTGCACAAAAAGATTATGTTCAAATAATAATGGAAATGAAGGCAGCAATTTTTGGTGGAATTATGTATATTTTAATGATGATAATCCTATTTATTTTTATGATTAATTTGCATAAAAATGGATTAATAACAACCGGTACTTTTGTGTTTGTTATGACATTAGCATATCGTTTTGTGGATGAGATTTGGGGTTTAGTTATGCAAATTGGTGATTTTATGAACAAAATTGGAGATTTTCGTTCTTCATTTTCAATAATAAATACGCCTGATCAAATAATAGATAAACAAAATGCAGAAGAAATAGTTGTAAATGCTGGAGAAATTAATATAAAAAATATTTCATTTAGCTATGGTGAGAAAAATATTTTTAATAATCTTAATTTGCATATAAAAGCTGGTCAAAAGATAGGTTTGGTTGGCTCTTCTGGGGCCGGCAAATCAACTTTGGTTTCGTTGCTTGTTAAGAATTTTTTATTAAACGAGGGGAGCATTTGTATTGATAACCAAGATATTGCGGATTTTACAAGCGATTCTGTTCGTTCGCAAATTTCGGTAATACCTCAGGATATTATGTTATTTCATAAAACAATCTATCAAAATATTCTTTATGCAAAACCTGATAGCACCGAGGAGGAAGTTTTTGAGGCTGCAAAAAAAGCAAATATTCACGATTTTATAATGCAGTTACCACAAGAATATAGTACAGAAGTTGGCGAAAGGGGCGTTAAACTCAGCGGCGGACAACGCCAACGGATTGCAATTGCTAGGGCTATTTTAAAAAATGCTCCAATTCTAATTTTAGATGAAGCAACATCTGCGTTAGACAGTGAAACCGAGCAAAAAATTCAGCGTTCAATAAACAATATGTTAGAGCAAAATAATACCACCGTAATTGCAATAGCTCATCGTCTTTCAACAATAAAACATCTAGATAGAATTGTTGTTATGGGCGAAGGAAAGATTATAGAGGATGGCAGTTTTAATGATTTAATCGCTAAAAATGGCACATTTAAAGAACTATGGTGCACTCAGGTTGATGGAATGATATTATAATTTATATCATTTTTAATAAAATATTGTTGATAAATAAACAATATTATACATAAACATCGGTATACAGCTCTGCAAGTTCTGGCTCTGGTGATTGCTCAGCAAAAGCATAGCACGATTTCACTTCATTAGACACTTTTATTTCAATTTCATCAAGTGTTTCTTGTGTGATAATTTTGTGTTCCAGCATATAATTCATAACTCCATCAATTGGGTCGCGTTCTATTTTGCATTTTTCAACCTCTTCTTTTGTGCGATATTTTGCAGGGTCCGACATTGAATGCCCGCGATAACGATATGTATTTAATTCTAAAAGCATAGGACCTTTTGTGCGAACATATTCGGCGGCTTTTGTGAATTCTTCTTTAATTGTAAATATATCCATACCATCAATTTTTTTACCTGGAACACCAAATGCTTGACCTCTTTCAAATAAATGTTCGTGATTTGCACAGCCTCGTGCATTAGAGGTTCCCATAGAATATAGGTTATTTTCTAGCACATAAAGCACTGGTAAATTTTGTAATTTTGCAATATTCATCGATTCATAAAATTGCCCTTGATTACATGCTCCATCGCCAAAAAATGTTACGCAAATATCATCAGTTCCGTTGTATTTATTTGTAAAAGCTATACCTGTTCCAAGAGGAATTTGTGCTCCTACAATTCCGTGTCCACCATAAAATTTATGAGATAAATCAAATAAATGCATCGATCCACCTTTGCCTTTTGAGCTACCAGTTGACCTGCCAAAAAGCTCTGCCATAACCGATTTTGGATCTGTTCCTGCCTGAATTATATGTCCGTGATCACGATAGCTTGTTATAATCGAATCGCTTGTGCGAATTGCCGACCTCACACCAACCGCAATTGCCTCTTGACCTATATATAAATGACAAAATCCAGCGATTAATCCGTTACCATATGCTTGCCCGCAACGCTCTTCAAATCTGCGTATAAAAAGCATGTCTGTATAAGCTTTTATTAGCTCATTTTGAGAAAATAAATTGACTTTTGGATGCAAATTTGACATAAAAACAATAATAAATCTATTTTTTTTATAAAACGATTTTGTATATTGTCAAGTATTTTATTTTAAGATAAAAAGTTACCAATATTTAACCCCAATTACGCCGCGAACTTCATCAAGGGTTTTGCTTGCTATTTTTCTTGCATTTTCTGTGCCAATTTGCAAAATTTCGGTAATATATTTTTGTGTTAAACTAGCCCGTTTTTCTGCAATTGGTTTTAAAATATTTTGCAAAATATCGTTTAGCTTATTTTTTATAACCATATCACCTAAACCGCCTTTTGCGTAATGTGCTTTTAGGTCGTCAATTTCGTTTTTATCGGTTGCAAAAGCATCTAAATATGCAAAAACAACATTTCCTTCAACTTGGCCCATGTCACTAACTTTTAAATGATTTGAGTCGGTATACATCATCATAACTTTTTTCTTTATTTCTTCTGGTGAATCGCTAAGCATAATGGTGTTTCCTAGTGATTTGCTAGCTTTTGCCTTGCCGTCAATACCAACTAAACGGCTTGTTTTGCTTAAAAATGCTTTGCATTCAACCAAGCATTCTGTGTTATAAATTCTGTTAAACCTGCGAACAATTTCGTTTGTTTGTTCAATCATAGGAACTTGATCATCGCCAACCGGCACAAGCTCGGCTTTAAATGCCGTAATATCCGCCGCCTGACTTACTGGATAACAAAAAAACCCAGCTGGAATTGAATCGCTATACCCTTTTTGCCCAATTTCTGTCTTTACAGTAGGATTCCGTTCAAGCCTGCCAATTGTCACCAAATTCATATAATAGCTCGTCAATTCTGTCAGCTCTGGCACTTGCGATTGAATAAAAATTGTCGTCAAATTTGGGTCAATTCCAACCGAAATATAATCCATTGCAACCTCATAGACATTTTCTACCACCTTCGCCGGATTTTCAAAATTATCAGTCAAAGCCTGCGTATCCGCAATCATAACAAACTGATTATATTCGTGTTGCAACCTCACCCTCGCCTCTAACGAGCCAACAAAATGCCCTAGATGTAATTTTCCTGTTGGTCTATCACCTGTTAGTATTGTTTTTTTATTCATTTTTATCTTTATTATTTCCTATATTTTTAAATAAATATATCATTACAAAAATCACAACACCAACAATCTGTGCGGTAAAAGTTGTTAATAATGCTATTAATACGGTATCACTCAAAGTAAATGGATTATTAAACTGAATACCGCAAAATCTATTTGCTTTTGTTGCGGCAAGCCATGTTGTAATTATGGAGCATATTGTAAAAAAAGTTACATAAAAACCGCTCCATTTTGCAAATTTACCCCTTAATTCATTAGCTTGCTGTATCTCATAGTTTTTTAATCGTAATTTTTGAATTTCTAACTCTTTCATTTTACGATCAATAGTATCGTTAATTTTTGCAGTATTATTTTTTTGTGACGAAGAATTTATTTCTTCTATATCCAGCTCATTATCAAAGTCTTGTTCCGTGTCCACCATTAAATGTTATAATTTAATTTCATTATAAGGCTCAATAATAAAAGCACTTTTTGTAAAACTATCAGGTATAATATCTCCGATTTGTAAACCACCCAATTTTTGTGCCATATGCCATGGTTGGTGTTCTTGATGCGACCAATCAACTAATTTTCTCGCAGAATAAATACCTATCTTTTTAATTATATCTTGTAATGTATCTTTTGTATCCTTATCCAAAATACCAGATATATCTTTTGATAGATCATTTATATCAGAAAGATTTTGTATGTATTGTAATGCAGATTTAAAAATGGGGCCATAATATAAAATTTGTGGTTTTTCTTCAATTATATGTATTGATTTTTCTGCCAAAAATGTACCATAGCATATATACATTAATTTTTGAATCTTTGTGTTATTAAAAGGATAGTCATATTTTTTACATAAATAGCCAATATATTGTGCTAATTGGATACTGCCTATATTCATTATATATAAAAATTATTATCATATAGTAATTTACTGTAAATAATATATTATAAAATGGAAGATATTTTTTATTTTTGTGAAAAAATTATAAAAAATAATAAATTATTTTAATAGCAATCATAATAAATTGATTATATTCTTTTTGCAATTTATCCTGCCCTTAACAGAAAGAACAAAGATTATCTTTATATAATTATTTGTTTAGTCATATTGCATTTAATATAACCTTGATTATAATAAGTTATATTAAGCAATAATTTCGATGATAAACAAACAAGATATAATTCATTTTTGTGGAATAGGAGGTGTTGGAATGTCGGCAATTGCAAAACTTATGCACACGGCAGGACATACTGTTCAGGGCTCTGATTTAGGTGATTCTGGTAGTATTAAAAACATTGGAATTACAGTTTTTGATACACAGATTGCACAAAATTTAGCCGAAGTAAAACATTTTGTTTATAGCAGTGCAATTAAACCCGGAAATTTAGAATATGATTATGCTGTAAAAAATGGTATAAATATGTGGCATAGAGCCGATATTCTTGGATATTTAATGAAAAATAAATATGGGATTGTGGTATCGGGAACCCATGGCAAAACAACAACAACTGCAATGCTTGCCGATTTATTTATAAAAACACAAACCCCCGCAACATCGCTTGTTGGTGGCGTAGTAAAAGGCACAATAGATCGTTGCTTGATTGATAGCACAGGAAATGGCTATATTTTAACCGAAGGCGATGAATCTGATAAAAGTTTTTTAAAATTTAGCAGAAAAGTATCGATTGTAACAAATGTTGATTTAGACCATATGGAAAATTATGAACATAATGCTGATATTTTATTTGATGCATTCGCACAATTTATCAACGAAACGGCAGCAAACGGAATTTGTATTTTATGTAAAGATAGTCAAATGCTACGCGAAAAAGTCGCCCCAATGATTACTCATGCAAATGTTGTTTGGTATAGCTGTGATAATAGATCTGATAGCATTTGTGCCGAAAATATAGTTTGCGATGAAGACGGGTCTGTGTTTGATATAAAATTTGCTGATAAAATAATTAAAAATGTAAGTATTCCATTGTTTGGTTTGCATAATATTGCTAATAGCTTAGCAGTTATTATTGCCGCAGATTATTTAAAAATAGACGCTGAAAAAATTAAATCTGCAATTGCAACATTTGGTGGCGTTAAAAGACGCTTTGATATTATTGGAACTTTTCGTGGGGCAACAATTATTGATGACTATGCCCATCACCCAGTTGAAATTATTGCTACTTTAAAAGCCGCACGCAACAAATATGGAAATAATGCAAGAATTATTGCAGTTTTGCAACCACACAGATATAGTCGTGTTGAAAAATTACTGAACGATTTTGTAAATTGTCTTGATGATGCAGATATTAAAATAGTTACCGATATTTATGGTGCATTTGAAGATCGCACGCAATACGGAGATTTATCGTATTTGGATTTGGTAAAAGTTATAGAAAATGGCGGCTCAGCAAAAGTTGAAGCAATTGAAAAATTATCAGATATAGGTATATTTTTAGAAAAAAATATAAAACCTAATGATATTGTAGTATTTTTAGGTGCAGGAGACGCAAGTAATTATGCTAGAAGTATTGTATGAAACCTTTTTTATTTGCATCAGCCGCATATTTATCTGCAGTTTTTCTAAATGTATTAACATCTGTATTAATTAAATATTTACATATAAATAGCGATTTAAATCTAAATCAAATTATTGCAATTAGGGTAATATTGGCTATGTTTATGCTGACCCCTTTTATGGCTGGAAAATTAAAAAATATAAACAAAAAACATATAAAATTAATTATATTGACCGGCTCTCTGGCATGTCTTGATATTTATTTATGGCATTATGGAGTTTCGATTGTGCCAATAAATAATGCAGTTGTAGTATCGTTTTTGGTGCCGATTTTAATAACTTTTTTTGCATGTGTTATTTTAAAAGAACCATTATATTTAGGTAGTATTATGGCACTTATTGTAGCATTTTGTGCTATAAATTTAATATACCAAATAACTCCGAATGTATCAAGTTTTGGATATTTTGTATTGATTGCAGATTTTACAGCTGGTGCATTAGGTTTTGTTTTGACAAAAAAACTTACATTATTTTATAGTCCTTTATTAATTGTATATTTAAAAATATTTGTTATGCTACCAATTGCGTTTACTTTAATTGGATCTATACCTGTTTTTACAGTATATTCATTTATTTTTGTATTTATTTGCTCAATTATGTATATTTTAGAAAGATATTTATTTACCTTGGCATATAAATTACACGATATGGGACCTTTACAGCCATTGCGTTTTTTCAATATTTTATTTTCTTTTATTTT
>CAMCQG010000004.1 GCA_945876965.1 Rickettsia typhi
AACATAATCGCTGGGCAAAATATCGGCGATAGCACCACCGGAAAGGGTTGCACAACTATGACAGCATCTTTTAGTGCAATGACTGCCACCGATTTGACTGCAAATTATAATAAAACTACAAATTTGGCAAACGGATGTGTTGTTGCCGCCGTTATTAATGGTTAGTGTTTTGATTTTATGGTATATTATTGCAGATACCGTATTAATAAATAAAAAACTTGATTATAAAAAAACAGATTTTTAAATGTAGATACAATTAATATTAAATTATCAATTATTATGTCATTAGAACTTATCAAAAAATTGCGTGATAACATAGGCGCTGGAATGTCGGATTGTAAAAAAGCTGTTGAAGAATCAGATGGAACATATGATGATGCTGTGAGAATTTTGCGCGAAAGAGGTCAGCAAATTGCTACCAAAAAATCATCAAATGCTGCGTCAGAAGGTTTGGTTGGATGGGTTGATAACGGGGCTGGAATTTTAGTCGTAGAGCTTAATTGTCAAACTGATTTTGTAACTCGTGGCGATAAATTTCCTGCATTGTTAGAAAATATTTTAAATGCTGCCAAATTAAGTAAAGCTATCGATACAGAAGCTGTTTTGAATAGCAAAATTGGTGAGCAATTAGTTAAAGATTTTATTATTGAAAATATAGCTGTAATAGGTGAAAATATTAAATTAGGTAGAGTTCATTTTGTTAATTATAATGTTGATTTTGCAGGAGTTTATGTGCATAATGCTATAACAGAAAAACCTAATTTGGGCGTTATTGCATCTGTTGTTACAATTAAGTCTGATAACGAATCTGCAAAAGAAATTGCTCGTAAGGTTGCTATGCATGTTACCGCCGCAGTACCATCAGATTTGAGTATCGCTGATGTTAGTGCGACAAAAATTGAAGCAGAAAAAGCGATTTTAAAAGAACAAATGAAAGACGAGAAAAAACCTGAAAGTATTATGGAAAAAATTATTGCAGGCAAAATTGATAAATTTTTTCAAGATGTGGTATTGCTTGAACAACCTTCAATTTTTGATAATGCGTTAAAAATTAAAGATTGGGTTGCGGCAGAAGCAAAAACAGCTGGAATTTCAAGTGAAGTTACCTCGTTTGTTAGAATTAAATTAGGAGATTTTGCATCTGAACAAGCATAATTGTGAAAATTACAGTTTTTACCCCATTACCTGATTTTTTTGATATTACAAAATTATCAATTATGGGGCGTAGTTTGCAAGAAGGTCTTTGGTCTTTTGATGTAATAAATTTTAAAGACTATGGTCTTGGTGGATACAAACAAACAGATGATACAACCTACGGTGGAGGAAGCGGAATGATTTTGAGGGCTGATGTTTTGGGTGATGCTCTTGAAAAAAATATAGATTTTGATAAAAAACCACGAGTTATTTTAACATCTCCGAGGGGTAAAAAATTTAATCAACAAATTGCACAAGATCTAGCAACGGGTGGAGATTTTTATATTGCTAGCAACCGTTTTGAGGGCATAGATCAAAGGGCAATTGATTATTATAATTTAGAAGAAATAAGCATCGGTGACTATGTTTTGTTTGGCGGTGATGTGGCTGCGATGGTGATCATGGAGGCTGTTGTTAGATTAATTCCAGGTGTCATAGATTCACACGATAACGAAGATAGCTTTTGTGGGGCACTAGAAAATAAACTAGAATACGATCACTACACCAAGCCTAGTATTTGGAAAGGTCTAGAAGTGCCAGCAGTTTTACAAAACGGTAATCATGCTGAAATAAAAAAATGGCGAATGAATAACGCCAAAGATAAAATCTAAACTATTATATCTTGATTTTTATAATTAAGATATGACAATATTACTAATTATTTGATATTAATAATGATTATTGCACAACATCTCAGCAAAACATATGGCAAGCGAAAGGTGGTAAAAGATGTAAGTTTTTCGTTTGATCGCGGTGAAGTTGTTGGTTTGTTAGGGCCAAACGGAGCAGGAAAAACAACATCTTTTTATATGATTATAGGAATTGTGGAATCGGATGTTGGTGGGCAAGTATTGCTAAATGGTAAAAATATATCAAATTTACCAATTCATATCAGGGCTCAACTTGGCATAGGATATCTACCCCAAGAACCATCAATTTTTAGGTCAATGACGGTAACACAAAATATTATGTCAATTTTGGAAATTCACATTGAAAACAAAACAAAAAGACTTGATAAATTAGAAGAATTATTGAATGATTTTTCAATTACACATATTCGCGATAGCGTATCCTCATCTTTATCTGGTGGTGAACGCAGAAGACTTGAAATTGCCCGTCTTTTAGCTATAAATCCTAGCTATATTTTACTAGATGAACCATTTGCTGGTGTTGACCCGATTGCTGTTCGCGAAGTTAGAGATATTATATATAAATTAAAAAATAAAAATATCGGTGTTTTGATTACCGATCATAATGTTCACGAGACCCTTAAAACGGTAGATAAAACATATGTTATTCATAATGGATCCGTTATATGTTCTGGAAATAAAGCAGATATTATAAATAACGATTTAGTTAAAGAGGTATATTTGGGTAAAGATTTTATAGGAATTGTTTAATATAGTCTAAAATTATCAGCCTTAAATCTCAATAATCATTATAATATATCAACAATAATCAAGTCTGCTTCTTTTTTATTAAGAACAATTTTTATTTTATTATAATCAGACTGAGCTTCAATTACCACATTTTGGCCAATTTTTGTCCTATTTAAAACACAAACATTACAACCAATAAAAAGACCCATAGATATTAAACGATTTTTTATCTCTGGTGCCGTTTTTATTTCAACAATAACAGCTTTTGTGCCCAAAGAAAGGCTTGATATTGTTTTGTTCATTCTATTGTTTTATAATTGTTCCTACTTCTACATCGTTATTCACAGTTTCTCTATAACTTCTTCTTGAAGAAAGATTTCTTGGTCTCCTCAAATAATAAGCTGGTTTTGGTTTGTCAGAGGTATATAATTTACCACCCTCATCTTCGTTGACATAAAACTTTTCTCCGGTAACACGATTATAATATGGTTCTACTTGATTTACTTGTTGCGGTGATACAAAATTAACAGGAGATACATTATCTGGATAACGATATTTATCACTATCAAATGATTGCATAGAACGAGAGCTGGAAAAATCATTTTTTTCTATTTTATTCAACCTACTTGTTTTATATCTTGTTGAGCCTTGCCCAGCACTAAGATGAAATTGTTTTTCAAGCTTCTTTTGTGAATCAAAAGCTTTTTGGCTGTTTTTATTACCCGTGCTACTATCAAACATCAAAGCTCCACCGATACTAGCAACCCCCAAACCAGCGATACCAGCTGCAGCAATAGGGACGCCAAATTTATTAACATTTTCCACATCTTTCAATGCATCCTTATAATTATTTTCTATTTTTATATGATTATTATTTGCAGGATCAACAGGAACAGTTAAACTATGATTAACAAGTGAACCAACATTATTATCGGCTATCAAACCTGAGATATTAACACTATTATTTACTGATGTATTTAGAATATTATTTATATTATTAACTTTAGCATTATCGGCAACATCACCCAAAAAATCACCAATTTGAGCTGCAGTTGTAGATGCATCAACAGGATTTGTGCTTAACTGTGATATATAGTTATCTTTAAAAGATATCCCGTTTTTAACCGCAAGAGAATCTGCCTTATTTACGTCGGCAACAACATTATTATAAACAGCTGTATTGCGATCTATATTATCTTGATAGTATTTACCGAACTGATCGCTACTCAAATCTGCCTGAGATAAATTTGTGACACCATCTGTTTTATATACATGAGTAAAATTTCCAGCTTCTATTTCGTTTTTTATTTGCAACTGCTCGGCAACTGTTAGCCTATCAAAATCTTTTATTATACCATCACTAGGATCTCTAACCATAATTTCGTTATGCTGAGGCAAAAGAGATTGTTGATGTGCGTACTCTATTTTAGCTAAATCACCATTATATAAACTATTACTTGCTGTTAAATCAGAAACAGCAGTTTGACCAATATCACCATATTGATTTTGAAAATTATTAGGGTTGTTAGACATATCATCATACATCTGCGCTAATTGTTGACCATCATTTATATCGTGTATCGGTGTCCATATAGGATTTGTTGCTGTTCCCGTGTTATAACTCATAGACTGATGACTATTGTTTGTAAAACGGGAATCATTACCGTCTACCGTAAAATCCTGATCATAACCAGATATCTCGTGTGTACTTTCTAACTGATTATTAACTCCATGCATCAAATCGCTTGCTTGACCTAACTCTTGTGCGTTTAATGGGTGCTTTAACGAATCTTGATCTTTATTATACGCATCTGTTGCACTATTAAGCTTATTTTGAAAGCCAAAAATCATTCCAACTATTGATGAAACTAATAATATAGCAGTTAATAAAAGGCTAAATATTACAAACGCACCAACTCTATATCTTGTTCTTTTTGCCAAAACCTCATGAACATTATCTTTTTCTCCATCCAAAGCTACTGATGCTGCTTTCAGAGAGCTATGAACTTCGTCTTTCATTCTTTCTATGTCTTCTGGGTTTAATTTTTTAGGATTTGATCCGCTGTTGTAAGCTTTTATAATAGATAATTTTTCTTGTGAGATCTCAAAGTCTTTTTTTATTTTTTCAGAAATTCTCGTAGGTCTTCCTTCTTCTTTGGCAAGAGAGTCGCATTGCAACGCCGCAGTATATATATGGCTATGCAAATCAACAATGGTACCAAAATCACCATTATCTGTTGTGTGCAAACTATATTTATCAACAGCATTATGGATTGCCTGAATGTGGCCTTCTAAAACATTACACCTATCTTTTATATCAACTTTATCGGATCCTACTTTTAAAGGAATAAATAAATATCTGTTAAGATACCTACCCGAGCCACTTCCATATCCACTGAATGCATCAGTATCTTTATTATTCAAATCTAAATTTGCAAAATATTTACTATCTATTGCATCATTTGGCTTGTTAGTTTGAGTATATTGATTAGGGCTATTATAGTATTGTTTTTGTGTATATAGACTATTATTGTTTACCGTTGCTGCTAATCTTTCTGCTTCTGCCGCTGCTAATCTTTTTTCTTCTTCTTCTTTTCTTTTTTCTTCTTCTTCTTTTCTTTTTGCTTCTTCTTCTTTTCTTTTTGCTTCTTCTTGTGCTTCTTCTTCTTTTCTTTGTGCTTCTTCTTGTGCTTCTTTCTGTATTTCCTGACCTGCTCCATCTTTTTTGCCTTCTACAGTATGATTATGAAAATATTGGTCTATATTTATTGCTGCTAAATCTTGGTCTATATTTATTGCTGCTACTTTTGCTTGCTTATCATGATTATGAGGTGGTATTGTTTGTTCTTCATTAACAACACTATTAGCCATCTTCTTTATTAATAATAAAACACAACGCAATAATATTAAATACTAATTTAATGTCAAATAGTTTTTTTATTATATTGCATTTTAAGAAAAATGATTTTTTATATTTAAAAAATTAGAATATATTGCTTATGTTTGATGTTATTGTTGTTGGTGGTGGACCGGGAGGATATGTTGCAGCAATTAGAGCTTCTCAATTGGGGCTAAAAACTGCGATTATAGAAAGGGAATCACTTGGTGGGGTATGTTTAAACTGGGGATGCATTCCAACAAAAGCTTTACTAAAAACGGCAGATATTTTACACACAATTAAGCGTGCCGAAGAATTTGGAATTATTGGTATAAATCAATCAAAAATTGGAGTTGATTTTGAAGCCGTAATCAAAAGATCTCGCACTGTTGCCGCTACACTTTCAAAAGGAATTTCTAGCTTGATGAAAAAAAATAATATTGAAGTAATTTTTGGTGAAGCAAAATTTATTTCACAAAACGAAATATCAGTTAAAGACCAAAAAATAAAGGCAAAACACATAATAATTGCCACAGGTGCAAGGGCTAAAATATTACCGGGATACGAGCCAGATGGCGATAAGGTATGGGCTTACAGAGAGGCTATGACACCAAAAGTTATGCCAAAATCGTTGATTATTGTTGGTAGTGGTGCAATTGGTGTTGAGTTTGCATCATTTTATAGTGCATTGGGGGTTAAAGTTACTTTAATTGAAGCATTTGATAGAATTTTGCCTTACGAAGATTTAGAAATTGCCAACATGGCAAAAAAAGAATTTGAAAAACAAAAAATAGAAATTTTAACAGGCGTTATTTTGCATAAATTACATAAAGACAAAGCTGGCGTAGTTCTTGATTGCACCGTTGGTGGGGTTAAGGGTTCTATGCGTGCCGATGCTATACTTATGGCGGTTGGAGTTGTGCCTAACACAGAAAATCTGGGTCTAGATATTGCAAAAGTTGTAATGGACGATAAAAAACAAATTATTATTGATAAATTTTGCAAAACTAATATTGCTAATGTTTATGCAATTGGCGATGTTGCAAATAGTCAGCCAAAATTAGCACACAAATCGTCGCACGAAGGAATTATTGTTGCCGAATATATTGCAAGTTTAGAAGGTAAATATGATATTAAAAAAGTGCATAGCTTAATTTCAAAAAATGTTCCGTGGTGCACATATTCTCACCCGCAAATTGCAAGTGTTGGAATCAACGAAGAACAAGCAAAAAAAGATAATCTCAATTATAAAGTTGGCAAATTCCCATTGATGGCAAACGGCAAATCAATTGCCGCTGGAGAGCCTTTTGGTATGGTAAAAACAATTTTTGATGCTAAAACCGGTGAATTACTAGGTGCTCATTTAATAGGTCACGAAGTTACAGAATTAATTGGCGGTATCACGCTCGGAAAGCAAGCTGAACTTGTTGAGCAAGATTTTATGCAAACAGTATTTCCTCATCCAACAGTTTCGGAATCTATCCATGAATCTGTGCTTAATGCATTTGGGATTGGTATACATTTTTAATATTTCTAGATATGGCAACTGAATTTGTGTGTCAATCATGTGGCACAAAACATCGTAGATGGGTAGGAAAATGCACCGATTGCAGCGAGTGGAACACGGTTGTTGAAGAAGAAGTGGCAAGCAAATCTGGTAGCTTAACAGGGCTTGATTTGGGTAAAAAAAAGTTTGAAAGTCGCAAAATTGAATTTGTTAATTTATCAGACCAAAAAGCCGAAATTGTTGAACGAATTCCAAGCGGAATCAGCGAACTTGATCGTGTTATGGGGGGCGGTTTTGTGCGTGGTGGTGCAACTCTTATTGGCGGCGAACCGGGAATTGGAAAATCAACACTTTTGTTGCAACTTGCTGGCGTTTTATCAAAAAAAGGCAAATCTGTGCTTTATATGAGCGGAGAAGAATCGGCATCGCAAATTTATATGCGTGCAGAACGATTAGGTTTTTCAAATCAAGATATTATAGTTGCATCTACGGGTTCTGTTTTGGATGTTTTGCATAAAATAGAAAAAAATATTCCAGATATATTGGTTGTCGATTCAATTCAGACAGTTTATTTATCTACAATTGAAGCAAATCCGGGGACTGTCAATCAAATTAAAGGTGCAACTTTTGAACTTATAAACTATTGCAAAAACCGTAATATAATACTTATTTTAGTAGGTCATGTTACCAAAGATGGACAACTTGCAGGACCTAAATTGCTTGAACATATGGTTGATACGGTTATATATTTTGAAGGCGAAAGTGACAAAGAATTTAGAATGCTTCGTTCGGTAAAAAACCGTTTTGGATCAATTGCCGAAACCGGAATTTTTATAATGGGATCAAAAGGCTTAGAAGAAGTTAGCAACCCATCAAGTTTTTTTATGCAACAAAGACAATCTGGCAAAGGTGGAATAATTTTTGTTGCCATGGAAGGCACAAGACCTGTAATTACCGAGGTTGAATCATTGGCGGCCCCGTCATACCTGCCCTCCCCTCGCCGAAATGTTGTTGGCTGGGATTCAAACCGTTTGGCTATGATTATTGCTATTTTGCAAAACAGATGCAAAATTGTTTTAAACGATAGAGATATTTATTTATCAATGGCTGGCGGATTTAAAACCCTTGACCCCGCAGCCGATCTTGCCGTTGCTGTTAGCCTTATAAACGCTAAAAAAAATCAACCGATAAAAGAAGATTTAGTCGTGCTGGGCGAAGTTGCGTTATCTGGCGAAATTCGTAGCGTTCCATGGCTTGAAAACCGCGTGAATGAGGCTATAAAACTAGGATATACCAACTTTATTTTGCCTAAAAATAAAATTCCAAAACAAGATGGTATAACCATAACCCAATGCGGGCATATTAATGAGGCTTGCAGAAATGTTGAGTGATTAGAAAAAAATACTTGCTTATTTTAAGCCCCCCTTTAAATGTGCGTCTCTTATCTTCTGTCGCATGATCTGTTTCATGAAATTGTTATCTGTCCTGTCTGCAATGTCTGACTCGATAGAATTAATGCTATTTGTTATTTTTTTATATAAATGATTATTGTCATCGTTCATATTGCTCCATTTTGATATTAAGGCATTATACTGATATTGTTTTGTTTTTATTTTTTCAATAAATGAAAACAATAAATAACATTCCCATATTATGCCAAATAATGAGAACAGATATAATATTTCTGTAACAATCTGAGCCCAATCAATAGGTATTATATTGACCGTTATACTAAAAAATAATTTTTGTTTTTCATCCCAGTGTCCAACGGTAAAATATGATATAGAAAAAAGAACTATACAATAAGTTGTTAGTTTAACAAGCCATTTTTTCCATTTTTTATCATCTAAACTAAATTCTATATTTTTTGGTTCGCACATAATTACTTTTGTTTCAGATTCTAATTTTTCTTTTATTTCAAATTCCAATTCTAACAATTCTTCTTTTATATTGCTACCTAGTTTTTCTACATTATTTTTCAAAGACGACATATCTGATGATGTACTTGTGAGAAGTGTTTTTGCCGAACTTGGCATATAGTTACTGTTCATATTTTGTACTTCTGTATCTTTAATCAGCAAAAAAGTTGATATCTTTTGACAACTTTTTAATATTTCTATTATCTTTTGTGAATTAAGATTTATTCTAGCCTTGTCTGTAATATTTTTTGCAATTAACTGATCTTTATCGATAACAAAAACATACAATTGAATGGTTAACAAAAATATCACAAATGTCATCATATTGGTATTAAGATGATTTTTTGTCAATTATAGATTGTAGTCTTTTATTAAGATTTGGTATCCAATCTTGAGCCTCTTTTTGCTCACCCGCTTCATCTCCATCTATAAATCTTGCCCTGTTGCCTTCTTTATCAAATTCAATTCTAATATATTTATCATCAGATATTATAAAATCCAACATATCTTCTGGCTCATTTTTATTTAGTTCCAAAAAAGTAAAATTGGGATATTTTGTTGATAAAAAATCTGTAATAACCTTTATATTGCTATCTTCTTTTATTTTATTAGCAACAATTCTAACTTTGATTGCTTTATTATCTAACTTAGCAATCAGTTTACTAAGTATTTCTGGGTTCGCATATAGTTCATCTTTTAGTTTTTGAGAATAAATATCAATTTTTATATTTGCTTTATCTATAATTTTGGACACAGAGTCTATTGCGCTCAATAAACCATTATTTTTTTTCCACAAATCAGAAAATGAATTTTCATATTTATTACTCATACTTTTTTATATAATTCAAAGTTATTATTATAATATAACACACACATGGAATCAAAAAAATCCAATCGTAACATCAAAATAAACCATATATGATAAAAGTCAATAATTTTTATGATTTAAGTTATCAAAATTGCAGTTAAACACAGTTGATTTGGATTTGTATTTCCAAAAAATAAAACCCCAAAACAAGATGGCATAACCATAACCCAATGCGGGCATATTAGTGAGGTTTGCAGAAATGTTGAATAGTTAAAATTTATCTAATATAAAAATTATTGACTATTACATAAAAAATCTTATGATTGATAATAATATTTATTTTGATAAATTTTAAATGATTGATACAATTTTATTTAATATATTTGAATATATTTCGCTGTTGTTTTTTGGATTATGTTTTGGTAGCTTTGCAACATTTGCTGGGCACAGAATTTTTAGCGAAACATTAAGCATAAAAGGGGCTAGATCGGTTTGCCCAAACTGCAAAAAAACCCTTGCAAAAAGAACAATGGTTCCCTTATTTAGCTATATTTTTTATCGTGGAAAATGCCTGTTTTGCAAAAATAAAATATCACTTAGATACCCCCTAATTGAACTTGGAATGGGTATGTGTACCATGTTTATATTTTATAAATTTGATTACTCACTAAAAACTGCCGCACTGATGATATTATGCACATGTGTTTTTATTCAAATTGCAATAGATGTTGAATATTATATGGCATCGGATTTTATTGATTTTATAATGCTTTTAGCTGTTGCTATGCTATGTTATGTAGACGGTAAAAATGTATATGATTGTGTAATTTTTGCATTTTGCGGGACTATATTTATGTTGTTTTGCAGGCAAATAGTTATGTGGCGAATAGGCGAAGATCCGCTTGGAATAGGAGATGTTAAAATTGTAGCAGTTATGGCACCACTTGCAACATCTGGGTTAAATTTATTGACAACTATGGGATTATTTGGTGTTATTGGTATATTTTTTGGAACAGCTTGGAAAAAACACACAAAATCAGAGGCATTTCCATTTGCCCCACCTATCATGATAGCATTCTTGCTAAATTACTTCTTTTTGGCTAGATATTACTAAACTTTTAACCAAATCGTTTATCATAAAATCTGTATGATATGGCGTTGGTGTGATTCGCAATCTTTCTGAGCCAACACTAACAGTAGGATAGTTAATATTTTGAACATAAATTGCATGATTATTATACAAATTTTGCGAAATTTGCTCAGCTTTTTTTGCATCACCTATTATAATGGGTATAATATGAGTTGGGTTATCTTTTTTTATATCATATAAACCATTTTGAGATAACAATTCTTTGGTTTTTTTAACAACAATCATTTGGTTATTTCGCAACGACAACCCTTCGCTTGACATAACAATTTCTATTGATTTTTTTGCAGCGGCACAAATTGCAGGAGGTAATGATGTTGTAAAAATTAAATCACTAGAATAAGAACGAATTGCATCGATAATATTTTTTTTACCCGCAATATATCCACCAACCACACCTAAACCTTTGGCAAAATTACCTTGAATAATATCTATATCGTTTTCTAAGTCAAATAAATTAGTAATTCCAGCCCCACGACTGCCATATAAACCAACAGAATGAACCTCGTCTACATAAGTTAAGCAATTATATTTTTTTGCAATTTTAACTATCTCTAATATGTTTCCAATAGTTCCATCCATAGAATAAACACCTTCAAAAATTATAATTTTTGGTTTATCAACAGAATATTGTGATACTAATTCCTCTAAATGCAACATATCATTATGTTTAAAAATATGTTTTTCTGCGTTATTTGATTTAATTCCATTTATAATGGATGCATGATTTTTTTCATCAGAAAAAACAATAATATCTGGAATCATTTTTATAATAGCAGATATTGTTCCAACATTGGCAACAAAACCTGATGTAAAAACCAATCCAGCTTCTTGTTGATTTAGCTTTGCAACAGAATTTTCTAACTCTATAATTTCACGATGCGTGCCACCAATATTTCTTGTTCCACCGGAACCAACTCCATACTCATTAATTGCATTTAATGCTGCCTTTACAATATTTTTATGAACACCAAGACCCAAATAATCGTTGCTACACCAAACAGTAATTTTATTTCCATTTGTATCTGTTGCAATAGGAAAAGTATCAGAATTGCGATTTATTTCTTTAAAAACACGATACCTGTTTTCAATTTTTAATTTGTCTATTTTACTGTCAAATAAAGCATTATAATTCATATATTTTTACTGTTCTTATATACATATCTAATATAAAAAATTGTTATAAATGTTGCCAAGTAAAGACACATTTTTATACAATTTGCCATCGTTGTTCTAATTGGAACAGAAATGCCGCTAATTTGAAACATTATAAAGCTATCAATTATTGATAAAAATACAAAAGTAAAGAATGCTAAATAATATGACATAGAAACATCGTTCGCTGTCTTTTTTTTGATTGTTTTTATAATTTGTAAAGTAGGCTTAAACATACCAATTGCAAATATTATTGCAATAAAAATACCTATCATTTCATGGCAAACAATATTGAACATTATTTTGGGAAACATAAATATTCCCAAAATAATAAATATTTGTGTTAAAAAAAAGCAACCAATTATAAAAAGATTTGTTTTGGTTAATTTATTCAACAATGCAAATATCAAAAGTATATTAATGTTATAAAAAAACACTTTTCCATACCTACAAAATATGATAAAACTATTAACATCGGCCTTTCCAAACTGACTTCTAAAAATATCAATATTTATACAGGTTATAACGGTAATTGTAAAAAATTGATACATAACCGAAACATCTTTGGCTGACCTTGTTTTTAATAATCTTGATGTTTGTAAAAGTGGTATAGCTGCTAGAATCATCAACAATATTTTGATATATTTATGATAAGGAATTAGTTTTATAACAAGATTTGTTTCTGATATATTGTGCATAAAAATAACGACGGCATCGTTGATGCTTATAAAAAAATTTCTAAACAATATGCACCCAATAACAGCAATCAATATTATTGGGAGTATAGTAATTTTTTTCATAACCAATATTTTTTATATTTCACTTGCAATAAAAAATATAAATGATATTATTGTCAATATATATTAATATAAGGGGGGATTATGATATCAAGAGCGTATTCTGACACAACTCGTGTAAGCCAAACATTTATTTCATATGGAAATACTGTTAGCGTTAGTCAAAAAACAAGTGTCCAAAATAATATCGTATATTTAAAATTTAATAACCACCAAGGATCAAAAAAAGTTAAGTCACACAACGAATTAACATCAGCTTATAACAAGGGCAGATATCTTGCCAGAACATCAAAACCAATTGCCCGTAGAAAGCAAATAATAAAAACATCACAAGGAAATTTTTATTCAGTCGGTATTATTGTATAACAATGTAGAACAATTTGCGTTATCTAGTTTTTTTATAAAATGACAAAAATTGCATCTTCGTGTCAAGCAAAAAATTTACATAAAATGCAAATATATTGCTTTCTTTTTAAAATATCGTCCAGTAGCTACATTCTATAACTTTTATTAAGTAGTTATTTTTTATGATGATCTGCAAAAATCAATCAATTGATGTTTCTTTGAACTCCTTTTTAAAACAAGGTTTTATTGATCATTTTGGTAATCATATTTTTGAAAAATGGTTACAAAATTGCGTATATTTTGCTAACAAAAAAACTTTGATCATAAAAACAGAAACAGAAGATGTTGCAAAATTTATAAATCAAAATTTAATTCAAGATATTTCACATTTTTGCACAATATCTTGGCCAAAATCAAATATAAAACCTATTGCATGTACCGATGTTTCAAAAATAGAACAATATGCTTTTGAGATACCAAATAATCATATAGATAATGTTGTTTCAATAGATGAATATAAAGGACATTCTTTTGATGATTTTATAGTTAACGACGATAATAAAATTGCTTTTGATTCGGTGTGCAGTATTGTAGGGAAAACAGAAAAAATTTTACAAAACGGAACAATAATTTTTTTAACTGGCGATGTAGGTGTCGGTAAAACACATTTATTAAAATCAGCAGAACAATATTCTTCTGTTAACAAAATAAAAAATACACATTATTTATCAGCTGAGGTTTTTAGTAGCAAATATATTACAGCAGTAAAAGAAAATAAGCTTTTTGATATGAGGAATATTATTATAGCTAATGATGTTTTGCTAATTGATGATATAGGGTTTATTGCACATCGCAAATCAACTATGGAAGAATTAGGCTCTATAATATCTATTATGCTTGATAGCGGAAAAGATGTAATAATCACAACAACATCTGATATTTCTACTTTTAAAGATAGCAAAAGATTATATGCAAGATTACTTTCTGCTGTGTTTATTAGTATTTCAAAATCTAATATAGATTTAAAGCAAAAAATTGCAATTCATATTGCAAAAAAATATAATATTGATATGTCTTCTGAGGTGATAAATTTTTTAGCAAACAATATTGTTGGCGGAACACGCGAGTTAAAAGGAGCAATTGATAGAATTAGAATTAATTTATCATCAATACCAGTTATTACAATTCCTGCAATTAAAAATTTATTATCAGATATACTTTTAAAACAAGGTAATATTATAACTTATAATAACGATATAGCAATGATTGTTGGGCAGGTTGCAGAATATTATCAGCTATCAAACAATGATATACTTAGTTCTAAAAAAACAGTAAACAATAAACTTGCAAGGTCTATGGCAATATATTTGTGTCGCGAGATTTGTGGGTTAGTTTATGCTCAAATTGCTAAAAATTTTGGATTTTCTGCCCATGCAAGCATTATACACTCTATAGCATCTTTCAAAGAAAAATTGAAAACAGATAAATCGCTGGTTTATGATTTAGATTGTATAACCGAAAACATTAGAAAGCACATAAATAATGTTTAACAAATACATGCAATATGCTATCGATGAAGCCAAAAATTGCGATGGAGAAGTTCCTGTTGGCGCCGTAATTATCGATAAAAACGGAAATATAATAGGTCGCGGTAAAAATCAAATGATAACAAAATGTGACCCAACAGCTCATGCAGAAATTGAGGCAATTAAAAATGCAGCCACTAAAATTGGCAAATATAGACTTATTGATTGCAGTATTTATGTAACCCTTGAACCGTGTCAAATGTGCAATTTTGCAATAAAATTAGCTCGCATAAAAAACATATATATTGGATCACAAACAAACATAAATACAAACAATCATAAGCTAACAATATACGATAATATTATGGAATCTGAGTGTTCACAGTTATTATGTGATTTTTTTAAACAAAAAAGATAATTTTAAAGCTCCAAAAAAATTTTATTAAAATACATCTTGACTATAACATAGAAAATAAAAAATTAGATATAATCTATGTTATATATAATATATTATGTTTTTCTATAAATATAAATACATTTTTTTTGCTGTTATTTATGTTGTTTTATCAGGATGCACCAGTGTTTCTAATATTTCAAAAACATTAAATGAGTATCCAATTATTCACTTAACAAATAATATTAATTTTATACAAAAAGATGCAAAAAAAAATAATATTTATATTAAGGTTGCAAATTTAACTGCTGTACCAGATTTATTAGCCGAAAATTTATTAATAAACCACATAAGTGCCAATACAAAATATAAGATTGTATATTCTCCAGAGCAAGCAGATATAGTTATTGATATTCGTATTATGAATGTTGTACCAATTACAGGTGAAACATTGGATAAAATAAGTAAATATTGGATCTATAAAAGCGTAACAGATAATAATATTATAAACAATGTTGCTGATTTAGAAAACAACAGAACCGCATTTGGAATAGATGATGCAGGTATATTGATTGCATCTGGAGAAGGGAAACATAATTTAAAAATAGGTGAACATGCCCCAAAAGATAAAAGTTTAATTTCTAGTGTATCACAGCCAGATACTATTGCTGGTGCAATTTTTGGTGGCAGTACCGCGGCTATTATAGGATTAAGTCCTGCTATGATTTCTGTTGGTGCTGTAACTGGTATCGGAATTAGCAATGTACTTCAAAAGCTTACAGAAATAGAAATTGATATGGCTATTATTGATATTATTATAAAAGAAAAGATATCCATTATTGCTCCAAATACAAGTGCCACAAAATATAAAAATATTTCTAGTTTATCAAAAAATACCGTTGAAGAGGTTTATATAGATCAAAATTTTAATAAAGAAGTGTTTATTGAGCACGGAACAAGGCTATCTGTTGTTTCGCAATCAATGACAATTATGCCAAAAAAAATATACAAACTAATAAATTTTTCTATTATTAATGTTGTTGAGGAGATTTTACGATAGGATTTATCAGTGTCTAGATATTTTATCGCCTTATCGATAGATACGTATTAATCTTTTAATTAATAAATTTACTAATCTTTAAATAATGAGCTTAGATAAAAAAGTAATTATAGGAACACAAAACCAATAATTTTGAATTAATTTTTAATGTTTTTTAGATGTGCTTTGATATTTTTTAAGATATAAATTTCTATTGCAACATTAATATGCAAAAATATAAGATAGCAACGCAAATAAATACCTTACTTAAAAAGGTTTCGTATAAAAAAATTAGAGCCAACTTCTTTATATTTATTATTCATCTTATAAGGAAAAAATAATAAATATTCGGTTGTCGGCTACTAAAAAACTATTCTTTAAAAATTAACATAAGAAATTTTTACCAACCATAACAGATACAATCGCTGGACCACCAAAACATAATCCTGCACCGATTACAATCGCAACAATTGTTCCCCACTGCACTTTACCAAGATAAAACGATATACCGGTAACAAATAGTACCACAACTATAATACCTCTACCAACTTTACCTGTTGCAATTTTATATGTATTACATAAAATATCTCCAATTGCATTGTTTTCGGCTGAACCACCGCCAGCTGATTGACACACTCCACCTTGCCCAGTAGCAGCATTTGCACCAGCATCACTCATACATTTTTGACCTATTCCACAACCAGAATTTCCCATGCCTCCAGTTCCTACACAGCCAACTTCTGTTGGGTAGGCACAAACACCACTATCTCCACATACCAACTGAGAATCGCAGTTACTACCATCCAAACCAGTTCCCGCAGAACCAGTGCCAGTTTGTTTTGTGCAACCAGTAGCAAGTCTTGCAACAGCATTTACATCCGAAACAAATTGAAATGCAAAAATTGAAATGCAAAAAATAAATAAAATATATCTTCTCATAATGTCATAATAATTAAAATAATTGTTAAAAAATTAATAATATGTATTGAATATAAGTCAATTTAAAAAATAAATAAATCTAAATGTTATCATTTACAACTTTTTTGACCACATGAGAAGCTACAACTCGCTTATCATGAATTATATTTTCTAAATTATTATCAAAATATTCACGCATTAAATCTAGCGGAATCTCAACATCCCATCCAGTTCCATCTATTGTCTGAACCGCCTTCCAAGGAGACCCTTCTTTTTGCAACCACTCACTTAGCTGTCCAGATTCCACTCTGCCATATTTTTTAACAGTTTCTGCCAAAATTAATTTACTTAATTCATCCTTAACTTTTAATGAATAATTTTCTGCTAAGCCCTCAGTTTCAATTTCTTGATATTTATTATTAACCTTTACAAAAACTGGACCATATGGCCATGCTTTTGGTTGCTCATCAACGACTGCCATCATTTCAATTTCTTTTCCATCCATAATCAATGATAGCTCTTCTTCTGCCTTGGTTCCGTTAAACAAACAAAAACCAACATACAAAAATAATAATTTTTGTATTTTAGTGTGATTACATGGGTACCCATATTTGCTAGATAAATGAACAATATCTTTTGCTATATCAACAACTTTCATATTTTTATAATTTAATTTACACAACCATAAATAACATAAATTAGATTATAGTCAAGTATGATTATAAAAATATTGCTATAATACAATCTATAATTATTTCTATCGCAATTGCCGATAAAACCCTAAATTTAAATAATCTTAAAAAGCCACAAAACGAACTAAATACAATCAAAAGCAAGGGGGATATAAAAGCAAATAAAGGAACAAACCAAAAGCAATATTTATCAAAAAAATATCTTGATATTATAATATTATTTAACCCTTTAGAATTTATAAATTTTTTAAAACTATTATAAGCCGCTAGACCAATCAGCATATTAAAAAATAATGCCAAAAACTTAAAAATAAATATAATCCCATAAATAGCAAACTTATTATAAGGTATAACTGCGGATAGCATAACAATTTCAACATATTCTTGATCTATAGGAAAAATCAAATTTGAAAAAAATGTATTAGCAGCAAGCCGTAAATAGCTATCAAACATATATATGATAAAATGATTTTATTCTTGATGATAAATCTGGTAAAACAAAAGAATCGATATTTTTTTTTGTGGTAAAAATAATTTTTTTATCTATATATTCATCTATAATTTTTTTTAAAAGTCTTGCATACTCAATTTTATTGTCATGTTTTAACAGTATGTCAATATTTTGCACAACACAAATTTTATTATTTGGCATAATTTCATTTTCTATGTCAATAATTATTGCACCCTGTGCAACAAAAAACTGTGTCATAAAATCTAATCCTTCATCGCTATCCAAACAAATAACAAGACCATATTCTGTGTCGTTGTTACAAAAATTTTGCAATAAAGCTATTTGTTTTTGATACTTTTCTTCTATCGAAAAATATAAATTACCTTGCATACACTAAGATGGCATTGGATCCAGCAAGCTATCATCGTTGATTAGCAATTGATGGCTATACTCAGATTCTTCTTTTGTGTTTTCTGCCTTTTCATGTCCTTCTTGCTGAGCGATTGCAAGCGTTGCAATAGGCCTTATCATTAATCTTGGAATACCTATTTCTTCTCCACTTTCTTCGCAATATCCATATTCTCCAATTTCAATTCTTATTAAAGCATCCTCAATTTTATGAATTAATTTACGATATCTATCTCTTGTTCGCAACTCAGTTAACAATCTTTCTTCTTCTGCGACAAAATCACCCTCCTCCGAAACCCTTCTTTCATCAGAATCTTCAGATAAAGCAGACATTGTTTCTTGTGTTTTTTCACACAAATCTTGACGCCAATTTAATAACACCTTTTTAAAGAACGCCATTTGTTTATCGTTCATGTAATCATCTTTTGGGTCATCTATTGGCAAATAATTTGTATCAATAGCAACCTCTTTAAGACCAATATGAACAAAATCCGTTTCACCATCAGTTCTTAAACCTTCAATTGCTACATTGCTTTTTGTTATAGAAAAATCTTTTGCAGTCATATGAAATATATTAATAATCTATGCTAAATAACATTATTATTTTTAAAAGCAAATTTTTTATTAAAAAATACGATTTTCAAAAATTATTTAGATTAAAATTACTGCTTACGAGATTTTGCTTCTTTTCTGGCTTTATTTGATTTTGCTTCTTTTCTGGCTGTATTTATTTTTTTACCAGCATCAATTGCCATATCAATAGGGGCTTGCATTGTTGCCAATGTTCTTGCTTTCAATTGATTAAACAGACCAGTGCTACTATTGAATATCGAGCCATTAAGGGTTGTATCAGCAGAAACACCAAGCATAGATCCCATAAAATCTTCAATTTTGCCCAAGCTATCCATAATAACATTCAACACAACAATAGCCCTTAGTGATTTTAAAATTAACACACCAAGATATTTACCAAAGTTATCACCAATACTAGCGCATGTTCCAATTACACAGCTTTCCGATGAAACCGCATTGCTCATAATATTAAATAAGCAAATAAGCGGAGCATTTGCCGGATCTATTGATCCACAAGAAGTATTTACTGTTCCATCATCTTTAAATACACTATAATAATCGTATTCCGCTGGTGATCCATAAAATATATAATCTGTAAGTATCACCATAAAACCAATTGTTAATAGTGAAATAGGGATACCTGTTGTATATTGTTTTATTTTATCAAGCCATGTATTATAATAGCCTTTTGTTTCTGGAAACAACATACAAGGCATAACCAGTGGCGACAAATAAAGTAAAATTGTAATTGCACCAATAGAAATTAAATAACCTTGAACTACCCTGCCAACCATCGAAATAAATAAAAACCCAATGAATAATGTCAAGATTGCAATTGCAATGCCTAATGGCCCAGCCCAAAGTGCTCCTATTAAAAATTTTATTGATAAAATATCGTCAGAATTATTGGCATTATAACCCAAATATCTCATAACTTTGCAATCAAGGGTATCAAACATTCCAACATAATCCATATTTCTATTGACTCCATATTTTTGTATTATAGGATATTGCCTGTATTTAGCATTATTATTTGCTCTAACGCTTTCTAATATTTTTGTACGAGAATATTTTTGTGTAGATGTTAGCATTTGAAGTTCTAGATTGGTAATACCTTTAACAATATTTATAATATTACCACTGGAATCTAAAATATTTATCGAGGTATTTACAACACCATATGTATCACTTTTAACACCACTTAAATCGCTAATACCAAGACTAGTTAATTCCGATGCCCTATAGCCATCTTCCATAGTGTAGCCTTTTGGACACATCCACTTTGTTGCCTTTCCTGTTATCTGATTCGTTGCAAGAGTCGCTGCGATTCTCTTTGTGCTGTCGTTTGTATCAAAACAATAAACCTGTAAATATTGTGTCTGCGTTAAATCATAATCAGAGCTTACACCTGTATACTCAACAGGAATATATACAGCTTCATAGTTTGGTCTTGGAATAAAAGGTCCACGCATGCATCCTATTCTGGGTTTTTTATCTTTAAGGCTATAATGTACAATTTTTTGAGCATAACGATCTTGACTTGAACTAATGCTCATATTTGGAAAATTACATTTTTCAGTTGTGCTCTTTGGTATATAAAAGGCATCCATAAAATTACATTTATCGCCAGTTCTTACCTCATAATCTGCTGTAACTTCCATTGCAAATTGCCCTAACCCCTTTGATGCACTTAAAATCATATTAAAAAAGTAATCTCTCCAAGCATTACCCATTGCAAAATAATAAACTATCGCAATATCAACAAATATAGGAACAAGATATGTCATATTGAGTGATAAATTACCATTCATCATTTTATATCCTATCATCATAACATAACAAACCAATAATATCGTAACAAATGCCTGCATAGCCCCTTGCAAACTTTGAAAGGGGGTTAAAGCTTGTTTTTTAGAATTATCCGCCAATGCTTCTGCCATAAAAGTTGATTGTGCTGCTGTTATTTCAATCAATAAAACATTAAGATCTTTATTAATTTTATTAACACTATCATAAAAATCGTTCGTCAGTTGTTGTGATGAATTTTTTGAATTATTTATAGTAATATAGTTTGCTTCGATTAACTTTTGCAATCTAGTAATCTCTTTATCATTATCATCAATCGTTTTTGAATTTTGTCCTAATTTTTCTTGATCGGCAGTTAATTTTTGCTCTGCAATGCTTAACAAATTATTGGTATCGGTTAAAATATCTTTAGCAATTTTTAAATTATCTTGTTCTGTCTCTAAGGAGCTATTAAGTGTGGCAACTTTACCTTGCGCAATGTTCCATGCAGGTAAATAATAATTTCGATAGTCATTTGCATAGCAATAATTATCACAAGAATTTCCACAATCCTTACTTCCGCATTGGTTGCAATTCAGCATAGACCAAGAGCATGAATATGTGCTGCTGTTTATTATACATTTGCCAGCTGGAACTTCTTTCTCACAAGTACCACAACCCTTCGGATTACCAATTCCATTTATATAGGAGCTACATTTTTTAAGTTCGATATTATTTGCATCTATGTCGCTATTAATACCATCTATCTTTTTTTGTATATTGTCTACATCGGATTGTTGATCAGATTGCAATGTCTTCAACCCTACTATCTTATCTTTATTATCTTGAATTATACCATATAATCCACCATTTTGATTTGATAATGCCAAATTATCTTTTTTTAATTTGTCTATTTTATCTTGATAATCTTTATTTTGTAGTAATAAATTATCCACATTTCTAATATTGTTTGCATAATCTGTATATCCAGAATTAATTAAAGATATCATTATTTTATATTGATCTCTTGTTAGCTTTCCAAAAATAGATCTATCATTTATCGCTGATATATTATTTTGCAAAACTGATAAATCTGGTGCAACCGAATATGATGATGCCTGAGAATTTTGTGTTATATTATCGGTTATATTTATAGTTTTTGTTATAATCAATGCATCAGATACATATTGATTGTATTGTGTTTGTTGTTCGCCTGTTAAAATTACACCAATATTTGATGTTGGCATTGGTTTTTCAAATAGATTGCGCATAGTGCTTTCAAAGCATTGCACCACACCGGCAGATAATGTGACACTGTTTTTTGAATATCCTGACCAAGTATTACAAACATCATCTATTATCCCTCTGTAATCCATTGGAATAGAATCTGGTGCCGTATTTATTTGACGCAAAGCTCTGCAATGCCTGGCAGCTCTTTGTTTGTATTTATCAGGATCTTCCATTTGCATTGTTCCATCATCGTTCATTAAATACTTATCATCTGAATCTTTTTTGTACTTAGGAGATGCTAAACTACCAAATTCTAAATTAAATGCGCAAGGGCAGGTTGACGAAACTCTTCCGCATAAATATTCTGGATCCTTCGAATTATCCGTATTGACATTTCTTGTATCAGCCGTTGTGTGATCGCTAGAATCAGCTAAGCTGAATGCACAAAACATAGCTCCATCAATCCACTTGCATTCATTTTGTTTTAACCAAATTATAGTATTATGATATTCTATACACAACTTATTGTATTTATCTATTATGTTTTCTATATTTGTACCTTCTCCGCCCCTTTTTAATAGCTGCTTTATATGTTCGTTTGTGTACGCACCAGGCTGTATATCATCAGAATCTGGTGTTATTCTGCATACATGAGCTTCATTTGCTATGCCAGACGCAATCGCAAAGGTTATACTAACATCTATGGCAACGGCAACCACTGCTCCAGCAATAGCCGTTGCTTTAGCAAATGGACCCAGAATAGCGCCAGCACTAAAGCCTGCTGCAAAACCTGACACAGCAGAGGCAACAACTACGCCATTAAGTATATTACAATATTTATCTTCATCTGGTATATCGCTACCCCAAGCTAAAAAATTTATATAGCAAGATCCGTATTTCGAAAAAGCGCCCTCCAAAACCTTTCCCACGCTACTATCTTTTGCAGGAACAGCCGCATAAACATTTGAACTAAAGATCAACAATGTTGATATAAAAATCTTAATCATAATATTACTTTCCTTTTGTTTGTTTATTATAGCCCTTTTCTTTTGTTTGTTTATTATGGCCCTGTCCTCTTTTTTGTTTATTATAGCCATCAACACTAGCTCTACCAACATCCTTAATTGTGGTTTTAGCTTTTGATGCAATATCTGATGGAACATCAACAGCAAGTTTGGCAGTCGCACCAATTCTTGCAAAAGCTTGACTTGCAAGTCCACTACTGCTATTAAACATAGATGCATTTAATTTTGTATCCGCACCCCCTCCTACGCTTAACAATACGCCGTCAAGTATATCCACAACAAACATCATAGCGGCTGCGACACCGACACCAGTAAGCAAAGATTTAAAAATTATTCCATAAAATTCTTTGGGAACATTTGGAACCGGAATTATAGCAGAAGATGCCGTAATTCCAACCCATTGAATATTGTTACTAAAATAATATGCCAAACAAACAAAAGGTGCGGTTGATAAATTTGAATCATTTGCACAATGAGTATTTATTGTGCCATCTGAATTAAAAACATTATTAGCTACATATTGACTAGCTGGGCCATATATTGTATAATCAGATATTACTATCATAAGACCAATAATTAACATAGAAATGGGTATATTAGCAAGATATCCTGTAACTTTTTTAATCCATTCATCAAAATATCCTTTTGTTTGAGGAAATAATTTTAACGGAAATATCATGGGGCTCATAAACAATAAAATCATCAAAGTTGACATAGATACAATATAAGATTGTGTTAATTTTCCTAGCATTGAGAATAACATTATTGCAAATGCTAATAATAAAATACCGACAACCCATCCAAATGGAAACGCAAGCAATAATCCTAATACAAACTTAACGTATATAACATCTTCTTTATCTTCTGGTGTATACCCAAAATAATGCATTATTTTACAATCAAGCGTATCAAACATTGCAACATAACTCATATCACGATAAACACCATACTGATTAACGACTGGATAATGTCTTTCAAACTTATTTACAGACGATCTAATTGATTCCATAAAAACTTTATTCTTGTATTTATTGTTTGCTGTCGTAACTTTTAATGTATCATTTTGTATAGATTCTATAACATTAATTATTGTTCCATTTTCTCCAGCAATTTCTATTGCGGTATGAACAACCCCCGAGCTATCGGTTGATAGATTATTATGAGAGATTCCCATTTTTTTTAATTCCGACACCCTATATCCATCTTCCATTGTATAACCTTTTTTACAAGAAAGCATTGTATAATCGCCAGTAATTTGATTTACCGCAATATCGGCCAATACAAATTTGGTGCTATCATTATCGTTTTTACAATAAACTGGCAACCAAGTTTTTTCTATTGCACCATATTTATTTAAAACGCCATAAAGTACGGGTTTATAAATTTTTTCATATTGTGGGGCTGGCAAATAAGGGCCCTTTATACACCCGTTTACAGCTTTACCTGTTTTTGGCTCATATGTGACTATTTGCAAATCAATAGAGCCACTTGGATTAACAAAGCTACATTTTGTCTCTGAGGGATCAGGAATATAATAATTTTGATAATACTGACATTTATCAGAATTTCCAGCTACATTTAACGGTATTTCTAATGCTAACTGACCCAAACCGTTAGCAGTATTTACCACAAAATTAATTAGTAAATCTTTCCATGCACCACCAATTGCAAAATAATAAACAAGTGCTATATCTAATAATATTGGTAAAAAATCATTAATATTTGCAGATAACTCACCCGTAATCATTCTGTATCCTATGTAGACCATAAAAAACACAAACACCAACAATGTAAAGCCCATCATAGCCCCTTGTAAGCTTTGAAATGGTGTATATCCAACTGCAGAATTGGCAGCTAAAGCATTTGCCATAAACTGATTTTGTTCGTTAATTATTTCATTTAATAAAGATGTCAAGTCGTGATTTACCGCATTTAAGTTATCATAAAAATCAACTGTCAATTGTTGCGATGAATTTTTTGAATTATTTATAGTAATATAGTTTGCTTCGATTAATTTTTGCAACCTGTCAATCTCATTATCATTATCATCAATAATTTTTGAATTTGATTCTAATTTTTCTTCATCGGACTTTAATTTTTGCTCTGCAATACTTAACAAATTATTGGTATTGGTTAGTTTATCTGTGGCAATTTTTAAATTATTTTTTTCTACATCCAAGGAATCATTAAGTGTAACACCTTTATCTCGTGCCACTTTCCATTCTGGTAACAAAAGATTTTGATAGTCGTTTGCATAGCAATATTCATCACAAGAACCCCCACAATCACTATCTCCGCATTGGTTGCAATTCAGCATACGCCAAGAGCATGAATATGTGCTGCTGTTTATTATACATTGACCAGCTGGAACTTCGGCCCCACAAGTACCACAACCCGCCAGATCACCTCTTCCATTTATATAGGAACTGCATTTTTTAAGTTCAATATTATTTGTATCTATGTCGCTATTAAGGCCATCTATCTTTTTTTGTATATTGTCTACATCAGATTGTTGACCAAATTGCAATGTCTTCAATTCTGCCACCTTATCTTTATCATCTTGAATTATACCATATAATGCACCATTTTGATTTGATAATGCCAAATTATCTTTTTTTAATTTATCTATTTTATCTTGATAATCTTTATTTTGTAGCAATAAATTATCTATATTGCTAATGTTATTTGCATAATCTTTATATTTATCATTAACGGTCGCAACAGATGATCCGTATGTTGGCCCTGTTAATTCACCAAATAAACTTTTATTATTTATGCCTATAATTTTTGCATTCAGGGATAATAAATCTGGTGCAACAGAATATGATGATACTTGAGAATTATTATTAATATTTTCGATATTTAACATAGCATCATTAACAACTTTAATATCATTTGTATATTGATTATATTGAATATTTTGCTTATCTGTTAATGTAACACCAATGTTTGTTCCTGGCATTGGTTTTTCAAATAGATTACGCATAGTGCTTGTAATGCATTGCACAATTCCGGCAGTTAATGTGACCCTGTTTTTTGAATATCCAGCCCAAGTATCACAAACATCATCTACTATGCCGCTGTAAGACGGCGTTATTGGTGCCCTTGATATATTTCTTAATACCCTACAATGAGCACCGGCATGTTTTGTATAATATTCCGCACTTCGTTTTAAATATGTACCATCATTTTCTATTTTTAAAGTATTCTTTGATACACCATTTTGAGCACTTGTATCCGTTTTAATTACACCCTTAGAATCTTTCTGATAGTTTGGCTTTCCTAGTGTTCCATAATCGCTATTTATGGCACAAGGGCATGTAGAACCAGCTCTGGTGCACAACATTATAGAAGAGTCTATATTCTCTGGGCCATATGCACAGTGATAAACACCATCTACAATCCAGCATTCTTCAAATTTAAGCCATTTTCTGCTTCCTTTGAGTGAGTCATAAAGACATATTTTGTCGTATTTATCTATTATATTAGCAACGGTTGGTTCCTCTCCTGATTTTATTAATAATTCTTTTATATGAGAATCTGGGTATGCAGCGGGCCAAACATCATCTTTGTCCACTTTACAGACAGTTACTCTCTTTGCGTGTAAATCTGCCGTTCCGCGTAATGTTTGTAATGCAGTCGTTATCGCCGCGGTATAAGTAACATAGAATGTTGATGTTTCTATACCTTCGGCTACGGTTGTAGCAGATCCTGCAGTAACTGGATTAGCTTGCAATTTTGCCAATGCAGTTGTGTATGCCGTACAACTAGCAATATTAGCCGTCAACGTTGCCGCTGCGATTATACCAAGCGTGTTAAAAGCACAAAAAGTATTCTCTTGTGCCGACCCATCATTTAATGCAAAAAATATACCACATTGGCAATCAGGATAAGGTAAAATATTTGCTGCAAATAAACCCAATGTGTATACAGTTGACGGAAACTTGGCACTACACGAAGCCTTAGATGTATTTAGTGACCCAAAGGATATCACTAAGAATAGAAATATATTCCTAAAAAATAGCATACAAACAACTTTTATTTATATTAAATAAAAAATATTGTTTTTAATATGCAAGATTTAGTTTTTAATCAAAAAATTGTGGTTTTTTTTGCACTTCATCAAAAAAGAACTCGTAATTGGGAGCTCTTGGTATAGCTTCAAGGGATGTAAAGGGGTTAGTAACCATAGGATCTCTATTTAAATCCGAAAATGGCAGTTGCACTTCACCGGGTTTAGGAAAATCAATATCACCTCCGTCTCCAATAACAGATGATAAATCTAGAACTCCGGCCGAAGTTACGGTATTATAAATTTCTAATTCTTTACCGTCTATTGGTTTGCCAAAATCAAAATCAGCAGACGGAACCATACTCTTCAATAACGGATCACCAACTTGAATTTTATGCAAAGGATAAGAAAAATCAGCATCATCCACAGCTGGTAAATTATCTTTTAATGTATTATAGGTAATAATAGGTGGGATAATTTCTTCTTTTTTTTCTTCACCGCCACCACCAAAAAAATCATCAAATACAGATGCTCCAATTTGTGTTCTCCAGAGACCACCTTCCCCTCCGCATCCAGATAACAATAATATGATTATAAGTCTAATCACTGTTTTATATTGTCACTTTCTATGATAGAAAAAAAGCTACCGCTAAATGTAGGCTTTGAAGGTAAATCTTTATACAAATCGGCACTTTGATATTGAGTATTTTTAATTTTATTGTCCAAATCTATATTTTCAATCTCTATGTTTTTTTTTTGATTTGGTACTTCATAATCTACTTTTTTATCCTTAATTATATTTGCCATTCTGGCAAAAATACTGGTATTTTTCCGTAATATTGGCTTGTCTTCCTCTTCCGTTTCAACATTTAATTTTATTGGTATTATTGGCTGTACAGAATCAGGCTTATTTTGTCTAACAATTTTATTAGAATTATTTATTTCAAAATCTAAAATATTATGCTTTGCTTGATCTATCTCTTTTTCTCTTGCCATCTCCATAAATGTTTTTTTATTCATAGATATAGATTCTTGTGCCAAAAATTCATCACCACCAATTGCGCCAATAATTTCATTTTCAATATCTTGATTAAATTTGTTTCCAGCTTGAATATTAGCTTTATACTCTTCTTTGTTTTCTGTTTCTGGATAAAAATTAAATGCATCTTCATGCTCTATATATGATAATGCTGGCTCATATTTAACTTGTTCCTCATTTTTAACGGGAATATTTTTCATATAAGGAGGCCTATTTGCTGGCATACTTTTTTCAATTGGCTGCACAGTCTCTTCCTTGATGTGGCTAATTATTTTAGCACTTTGGCTTTCCTTTTTATCGATAGAGTTAACACCTGTTGCAACAACTGCTACCGATATTTTACCCTCCATATTTTGATCAAAAATTGCCCCAAAAATAAGTCTAGTACTGCGATCAATTCGTTCTTGAATTTTGGCAACGACATCGTTAACCTCAAAAAGCGTCATATCTGGTCCACCAGTAATATTAACCAATATTCCTTTTGCTCCTTCTAAGCTAACATTTTCAAGCAATGGGTTTGTAATTGCCATTTCGATTGCAGTGGTCGCTCTACCTTCACCGCTTGCCTCACTTGAACCCATCATTGCATATCCCATATTAGACATAACTGTTCTAATATCGGCAAAATCAAGGTTGATTAGTCCAGGCATTGTAATTAAATCTGTAATACATTTTACGCCACCATATAAAACCTCATCAGCCATTCTAAATGCGTCAGTAAATGTTGTATTTTCGTTTGAAACTCTAAATAATTTTTGATTTGCAACAACTATAATAGTGTCTACATGTTTTTCTAGCTCCTGAACGCCCTGCTCTGCCAATTCTATTCTATGATGACCTTCAAAATTAAATGGCTTTGTAACAACGGCAACAGTTAAAATTCCCATTTCTCTCGCAATTTGAGCAATTACAGGAGCTGCCCCAGTTCCAGTTCCGCCACCCATTCCTGCGGTTATAAACACCATATTTGTTCCTTTCAAAAACTCCATAATCTCGTCCTTGCTCTCTAATGCAGCTTTTTTACCAATCTCCGGTAACGCACCAGCTCCCAAGCCAGCCGTTAAAGTTCTGCCTAATTGAATTCTATTTTTACAAGGAGAAAGAACCAAAGATTGAGCATCTGTATTTGCAATTACGCATTGCACACCCTCTAAACTCATAATATTAGCAATGGCATTTCCGCCTGCCCCACCAACTCCAATTACTTTAATAACCGGAATAAAACTTGATAAATCAACACTTTCATCTGTGACACTGGCTATAAATGACATACACAATTCCTTTAATTTTAAACAACTCAACATACAAATATAATATATCAAAAAAAAAGCAAGCTATTTTTTCAATTTATTTATCTAGATAAAATAATAAACTACAATCTATTATTTATAAAATAATTATAAATATAGTTGAAAAATAACTTGCCTATTAAACATCTATTATAATTTATATTTTTATATGCATTAATTTTATATTAAAATGAAAGGAAATGATATTAAAATGAAAGGAAATGAATTTATTACATTTATAGATCCAACAGCAATCGATAAAATAAAATCAACCGCATCAACAGCGATGATGAAGGCTTTTTTTGATTCTACTAAAACTGATCCATTTGATCAAAAAATTATTACAAATTTAACTAAAATAATCTATAAATTCAATTTTAATGTTATATCTGGTGCAACAAAAACACTTATTCCTGTTAAAAATCCAATTACAAAAAGTATTGCCTTAAATGCTACCAACAAGATTTTAAATGAACATCATAATTCGCTTATCGGAATTAATGAAGAAAATGATTTTATCACATTATTATCAACTGCCGTTTCTAATCTTGATAAAAAGAACAAGAAATATATTTTAGAAGTATGTAAAAATGTTGGAATTGAATGCAAAGATAATCATGATCCAAAGAGAGCTCTTATGAGACATATTCATGAAATTTTAGAAAAATATACACCAGATGTCCGTAAAGTTCTTGATGCTTTTATAGTAATTTTTCAGATACATATAGTGGCATATCTGATTTGTATAAATTATCTAAAAATATACCTGTCACACCAGATTCTGGTGCAGATGTCGCCTTGTCCCTTGGCTTATCAACCTTAATAAAGTTAATAACGATCTATGGAGTTTATAGTATATCGAGGTTAGGAAACTTGACCCAAAAAAACAAGATACATTATTTTTAAAAACCATTGTCAATAAAGGGGGTATTGCGGCAAAAATTCATGAATCAACTGGCGTGCTCAAAAAAGATTTTAAACAATATTTAGATGATAACAATGTTTTTAAAAAAATGAAAGACATGCTTTATGATGCTTTTTACGTACTAATGATAAAAAAATAGAATTGTTGCTTGATATCGATAGACAATGCGATGAAAAACTGGAAGAATTTGATAATATCAAAAAAGATATAAAAGAACAATTAGCTATATGCGCAAACGAAAAAGATGCAATAGATAACCCATTTGAGCTACTGCAATATATATTAAAGACAGGGCAATTAACAAAAGCAAGTTACATTAATATGTGAGTAATATTGTGAGTAAGTGTGATAAAGAAGGCTTAAAAAAACTCTTAAATAGGGGTAGATTTTTAGAATTAGCATCATCTAAGGCAAACCAAGAAACAAATGATGACTTATCAAAAAAATTATATCATGCGTTCAGAAAGAAGCAAGAAATAATAGACACAGCAAGTCTATATCATAGTTATGCTGATGAGGAATTTAAAATATTTAAGAATGGTATTAAATCTTTAAAAACAGCAATACAAATAAAAAATGAACAATATAAGCAACAACAAACAACAAAAAAAGCATTATCATTTAAACAAATTGTACATCTAAACATAAAGAATGGCAAACTATTTAATACCATATCAGACAGTACTAGGGTATTTGTTGAAGCGCATAGAGAAACCAAACATACACCATCTTCACTAGCTAATAATGACACACCTAGAAGATCCCTCTATAGGAATTATTATGTTAATAATATATTGCCTCTTGCTCAAAAGAATGAGCTTAACGCATTACCTGATGATTGGGAGCCAAATAATCATTCATCTCCGCAAAGATTTAATAAAAATAACAATGCCAGCAACCATCCGAAAGGCTTTAAAGGTGATATTCTCAAGAAAAAGGATTATCATGGGCAGGATAGAAAAAGCAATAACCCAAACACATATATTTACTAAATGTACACAAACAGAAGGAGGCCCAAAAAAAACTACTTATTTCTGCCGATTTTTAGTTTTATTTTTGTTATTTTATTGAAAGTTAAAACTAGCTCGCAAACTTATTTTTGAGCATCTATATAAAGTTTATTAACAAACTCCCACTGCATTATTCCATTCAAAAACTATGTATGGCGCTATATAGGGAGCGATACATATGTTTTAAATATATTTAAAAATATTATTGACATAAAACAATAAAACATATAATATCTATTACTATATTAAAAATACACCTATGAATAATGCATCGCAAAACCCAAAAGAAACATATGTAACATATGTAAAACCATCAATATTGGCAAAAACAAAAACAAATGCACCAGAAGCACTTCGTGATGCTGTGTTTAATAGTGCAATTTGGGCGACTGTATTAACAGTTTTACTTGGTAACCCAATGAATCTTGGTGAGCCACAAAATACGCCAAATGGTAATATTGGTGGTTTGTGGGGGCAAATACCAAAAGATTTAGCGCCATATCAACAAATTTTAATAAGAAGAACAATTTTGGCTACTATTTTAGATGTTAACATAAAAGCCGTTCAAGCCTTAATTAACACAACATACAACCCTCTTATTCACTCACCACTGGAATCATTAAGATCCAAAACATTAGTTGCAACCAAAAACCCAATTACAAACAATATTGCCTTAAATGCTGTCAACAAGATTTTAACAAATATACAAAAGAATCCCGATGTTATGAATAAAATTTTATCGGATGATACCTTAAATAATAATGCTGAAACATTGAGCAAAATTAACGAAGAAAATTGTTTTAAAAATCAAGATTTTAGAAAATTACTATTAACCGCTGTTTCTAATCTTGATAAAAAGAGCAAGAAATCTGTTTTGGAAAAATGTAAAAACCTTAAAATTGAATGTAAAGATAATGATGATGCAGAGGCGGTTTTTAAAAAATATATTGATCAATGTGTAGAAAAATATACACAACCTTTTTGTGGTGGCTTTGATGAATTTATATGTAATTTTTCAGAATTATTTGGTCCGGTGTTTATAAAAAATGTTGGTCAAGCCAGCGGTTTATCTTTTGGCTTTTTAATTTTTACAACATTAATAACAGGCTATGCAACAAATCAATGTATCATGAATAAAAAACTTAATGCAAACAGAAAAGATACATTGTTGCTAAATACTGTTGTGGATAAAAGACCTTTTTTAGATAAAACAAAAGAACGGACTAGTGGATATATGAAAGATGCTGGACAATTTTTTACTGAGAAAAAATTTTTAAAAGCATTGCAAGATATACCTGTGAATACTTTTTTTAATATTGTTTTAAGATTAGCGGCCGAAACACCATATATTTTTGGTGCAAATGCTGTTGCGTATAATCCAAATATTGGTGCGGCAAATTTTCCAGCAGCAATAGCAAATACTGTTCGTGGTTGTTTGGGTGGTACTATTTTTGGTGATATAAAGGCTGAAAAAAGGGGTAAAGTTTTAAATTTTATTGAGAACAATTTAAATAAAATAAAAAATAGCAAAGAATCTAGTGCAAAAGACAAAATATATACATTACTTGATATAGACAGACAATGCGATGAAAAACTGGAAGAAATTGATAATATTAAAAAAGATATAAAAGGCAAATTATCTATATGCTCAGACGAAAAAAATGCAATAGATAATCCGATAGAGCTATTACAATATGTTTTAGATACAAAACAATATACGCAAACATCTAGCCTTAAAAAAGAAAATCTCGAAAAAATAATAAATGAACCTCAAGAAATAAAGCAAATTATTGCACGATGTGACCAATTTAATGATTTTTTAGAATATGCAAAAAAACAAACACCAAATTCACCAATTCATTTGAACGATTATTATGCGGGTATATATCCAGATTTTGAGAGAAAAGCAAATCTTAAATTAAAAATGCCAAATAACACAGATAAGGAAATATATCATATATTTAAAAATAAGCAAAAAGTAATAGATATGGCAAAAATATATTATTATGCCATAGATACAGAATTTGACGGAGTTGAGAATCAAATTAAGGGTTTAAAAAAAATAATAGAAAGAAAAAAATATAAATATTACAAACAATACAATGTTCAGCTGAATAATATTGAATTAGGTAATTCTATGAATACAGAATTTATACAAACATTTGATAAACATCAACAAAATAAAGGTTTTGATGCAATATTAAATAAAAAAGCTGATATTAAAAATCCAAGAATAACTATTCCAAATGCAGCTAAAAAATTCGGTGTTTTAAATACCGATATTACACACAAATCAAATACTATGATACAAGAATATAAAAATGACATGAAAAATTATGATATATATGCCAAAGATGAGCTTAAAAATACGAAACTTTATGTTAACGATTTAAAACAAAATTTTGATTCTATATTTAATAATCTTAAAAACAGAATTTCTGCTAATAAAGAAAAAGAACAAATTGACGATTATGGCAGATACAATGATGATAATTATGACTATGAATCATATTGGAATAAGCAAATTATGAATTTTTTTAAAGACAAAATAGAAAATAAAATGATAAAAATTAACTCTCAATATTTTTCTGATGCCCCATTACCAAATATGGATCCAATTGTTCTATTTAATAATGAAGAACAAATAAAAACAATGTTTTTTGAAGCTTGTGATAATTTTATAAAAATGAAACAAAATGATGCAGATGTTGGTCAAGAATGTTTAAAATTGCAAGATATTGAAAAAATAAACACAAATGTTTATCAAACAATTAATGAAATATCTGATATTACTGATAAATTTTGTGAAGCATCTTTTAATAAAAAAACCAAAGAAACAAAACTTGAATTTGAGCAAAATCATATCAGTGCAGATAAGTGTTTTAATTTTGCAGATAGCTGGAGAGGAAATGAAATTACTTACAAACATCCTATAGAATCTTCGGATACAAAAGCACCACTTGTCAAACCAGAAGAATATGAAGATGAGATTCCAGGTTTTCCAGAACCTCTAAATGACGCTACCCATAGACTATTAACATCTCGTGCAAACAATAATAATCTCGAGCAACAAATAAATTGATAAATTTATTGCATATTATATAACAATATTAATATATCAATATTATAGGTTATTATAATAACAATAGATATGCAAAATTATACAAAAATTGTTGTCTGTGGTCATCCAAATGTGGGCAAAACATTGCTTATTAATAAGATTACAGGATCTAATTTGCGTGTTGGTAATTTTCCGGGTGTTACGGTTGAAAAAAGCGAAATATCAATGAAATATCAAGATAAAATGATAACTTTTATTGATATACCAGGTATTTATAATTCGGAAAGTTTTTCTGAGGATGAAGAAATTGCAATCGATTTTATTAAGAATAAGACCAAAGAATATGATATTTTATTGTGCGTTGGTGATGCTATGTATCTTGAAAAAACATTGCTTTTTGTTAGCGAAATTGAAAAAATAACCAATAAAACAAAGATTATTGCACTAAATTTATTAGACACAGCAACCAAACACGGAATCGATATAGATATTGAAAAAATACAACAAAAAACTGGCTATACAACAGTTGGGCTCGATGCAAAAAGTGGTAAAAATATTAATAAATTGTTAGAAATTTTAGCGGCACCAATTACAATAAATAAAATTAATTTTGATAATAAAACGATTATAAAAGAATGTGTATCTCGTCGCAAAATAACCGGTATGTCACGCACCCATATATCGTCTATAATAGATAATGTTGTTTTGAATAAATATTTTGGAATGCCGATATTTTTAGGAATTATGTTTGGTGTTTTTGCTTTAACATTTTGGCTTGGTCAAATTCCTTCTGATTTTTTAGAGGGCACATTTACAAATTTTATTCAAAGTTTTGGCGATAAATTGCCAAAAAATATTATAAATTCTATGTTTTTTGAAGGAATAATTCCGGGGGTTATAGCAGCATTATCGTTTTTACCACGCATTGCAATATTGTTTTTTTGTATATCCATACTCGAAAAAAGCGGATATATGGCACGAATTAGTTTTTTGATGGATGGTTTTTTGCGTATTTTTGGTATAAGTGGTAAATCGGCAATTCCTTTAATTTCTGGATTTGGCTGCTCAATTCCAGCTTATATGTCGGCACGAATTTTGAGTAATAAATATCAAAAAATGGCAACAATGGTTGCAATTGGTTTTATTCCGTGTAGTGCAAAAATGACTGTTTTAGTTTTGCTTACCGCTGCCTTTTTTTCAAATGCTATGGCACCATTTGTTATGTTGGCAATTTATATTACAGGTTTTATTTTGGGTTTGTTTATGGCTGGATTAGTTTCTTGGTCATTTAAAAACGAGGTTAAATCTGATTTTAATTTGCTTATAATGGAACTGCCAGAATATCGTTGGCCGCAGTTTTCTTTGATAAAAAACGATGTTATGCCGCGCGTTATAGCTTATATAAAAAATGCAGGAACCATGATTGCTGGAGTATCATTTGCGTTGTGGCTGTTTTGCAACATACCATACAATCCATTTGATGCAAAATATTGGGAATCTAGAAAAATTATAAGCATAGCCACAGAACAATCGCAAATTACCGAAGCAAAAGAATACATTTTGTTAAACAGTATAACAGGAGAAGTTGGTAAAATTAGCGGCTATATTTTGTCTCCACTCGGATTTGACTGGAAAATGAATATTTGTTTGTTAGCCGCGGTTGCCGCAAAAGAAGTTGCCCTTGGAACGCTAGGAGTTTTATATCAAGTGGATAGCGATGATGATAGCTTGTTGACAGACAGAATACGAAGGGAAATTCCATTTGCATCAGGTATATCTTTTATGATTTTTATGCTTGTTTATACTCCTTGCATATCTGCCATGGCAATTTTTGCCAAAGAAAGTAAAAGCAAAAAATATACAATAATTGTAATTATTGGAACAACCATTTTAGCGTGGCTACTATCTTTTGTTGGATATAATATTGTGAATTGATAATAAAAAAGATAACATAATATATCCTTAGATTAAATAAAAATAAATATACCTACTTTAAATTAAAAATAATCTTTCAAAAGAGTTACTGTATGCTATATAATATTTTTTTAAAACTCCAGATTTTATAATAGATTCACCTTTAAATCCTTTGGTGGTAAATCGATTTTTTTATCATTCAAGGTAATTAAAAACGACATTAAATCGGCTAACTCTTTATCGTTTTTTATTCCAGCAAATGACATTTTTGTTCCTGGGACAACTTTTTGCGGAGAATGTAAATAGGCAGTTAAATGCTCAATAGACCAAGGTTTATCATTTGCTTTCATTGCAGCAGAATAATCAAAACCTGTTTTTGTTGCAGGTTTTTCACCAACAAGATTCCATAAATTTGGCCCAACTTTATGCGGTTCACCTTTTTTAAATGTATGACATAATGCGCAACGCATAGCAATTTTTTCACCAACCGTAGCATTTGCTTCTGCCATTAAAAAGCCAATTTCAATAATTTTTTCGGATGTACCACCAGAAGAATCTTCTGTTTCGACAACAGTCACAGAATATCCTCTTTTTACATTATTTTCAGAAAAATAAATATAGTCACTAAAAGAGCTAAAGGCTAATGTTACAAAACAACACAACACAACTGCAAATATAAATCGATTAATTTTATATAAATTCATTTTTAAATTCTTTTTTTTGCATTTCCACTACCAGATACCCTCGCCATAATCATACTGTGCAACTCTTCTGTTGCTTTTTCCAGTTGATTACGCTTTGTTGATTTTAAAATAACTTCACAACCAATGCTATCGCAACTTATAAAAGGATGAACATTAATGTCGACATATTCGTATTTTTTATTTACATATGTTGCTATATCTTTAATTTTATTTTCGGATATACTAAATATTGCCGAATGAGAAAATGTTGCAACTCTATATTTTACAATTTCGTTAACTTGCTGAACCATAGACTTAAAAACCTTTGGATTGCCAGGTAACGCATATACATTATCCAAAATAAAGCCCGGAACATCCGTTTCTTTATTTTCTACAATTTCGGCACCATTTGGCACATATGCCATGCTCATTTCGGACGGTTTTTGGTTATTCTTAAAAGCTAATGGATATTTATTTTTTAATTTTTTTAATAACATACTATTTAGCACAAGATCAACGCCAAATGCATTAGCAATTGCAACAGCTGTTACATCGTTATCCGAAATTCCTATCCCTCCACTTATAAAAACAAAATCATATTTTGTTCTAGTTTTATTTATAGCGTTTGCTATTATACTAACATCATCTGGCAAAATTCTTACTTCACACAAACGAATATCGTCTTTTTTTAACAATTTTGCCAACTGCACAACATTAATCTCTGATACCTCACCAGATACAAGTTCGCTACCTGTTGCTATATAAACTGCCGTTGGTAATGATATTTCTGCCATATGCTACATATTTAAACGATATAAATAATATATTATATTTATCAGCATAATAGTCAATTATAATTTTTATAATTAAACACAGTTAGCCGGCATGCCCATAACATGATACCCGCAGTCAACATGAATATTTTCGCCAGTGATTCCTTTTGATAAATCGCTAAACAAATAAACACCAGTCCCCGCAACATCTTCTGTTGTAACATTTCTTTTTAAAGGAGTATTTTGCTCACTATAATTCAACATTGCCTTAAAATCACTAATCCCGCTAGCAGCCAAAGTACGAATTGGCCCAGAAGAAATTGCATTTACGCGAATATTTTTTTGCCCTAAATCAGCAGCTAAATATTTAACAGATGTTTCTAATCCAGCTTTTGCAATACCCATTACATTATAATTTGGAATAACTTTTTCTGCTCCATAATATGTTAAAGTAGCAATACTTCCGCCGTTTATCATAAGTTTTTCTGCCCTTTGAGCAATAGCAATCAAAGAAAAACACGATATATCCATAGTTTGCTTAAAATTACTACGGGTAGTATCAACGCATCTGCCATTAAGTTCATTTTTATCAGAAAAAGCAATTGCATGCAATACAAAATCAAGAGTACCAAAATCTTTTTCAATAACCAAAAACATATTATCAATCGATTCATCGCTTGTAACATCGCACTCAACAATAGTTTTGGAACCAATAGATTCGGCCAAAGGCAATAATCTCTTTTTTAATACCTCACCCTGATAGCTAAACGCCAATTCTGCACCTTGCTCGTGAGCCATTTTTGCAATCCCCCATGCTATTGACATATTGTTTGCAACACCCGTAATTAATCCTTTTTTACCTTTTAATAACATATTTTAAGCAGCTTGTTTTATTAAATAAGAAGTTATACAACCAGCTGTAATATCATTTGTAACCTGATATAAAACAGCAGATGTTAAATTTGCCCCAGTATTTTCATCTCCTGCAAGTATTGTGCAGTGAGCATTATTAGCGGTATTTGATGCACTTCTTAATCCGCTAATATTTCCAGAATAAGGAAGGCCATCATCAAATTTTAAATCTAATTTATACGCCTGATTAGCAGATATAGCATATCTTGCTGTGGATAATGCCGAACTAATATCTTGTGTTATAGACGCTGCGGTTAAATTGGCATTTCTCAATACAAGCTCATGAAATCCACACCATCTATATAATCCGTTACCAACAGTTGGGGCAATTGCCGTGCATCCACCCAAACCATTTGCCTGAGGGAATGTTATTACGCCACTATTAGGATTAACATTGGAACCTGTCACAACCCTAAAATCCCATGCGGCTTGCCTGCTAAAAGATGCGAATGGGATATTTTTACCAGCAACGGTATTTATCAAAGAATCTACACCATAAATATAATTTAAAGTATCTATATATCCCCCAGCTTGCAATTGAAGCATCATACATGTTCTTTTTGCAGTACTATCAATGGAGCCACTATTTATTACTAAGCTTGAATTACTTCCTGCACCAATAGGCGCTGTACAATCCGATGTTGCAAAAGATGATATAGTAGGTGCTACATAATTTGGCATAAATGGCATTATATCTGGTATCTGAGAAGGATTACAGTCCCCAGGTAAGCATTCATATTGATTACGAAATATATTTATTGAGGCATGTAAAATTCTGTACTCCTCTTGAATTTTATTATTTCTAGCACTCAAAATCAAAGATCTTGATATCAAAACAGTTGATAGCATTACAGAAATTATAACAACAACCAAAGAAAGCTCTATAAGTGAAAATCCTTTTTTATTATGCATATTTTGTATACTAAATTATATAATAAAAAAATATATAAAAAGAATATTATAATCAAGTTATTTTAATTTTTTATAATCACACAAAAACATCAAAACAGAGAGCAACCCGAGGTACGGCATAAAAACAAGTGTAAACTCATATTTTGCGGCACCCAAAACAAAATTACCAATCATAGATATAAAATAACTATAAACACCAATAAAACACTGTGGAATAAAAATTGCATTTAATTTAAGCCCATTGCGAGTAACTGATTTGTTGCCAATAATTATAGGTAAAACTAAAATTGCACATAGCATTTGAATCGGTATAGATAAAATTGACCAAAATTGACTTTTTAATGTAGATTTTGATTCATTTGATATACCGGAATTAAAAATTATCATACCGCTCAACTGATATATATTATATTTTTTGCTAGATCCTGCAATATTTTGTGTCGATCCATCTATTTGTTTTAACAGATCGCCCCTTGAAACCTGACCAAGTATTAATAAATCTTTTTTATTTATTAAAGTTTTTGTTTCATTGTTCAAAACAGAAACATCTTCTAATAGCCATTTTTTTCCAACAATAAACTTCATATTATCAGCCTTAATAACCTCAAAAATAGTTCCATTTTTTTGTCTTGTTATTACAATATTCTTAAAATTAACATCATCCGAATTTGCAATTTTATGAATATAATCTGCATTAATAATCATTTTATTTTCAAAAATATCTATATCACGCAAATTAACCTTTGCAATATATTCATTTTTATTACTTACATCTTTTAAAATACGCTGAGCCTTTTCTTTTAATATTATCTCCAAAGGATTTAAACAAAAAATAATCAACAGTCCGATAGAAAAAGATATAATGATAGGCATTTTTAATACCTTGATTGTACTTACGCCAGATGATAACATAATAACAAATTGACTTGTTCTTCCAAATTCCATAATCATTATTGATCCAGAAATAGCGATATAAAATACAAATAATGTGTTATTCATGCTAATTAAACCAGCAGATAAGATTATCAATTTTTCTAGATTAGTTAAATTTGGAATCCCTATTAGCTCTTGTGAGATAAGAACAATTGCAATTATAACAGAACAGCTAAGTAATACAATTGTCATAGCTTTTAAAAAAGAAAACGCTATATATCTATTAATCATTTTGCTAATATTTCTAACATTACAATATCATTATAATTTTTTTGACTATCTTTAATTTTCCAAAATTGATCACATAAATCATATTTTATTCCATCTTTAAAAATACAAATATTATTTAATTTTGTAATAACTTTAAATTTACCATCATAATTTTTTCCAACCAATATTCTATCTAAAATAATCGGGGTATCATGACCAATTTTAATGCCAATATTGTTTTGTAATTTATAATTTTCATTTGATAAATCTGTGATATCATAAAATAAAATTACATCATTATTACAGCTCAATTCCCTATCTCCACCAAAATCTAAAATATTAAAATCATAAAACCCTAAATTATGTTTTTCTGTTTTTTTTATATCAGAAACAAAAATCATATCAATGTTTTTATTTTCTAAATTATCACTAATTGCAATTGTCACATTATCGTTTTCTGATAATTGTAAAAATGAATTCGAAAAAACTCTGTTATCGTATATTATATCTCCAACAGAAAAATCAATTATTTTGTGTTCCAATGTATTATTTTGTTTATTTATCATGCCAATTTTTGCTGTAATATTTTCATTACAAATTAAAATATTTTTATTATCAGTTTGCTTTGTTTTTGAAAAATCTATATGTATTTTTTGATTTTCTTTTTTTGATAAATCGGACACGACCTGCAATCCTCCGTCTTTATAGATATCATATAAAGTGGTAATAGATTTTTTACCATTACTTATTGTATCTGATATTTTATCGACAACCATACAATCTTGTTGTTTAGTTTTTTGATTATCCGTTCTTAATAAACCATAAACCATCAATATTATTCCTATAATTAGACTAATTCTATATCTATTTGCAGAAAAACTATAAGGATGATCTTCTGGTTTATCTTTTTTATAATGTTCTATAATTTTTTCGGATAAATCTAATGCTTTTTTACCAAACTTTGATTTTTCTTGTATTGTTTTTTTCATAATTATTTACTCTTAAATAAATAAGTTAAAGCTACACATATGGCATCACTTTCATCGTCATTTTTAAAATCAAGTTTTTTACCAATAATATGCTGAATCATAAAAGAAAGCTGTTCTTTTTTTGCTGATCCGGTTCCAGAAATTGCTAATTTTATCTCTTTTGCGGAATATTCAAAAATTTGTGCTCCTGCCATTGTGCTAACCGCAATACAGCCTCCGCGTACCATACCAAGCTTAAGAGAAGATGATGCATTTTTATTCACAAAAGATTCTTCAATTGCCACAATTTTAATATTATGATTTATTATTATATTATGTACAGTTGTGCTTATATTTTTTATTTTCTCAATTGCATCGCCACCAGCTTTTGCAACAACAGACCCAAAATCTATCACTATGTATTTATTATTTTGTTTCTCAATAACTGCCCAACCCGTTGAATTTAAAGACGGATCTATTCCTAGTATCATTTTTATTTTAATAAATATTATGCTTAATAAAAATTATTTAATTACAAAATGCAATTAAAAAGAATATTAATTTTTTTATAATTTGTAATTAATATTTGTGTTATAAATATTAATATAATTTTTTAATAATTTTCTTGATATGAAACATCTAATGACCGTTGTGTTGTTTTGTTTTTGTAGTAATAATTTATTTGCCAACAATATGTCATCAAAATTAACTTCTTTTCAAGAATATGTTGTTAAAAACGGCGGCACAGAGCCTCCATTTAAAAATGAATATTGGGACAATAAAAAAGAAGGTATTTATGTTGATGTTGTTTCTGGTGAACCACTTTTTTCTTCTAATGATAAATACGATTCAGGAAGCGGTTGGCCAAGCTTTACCAAACCAATATCAAATGAAAATATAAAAGAATACAAGGATATATCTGGTGGAATGATCAGGGTTGAAATCAAGTCTACCGAGGCAAAATCTCATCTAGGACACGTTTTTGAAGATGGCCCACAAAACACAGGAGGTAAAAGATATTGTATAAACTCAGCATCTTTAAAATTTATAGCAAAAGAGCAATTAAAAAATACAAAATATGAAAAATATTTGAATTTATTTGATAATAGTTCGCAAGAAGAAATCGTGTTAGCTGGTGGATGTTTTTGGGGCTTAGAACATTTATTGCAAAGTGTAATAGGTGTTATAAAAACAGAGGTTGGATATGCTGGTGGACACATTAATAACCCAACTTATCAACTAATAACAACCGGAACAACAGGATATGCGGAATCGGTAAAAATAACTTTTGATCCTAAAAAAATTAGCTATGAAAATTTATTAAAAAAGTTTTTTATAGCCCACAATCCAACAACCCTAAACAAACAAGGCAACGATACAGGCACTCAATACAGATCTGCTATTTTTTATTATAACGATACCCAAAAAATAATAGCTTTAAATTTAATAAACAAAATTAATAACAAAAAAATATTTGATAATAAAATTGTTACAAAGCTTGAAAAATTAGATAAATTTTATTTGGCAGAAGAATATCATCAAAATTATTTAAATAAAAATCCCAATGGATATACTTGTCATCATTTTAGAGAAGATATTAACTTAGATTAGTTTATAAATATTATTTGCAAGAATTCATATCCTTACAAACACTACAATCAGAATTTAACAATAAATCTCCATATATATAGCCCATTTTAACATCATATGCAACAATAACATATCTTTTACAATTACACCCTGCCCCAATATCGGAATACGGTGCTAACAAAGTTAATATTGTGGGCACCATAAACAAGAGACCTGTCCCAATCACAAATGAAACTATCAATCCAAGATTTATTTTACCTAAATATGCACCAAATCCCATAACAACCAAAACAAATGCTAGCACAGCTTTTGTTATATCGCTTGTTAATAATGTCATCATTTTACACATTATTCCCGCCATTTCGTTCCGTTCAAAAACTTGTCTTTTGTTTATATCTGTGGCTTCAAGACTTAATACTCTTCCTTCGCTGAGGTTCATGGAATTGCCAAATTGTAATATCTGATCAGCCTTTGCGTTTATCGAAAAGAAAAAAAACAAAATAAGTAAATATTTCATAAAAAATAATAATAATTATTGATTGTAAAATAAAGTATATATTTTAAATAGCTACTTTTTTCTTTAAACTAATCATATCACTTTTTTAAGGTACAAAAAAACAGACCCAAGACGAGAATAGGTAATAAAAATATATCAAAAATATTTGATTTTTCCAAAAAAAATATTATTTTTTAAGTCAAACAAAAAAGAGTTTTACCTGATAAAATAGAATTTATTTTGTTAAATTTTTATAAAGTTAAATATAAATTATTATTTTTATTATACCTAAGTTTATGTTATTTTAAATACAATAAAAAATGCTCTTTTTTTCTTGCAATATGACATATTTTTTCAAGCAAAAAACATTAATAATTATATTTTTCATCTGTGCAAACCAATTTTATTTCATGGTGATCAATTTTTTACCATATTCATTTTGCAGTAATTTCATCACTTGGTCTGATGTATAATACAGGCAAACACAAGCTGTTTCAGCCAAAAGAAGCCCGAATTAGGATATGATTTTGTTTTATAAATATATGTAAGGTTCGCCCATTTCTACAATTGCAATGTTGCAAGATTAGCTATTTTGTATGGTCTTTTGAACAAGATCACTGCTGGTTCGACCATATATTTCTGATAATTTTTTTGAATCTAATAAATTATTTACTTGATAACAAATTTTTTTTATGAAATATTCTATTTATAATTATTGCCCCCTGAAAAAAAATAAATTTAGCTTTTATTATCTTTTGACAATATTTTTAACGACCATTTTTTCAGGTTGCTTTCATTTACATTTTTTGCACAAAAAAGTCTATTTTCGATAAATAAAGACACGCTTAACAATATTTTCTTATTCACAAAAGATACATTCTTTTGCATAAAAACATCTTAATTTTAAAAAACTATTTTTATTGTATATACAGATAATTATTTGTTGACCACATCTTAAACCTATTTACGTATATAAGAAATATTTTATTAACAAGAACGATAAGGGGGAATATTTTTTAATGACCAGTAACAATAGTACAGCTTGAATAATAAAAAGGAGCAATGAAATATTCATTATCAGCATAATTAATCTTAGAAATGCCACCATTTTTTGCGGCAGTATAAAAAGATTTATCACCATCTACAGGAAAGCCAAATATAAATTTATTACAAGATTTTCCAGTTTTAGTGTTATTGCTGTCATCGTTATAAGATAACAACATTGGTGTTCTAAAAGTACAAGAGGATGTAGTTAGTATTATAACTAGAAATTATATTTTTTTGAATAACATACAAAAATCTAATAAATTTATGGAATCAGAATTGTAAGATAGAATATTTAATATATTAATTTTATATTGCGGTAGATAAAAAAATAGTTTAAAAAGAATTAAATGACTTAGCTACGACCTACTCTCCCGAAACTTATCGTATAGTACCATCGGCGCTGAAAGGTTTCACATTGGAGTTCGGAATGGGATCCCGTGGTTCACTTTCGCTATAGTAACTAAATCATTTAACTCTTTTTAACTAAACTACTGTATTTATATATATAAAACATATTTGATATAGTAGTTTAGTTTATAGAAATAATATCTTTTTGTAATATTTTAATTGCCATATATAAAAGGCATTTTGCAATAAAAATTAATACTGCATATGGCTTTTATATTAATAAGTCAATCGGGTTATTAGTAATAGTCAGCTTAACACATTGCTGTGCTTACACCTCTATCCTATCAACGTGGTGATCTTCCACGACCCTGATGGAGAAACCTAATCTTGCAAGCGGCTTCACACTTAGATGCTTTCAGTGTTTATCCGTTCCATGCGTAGCTACCCAGCGTTGCACTTGGCAGAACAACTGGTACACAATTGGCATGTCCACCTCGGTCCTCTCGTACTAAAGGCAGATTTGCTCAAGTTTCTTTACGCCCGCAGCAGATAGGGACCAAACTGTCTCACGACGTTTTGAACCCAACTCACGTACCACTTTAATCGGCGAACAGCCGAACCCTTGGGACCTTCTCCAGCCCCGGGATGTGATGAGTCGACATCGAGGTGCCAAACAGTGTCGTCGATATGAGCTCTTGGACACTATCAGCCTGTTATCCCTAGAGTACCTTTTATCCGTTTAGTGATGGCCCTTCCTCACAGAACCACCAGATCACTATGACCGACTTTCGTCTCTGCTCGACTTGTCAGTCTTGCAGTCAGGCAAGCTTATGCCATTACACTCAAAAGATGGGTTTCCAACCCACCTGAGCTTACCATCGCGCGCCTCCGTTACTCTTTAGGAGGCGACCGCCCCAGTCAAACTGCCTACCATACATTGTCCCCGATCCGCTAATAACGGAACTAGGTTAGACATTTAAAATCAAAAGGGTGGTATTTCAAGGATGTCTCCATCACAGCTAGCGCCGCAATATCATCAACTCCCACCTATCCTACACAATCAATTTTGAATATCAATGTAAAGCTACAGTAAAGGTTCATAGGGTCTTTCCGTCTAACTGCGGGTAGGCGGCATTTTCACCGCCAATTCAACTTCACTGGGTCTATGTTGGAGACAGCGGAGGGATCGTTACGCCATTCATGCGCGTCGGAACTTACCCGACAAGGAATTTCGCTACCTTAGGACCGTCATAGTTACGGCCGCCGTTTACTGGGACTTCATTTCCAAGCTTGCACCTGTCCACTTAATCTTCCAGCACCGGGCAGGCGTCAGACCATATACTTCCCCTTTACGGGTTTGCATAGCCCTGTGTTTTTGATAAACAGTCGCCCCTCCCATTTTTGTGCCGCCACTAAACTACTTGCGTAATTAGTGGCCACTCTTCTCCCGAAGTTACGAGTGTAGTTTGCAGAGTTCCTTCAACATAGTTCTCCCAACACCTTAGTATATTCTACTCGCCCACCTGTGTCGGTTTTGGTACGGTTTATACGTGGAGGCTATTTCTTGGAACCACTTCGCCTGCAACACCAATCCAATAAGGTATTACAAGATTCTGTGATCCGTCACCATCCACAAGTTCAGGAATATTAACCTGATTCCCATCGGCTACTCCGTTCTGGATTTACCTTAGGGGCCGACTAACCCTACGCTGATTACCATAGCGTAGGAAACCTTAGGCTTACGGTGCGAAGGCATCTCACCTTCGTTTTCGTTACTCATGCCAGCATTCGCACTTCTGATACCTCCAACATTCCTCACAGAACATCTTCACAGGCTTACAGAACGCTCCGCTACCGCTTGTATATAAATATACAAACTCGCGTCTTCGGTGTATCACTTTAGCCCCGTTACATCTTCGGCGCAAAAAGGCTTATTTAGACTAGTGAGCTGTTACGCTTTCTTTAAAGGATGGCTGCTTCTAAGCCAACCTCCTAGCTGTTTTGGCCTTCTCACTTCCTTTTCCACTTAGTGATAACTTAGGGACCTTAGACGGCGATCTGGGCTCTTCCCCTCTCGACCATGGATCTTCTCACCCACAGTCTGTCTGCCGCACTGTTGACCATTTGGTATTCGGAGTTTGATTGGACTTGGCAGAGTTATGCACCCCCCTCATCCATTCAGTGCTCTACCCCCAAATGGGATCATGCGACGCACTACCTAAATAGTTTTCGCGGAGAACCAGCTATATCCAGGTTTGATTAGCCTTTCACTCCTACCCACAATTCATCCAAAACTATTGCAACAGTCACTGGTTCGGTCCTCCATCGACTTTTACATCGACTTCAACCTGATCATGGGTAGCTCACGCTGGTTTCGGGTCTATTCCGTCCGACTAAATCGCTCTATTAAAACTCGCTTTCGCTACGCCTACACCTTTAATGGCTTAAGCTTGCCGGACACAATAAGTCGCTGGCTCATTATACAAAAGGTACGCCGTCACTCCTACGAATAGAAGCTCCGACTGATTGTAAGCACTTGGTTTCAGTGTCTATTTCACTCCCCTCTCGGGGTTCTTTTCACCTTTCCCTCACGGTACTTGTTCACTATCGGTCAATGATGAGTATTTAGCCTTGGAGGGAGGTCCCCCCATATTCAGACTGGGTTTCTCGTGCCCCGCCCTACTCGAATCAATCAATGCTTTTTACCCATACGGGACTGTCACCCTGTATCGTCTACCATTCCATGTAGTTCTAGTTTTTACACTGATTGCATTGGGCTGTTCCACTTTCGCTCGTCACTACTCGCAGAATCTCGGTTGATTTCTTTTCCTCCGGGTACTTAGATATTTCAGTTCTCCGGGTATCGCTTGTATAACCTATGAATTCAGTTATACATAACCATTACTGGTTGGGTTCCCCCATTCGGAAATCTACGGATTAACGCTTGTTGGCAGCTCCCCGTAACTTATCGCAGCCTGCTACGTCCTTCATCGCCTATCATTGCCTAGGCATCCACCAAATGCCCTTACTATACTTATTAATATAATGTAAATATTATTTGAGTAATATAACCATATGCAGAATTAATTTTTATACTAAAAATGTCTCTTTATATGAAATTGAATATAGATATTATTTCTATAAAACTATTTTTTTATTCACGATGTTTGCAGTGAATGTCTTATTTAAAAGAAATAAACAAACACATACAAAGACAATAACTAAACATTATTTTTAATTGTCAACAACAATTTAAAAAAAAATAATAAAATTATTATTTAATAATCAAATTACGAGATAAATGCTGATAATATAAGGAAAAATTATTTTTCTTTTGTGTATTTTTATATTCGCACTTATTTTTATAATAATTGATAAATCCATAAAATTCCACACTTTTGCTAATTTCCACTTTTGCCACATAGCCGGCACTTTTATAGTCAATAAAAATTGAATTTGGTAAAATTGTCGAAATAACTATCGATTTTATATCAATTCCGTTTTTTATTTTGGTAATGCTAGATTTTGTATAAAAACATTCTTCATTTGATATTGAAAACACAGGATCTACAAGAATTTCTATACCATTTATATTAATATTTGCAGTTTTTGCGGGATTTATAACTTTTTCATTAATATTATTTTGACATTTTAAAATCTTGATTGCATTTTTTGTGTTTTTAATAATCTTATATTTATCAAAAATTATCAATTTATCATAATTGTTTATGATCTGTTTTTGAATTGCATCAAAAATTGCAACTTCTATATCAAAATCATAAATTTTTGTACGCAGTTCTTTTGACTGTTTTAAATTCAAAATGTATTCTAAATAAAAATAAAATGGATTTGTTGCTAATTTTTCTATACTTTTTGGTGTCAAAAAGTTTGGTATCACCCCAAAAGCCAACGAATCATTAAAAATAATCTGTTTTTTTTCTGCAACAATATTAATTATTGGTAAGTTACCATAATATAATAATAAGTATGATATTGTTTTTATTTGTAAATTTTGTATTAAAAATATATTTTTAGATCTCAAAATATGAGATGCCAACAAAAAATTATTATTAATTTCTGATTCATTTTTTGGCATAATATCAATATTTTGCCCATACAGATAGGGAACAACACCATTATAAACCTTACTATTGCTATCCGCCAATATTGTTGTATTAAAAATTTGTTTTGGAATTTCTCCAATATTACATATGTATATATTGCTATCAAAAATATTTGTATATAAATTTTGAATGAATAATATCTTATTTGTTAAAATTTCATCTGAAAAATATATTTCGATATCCAACCATATATTTGCAAAATCTTTAAAATCGGTTGTTTTTTTGCTATTTTCAATTGCCATACTTATCGACGGATATTTATCCAATGAAAATATCGAATCGTCTATTTCAAATTTTAATTCATCTTTTATATATTTGTTTTGTAAAACATTAATAACATTTTTTATAGATATATCCTTAAATAGAGAAATTATATCAGAAAATTGTGCAATATTGGATTCTGTTTGTATCGCACTATCTAGATCTTTATTTTTTATCAAACCTAAAGTGTGTAATCTTTTTAATAATTGATATTTTGTATTAAAATTATTAACAATTATCAAATTTGTCTCACCACGCAACAACTTGATTATATTTGAAATTTGATCAGCGTTATTATTAACTTTAATAATCTTCATTTATATAAATATCATTTTATATAATCTTTGCATTTTCTATATTAAAATCAAATTTTTTTATTTTTTTTGGAATATTGTTTGTCAATAAATATATTTTTGTTAAAATATCAGCAACAACACATTTTTTTGAAACAATTGTAACATGTTGATTTATAGGCTTTTTATTGCTATTTCTATAAACAGCACAAGACATTCCGCCAGCTAATTTTGCAGAGCCTGTTATTGTTGATGTTGCTATGGAACAATTTTGCACCTCAATATAGTTAACAATTTTTGAATAATCAAGGGGATCTCTTATAAAAATTTTTTGTGGCACATCGCTGGCAATATACATATCTCCGCCCGCGTTTACAATAAAATTTTTAAGTCCCATTTTTAACATTTTTTGCGAAATAACATCAACAATAAAGCCTTTTGCAATTCCACCAAGATTCATAATAATTGGCATATTTGTTGATAATATATTTTTATTTATAAAAATATTTTTATAGCAACCAATATTTTTGTTTAAAAGCGAAGGTTCTGCTGTAACATCAAAAATTCCATCGCTTAATTTACTAAATTTTTGTGCAATTTTTAATAATTGTGCCATTTTAGGCGATAGTTTTAAATTAACAATTGGTTTACCAATCTTATTTATCTTATAAAGCTCACTTTCTTTGTTATGATAACTAAAAATTAACTCCATTTTTTCTATTTTTCTATACATTTTTTCCGTTATAAGAAGGGAATCATTTCTGTCATCTAAAATTGTTATCTCAACAAATGTTCCAAGCAAGGGCTTATTTCTTCTTATCATTTATCACGGTATCATAAAATGCCAAAGTTCTTTTTACCCCATCGCTAACATGTTTGCACGAAATTGTTGATCCAGAAACATTTTGAATTACCCCGTCGTTTAATTTAAAATTATCATTTTGTGTTCTTCCAACAAACTGATCTTTCCATTCTTTATCCAAAACACCCTCACCATAGCTTTCGTTATATTCTAAAATTTCAATCATTTTTACCGTTCCATCAAGATTTATTGCCACAGCGTAAACAATAATTTCGTGCTTACCATAAACTTTATCTATAACAATATGACCTATCGTATTATTTTTTTTATCTTTTGCAACAATATAATTAATATTATCATCAAAAACAGAAATAGATAAATTTTCTATTGTATCTTTTTGTTTTTCACTTAAATCTATTTTTTTATTTTCAAAACTTTTGGCATTTTTAAAACTAATTGTTTGAAAATCTTGAATAGATATAAAATTAGATGCAATAACCTGCATTGGTGTAGCCATTATAAAAGCAGAGGTTAAAAGCAAAAAATCATTTTTTTTAGCCATATAAATATTATATTAAGAGTTATAACCAAATTTAATTCGCAATTCATATGTTACACTGTTTTGTAAATTTAATTGCGGCGGTGCAGACGCATATGGCGTTCCCCATATTTGCGGAAAAAATGTTGCCGATACCCACCAATTTTTACCAGCATAATTAACAACTGGTCCTGCATGAAAAACCCAGTTATCAAGCGCAGAAAAGCTATTACCATCTGGCATAAAATTTGTAAAAGCCCTTGTTTTTGAATTTGAAGCTATTCTACCCTCAAAACCAACATATATATTAGGCATCAATAAATAAGTTAAACCAGCTGTTATTTTAAGATCAAACGAATCTACATTGCTATTTGCTCCAATTGATCTGCCATATTCTGTAATTACATTCATTACGGTAACCATCTTATCATTAAGAAAGTTTTTTTGCAACAACAATTTAGCTTCGGTAAAATATTTTTGTCTTTTTGTTCCCCAAGTTGTATCAAGCAATGAATATCCCGGCTCTAAATATAAAGCCAAACCAAATCCGTAATCATTTAAATACGGATTTATCACATTATATTTTAATGCAACTTTCATTCCATTAAATTGAAAATCTTGATTACTAAATTTTTTATCCCCCTTTGTAACATTATCAATAAAATGGCTACCATACATCAAATAATATGAAGCCTGTAAATTATTTGTTATTCCGTATTCAAATTCTGTTTGGTGATCTTGTGCATTATAATTTCCGTCAAGCTTGCCGCCTCTGTGTGTCATCCATTGATAAATTTGCCATTTGCCTTTTGGCAATACCTCTGTATCATAACTATAATTAAAATAATTTTGATCTGCAAGAGCCGAATTTATCATCAAAAATGATAGTAAAAATAAAGCTTTTTTCATAAATAACAAAGTAATATAGTTTGTTATTATAATAACCTACTATATTAGTCAACCATTATTTGATGTTGTTTTTTATTACATCTGCAATTTTGCCAACAATTGCTTTTGCAAGCTTTACATCATTACATTCCACCATAATTCTAACTTTTTTTTCAGTCCCCGATCTACGAACAATAATTGATCCACTTTGAGCCTTCAACTGCTCTTGGCGTTTATCAACCTCAACTTGAATTTTATCCCACTGAACATCAGTTATTTTATTTTCATACCACACCTCATCTTTTATTTGAGGCATTTCATCAAAAACTTTAAATATTTCGCTAGCTTTTTGTCTGCTTTGACGCAATATTGTTGCAACCAAAAGACCAACGGCTAATCCATCGCCTGTGCTGCCAAAATCTCCTAAAATAATATGACCTGAATTTTCGCCACCAAAATTTATGCCACTTTTTATCATTTCTTCAGATACATGTTTGTCGCCAACACGAGTTCTGATTACAGAAACTCCAACTTTATCAAGATGTCTATCCAAATTACCATTAGACATTATTGTGGCAACAATTGCTGATTTACTTAATAAATCTCGTTTTTTAAAATAAACAGCAATCAAGGCTAACAATTGATCGCCACTTGCAACTTCGCCTTTTTCGTCAACAATCACAATTCTGTCTGCATCTCCATCAAGGGCAATTCCAAAATCTGCTCCGTTTTCAATAACGGTTTTGCTCAATATTTCTGGATGCATCGAGCCACAATTTTCGTTTATATTAAAGCCATTTGGTGAGTTTCCTATTTTTATAACTTCTGCCCCAAGTTCCCAAAAAACTTCGCCTGCTATTCTGTGTGCTGCCCCATTTGCCGAATCTACAACAATTTTCATTCCGTGTAAATCTTCTTCTTTTGGGAAAATCGTTTTTAAATATTCTATATATCTTCCATATGCATCTTCAATTTTAATTTCTTGCCCTAATTTATCGTTATGGCAACATAAATCATCAAAAGAACTATTCAAAACCAATTCTTCAATCTCATTTTCAACAACCGGAGACAACTTAAATCCTTTTTTATCAAACAATTTTATACCATTATCATAATACGGATTGTGCGAAGCCGAAATCATAACCCCCGCATCACATCGCATTTGACGAGTTAAAAAACTAATCGCTGGCGTAGGCAAAGGACCGGTGGTGAACACATTTGCACCAGCTGCAATAAACCCAGCACACAAGGCATTTTCTATCATATAACTAGATTTTCTCGTGTCTTTACCGATAATAATTCTGCATTCTCCGTCTGGCGACAATTGACGCAATTTATACCCAAAGGCCATTGCAACCTTCATCATGTTATCGGGCGTAATAGGATAAACATTCGCCCTGCCTCTAATTCCGTCTGTTCCAAAAAGTTTTGTCATATTTTTATTAATTATCGTTTTGATTTTGTCATTTTGTACATACAAAATACAACCCAGAATATTTCAAAAAAAATTATTATTTCGTAATATACACTAAATAAGCGAGACAAAAATGATGTTGCAAGTAGTAAATACCCAAAGCCGTCCAGCAACCCTCTCCAAGCCTCAAAATCCAATTGTTTTTTTTGCATTTTATTTTTTAATAAACTTATTAGATGTTCCCGCATACCATATCGCTAACGATCCGGCAATTAACATAGTAAGCACAATTGCACCAAAGACATCTGGGCCGAATAAAGAATTTTGAACCATACAAAAACAAATTATTTTATAATATCTTTTGTGATATTTTATAAATTGCAACTTTTAAATAGGGTTGTCATTTTTTTGTTTAAAATAATAAACAATCATTGTAATGGCGGTGCAAAAGTTGATAACTTGCCACCAATTCCTTTTGAAATGGATTGCAAAAACAGGATTATACAAAACGGCAAAAAATATCATTATATAGAACCATTTTTCTTGTTTTTTATCTTTTGCGTTGCTTGCAAAATAGATAGACATACCACATATGATTATTTTTAAAAACCGATAATAACCATATGGATTTATTGGTAATATTGCCCAAAATAATAAACAGGCTGCGATTATTGATTCTTTTTTATGTTTCATATTTGATTGTATTTATTGTGTTTATAGCAGAAAGAAAACAAGCCAATATAGTGGCCATAATGAGGCATATAAGCAATGAATTGGTGTAGAGACAAACCAAATGAAATGCTCAGTCCAATTGGACGGATATCCTCTGCCAAATGTTACAAATAAAAAAGTCAATAAACATATTATGGCATAGAGTCCAGTTAATATTTCTTTAAATTTTTCAATATTAGATTTTTGCATTTATGAGATAAATTAAATTTTATATAATGAAGACCCAAACATCATTTTTTTTAAAATAATAAACAGGAATTGTAATGGAGGCGCAAAAGTTAATAATTATTTCAAAAGCGACAAACTAAAGATAATTGTTGAAAACACAACCATTATAATATAGATTTTTGTGAGAATTGCCCATATCTGATTTTTATTTATATCCTTTTGATAATTTGTAGCAGATTGCCACAAGCCAACTGTTTGCAACACAGAAACAATGATAAATACTATTGATAATCCCAATCTTGCTTGTAAGTCTTCAACAAATGTCAAATAATCGATTATTCTATTATCCAAGATATTAAAAGGTGGGTTAATCAGCCAAAATGATTTCCACAAAGGTATTTCGCCATTCCAATATTTAACAAAAAAATTTTTACCAGCAGATTGTTCCATTTGTAAGATAAATTAAATTTTTAATATGACTGTCAGTCTATGGACTAATAGTCGTATTTAATATAAAAGTCAAGATTATAAATCTTTATTTGTTATGCTGGGCTTTAAAAAAATAAACAACACGGTCAATTATGACGATATTTTGGTGCAATTTGGCAAAAATTTAAAAAGAATAAGACTTGAAAAGAAGATAACACAAGAAAAGCTTGCCTTGGAGAACAATTTTGACCCAACATATATTTCTTTATTAGAAAGAGGCAAAAGAAACCCTTCGCTAAAAACAATATATCAATTGGCCTGTTTTTTAGATGTGCAAATTGCAGATTTGGTGCGAATAAGTTAGGTGCGATTTATCGTTTTGAAGAAATCATTTTTAATGCACAAAATATTATCAAAACAGTTTCTAAAATTATAACTATTTCGTAATATTTACCAAATATTTTGGATATAAAAGATGTTGCCAGCAAAACATAACCAACGGTTTCAATCAGTGCCTTCCACATTTCAAAACTGAATTTATGGACCTGTTGTTTAGGCTTATTTTTCATGCCCATGAGAGCTAAATCGCTGAGCAGTTCCTACATACCACGCCAACAAAACACCGCCAATCAGCAATGATAAAAAAATTAAACCGAATGTATCAGGGCTGAAAAAATGATTCTGTGCCATAAAAAAACAAATTATTTGATAATATCTTTTGTGATATTTTATAATTTGCAATTGTTATTGTGTAAAAAATATATTTGTTTTTAATCAATAATTTTAATGTTATCTATTGCTTGGTGGCCGCAAAATTGATTAATTTTTTCTATAATAATACTTTTGTTATAAGTTATATGTTGTCTATCTTTTAATGTTACGCTATCTACAAACAATACAACCGATTTTCCGTTGTGGGTAATTTTTGATGGCTTATATTTGCCGGACAATTCCTCACCGACAATATTGTTCCATTCGGTAATTATTTTATTGTTTTCAAAGCCGCGTTTTTTAAAAACATCATTCATTGCCGTGGCGGTTGCCTCTTTTAGGGTTGTAAATTTATCGCGATAAGCGATTGTTTTATAAAAGGCCATTTCTTGTTTTTGTTATATAATTATTTATCTTTGTGTTATCTGGGTTTTTATCGTCAAATTCTGTTGCGCGAATAAAATCGTATAATGCCATATCGTATTTTTTTAGCATATAAAAACACATTCCGCGGTTAAAAAATTGATTTGCCGCTTCGCAATGATATTTAAAATGAGATTTATCAATTATATCAATTGTTATATTTGTATTATTTGCAAAAATACATAAATTTCCAAGGGTTTCTTTTGCTATAAAAGCATTTTTCATAGGATTTTGTTCACCAGAATAATCGTGACGATATAAGAATTTTGCTTTTATAAAATCGCCTTTGTTATAATATAATGCAGAGGCGATAAAATGATATGCAGAATGATAACTCCAAACAATATTTGCAGATTTTATAAAATATTTTAATGCTAAATCGTATTTTTGTTGCATAAATAAACTACATGCTAAATTATGTAAAATATCTGGATCTTGTGGGTATTTAAGTGAATAATCTAAATATTGCTCACTTGCTTGGATATATTTATCATTTTGATAAAATATATTAGATAGCTCGCTATCTAATAATAATGATAATTTAGGTTTTTCTATGTTTTTTAACAATTCTACCTTTACTTAAATCATATGTTGACATTGCCACAGTTACTTTGTCGTTTATAGAAATTGTAATGCTATTTTTGCGTATTTTTCCAGAAATATGTGCAGTAATTATATGATCATTACTCAATCTAACTCTAAAAATTGCATTAGCGAATTGCTCCTCAACAACCCCTTCCATCTCGATAGTACTGTCTTCTTTTGCCATAAAATATATTGTTATTTATTAAAATAGTTTAGTATAAAATAAAAATGTCAAGATTAATTTAATATTTAATTCTTGACTGTTATTTTTTTTATTTAATTGTCTTTTTTAAATCCGTATCAAACTGTTTTATGTACAAAATAACAAAGTTTTATAAAATCGGTTTGTGTTTTGCTTTTTTTAGCGAATTTATTGCCATATACCCACTTTATAATCTAATTTTTAAGGATAGCGGAATTTCTCCAATATACATTGCAACATTGTTGATTATACAAAAAACATCTAAAATGTTGTTCGATATACCAAGTGGTTTTATAGCTGATATATACGGCAGAAGAAGTATTTTTATATTTGGAATAATGCTAAAAATAGGAATGCTTTTATTGTTCCTGATAAAACCATGCTTTATATCTTTTGCAATTGCAATGACAATGTGGGGAATAGCTATGAGCTGTTTTTTTGGAAACGAAGCTGCATATACATATGATTTTTTGCGTATTAAAAAAAGTGAAAATAAATTTTCTCGCTTTATGGGGATATATTATGTTGCTCAAAATATTGCAACCGCTATGGCATGTTTTGTTGGTGGAATTTTATATGACGGAGGAAATGCACAAATGGCAATTATTTTAAGTATTTTTATGATGCTTGTCACTTTATTTTTTGCATTACAATTGCCAAAATATACAAACAATCAAATGAATATTGTGTTCCCAAATGAGAACAAGATAACCAAAAATAACTTTTCATCATATCTATCTTGTATATCAAACCCAAAAACAATGTTTTTTGTTGTTTTATTAGCAATATCAACGGCATTGTTTCTGTTCTTTTTCGATTTAAGCACCGTTATAATGAACGATCATAATTATAGCATAAAAACTGTATCTATTGTTGTTGGAATAGTAGCTAGTATTAGAATACTGGGAAATTTAATTTCCGGTTTTATTGCCCCAAAAACACCAATTTCATTTATTTTATCATTAATGATTCTGTTGGTGTCTTTTGTTGGCTTTGGTGCCACAACAAATAATACAATTGTTGTTATAGCAATATCTTGTTATTTAATATTTTTTACATTAATAGATCTTACCATTACAACAAAAATGCAGATTTTTATTAATTCCCAGCTTCGTGCCACAGTTATGTCAATCAGTAATTTATTTGCATCCATTTTACTGATTGCACTCCATTTTATAAATGGATATATAGCAGAACAAGAATCTTACATGGTTGCAACACTAAATATAATGAGCATAATATTTTGTTTGTTGCTGTTTATGATAATAGCCTATATTTACGCTTTTAGAGATAAATCTAGTAACTAACAATCATTTAATTCTTAAATATTTTATTGATAGTGTTTTTTCTTATTTTATATACCTTAAAATAATCAGGAATATTATTGCCTCTTAGTCTTTTCTTTTTTATCGAAGCGAGCTTTGGATATTTAACATAATTTCTTCTTACTTTTTATAATACCCCTCTTATATCAAAATCAAAATATATTCCATTATGGGTATTTAAGGCACACCCCGAAATAATATGCCATACCGAGCAAGCTGAGGTGGTACTTATAGCACCCAAATAATATTCGGTTACAAAAAATATATTATTATGTGGATCCAAGTATTCGTAGCTATTAATCTCTATATTATTTTGTTCTTGACTTTAATAAATAAGGTACATAAATCATATTATATGATGCGGGGTGGAGCAGCCTGGTAGCTCGTCAGGCTCATAACCTGAAGGTCGTAGGTTCAAATCCTGCCCCCGCAACCAATCATATTTTATATTATTTTTCAATTTGTAAAATAATATCCGCAAGTGTTATTCCAAACTTTTTAACTTTAATGTTACCAATAATATGATTCTCATCAATCATATAAAACCACGCATCATTAAAGACCACCATTGTTGATCCGTCGTGTATTTTAACTTGCGAATCATATGTGCAATGTGCCGCATTTCCATGTTGTTGACAATTACTTTCTGATATCATTATTTTATTTTTATAGATAAAACTATGTGAATCTTTTTTATCAAACATTGCATATGATGTTATATGCTCCGTTTTCTCCGTATCAATATATTTTATTGACTGACTATAAATTGTTTTTCCGTCATTTTTTTTATTATTAATTTTAGCAGATTTCATAATAAATATCTTATCCAGCCTGCCAAAAAAATCATAAATACTTCCGTATATAAGATTTTTTTCATTGAAAAATTTTTCTAAATTAATTAGATATTTTGTATTTGAATATCTTTCAATTTTATTAACAGAACAAAATTGTAACGACATAATAGTTGCTGTCAAAATAATAATTTTAAACATTTTTTTCTAAGATAAATAATGGAACTGTGCCGTTTTTTAATAAACTATCATGAAATATTTTAATATCAAATTTATCACCAAATAATTTTTTTTGTTTTTCAAGGATCTCAATAATCTTAAAATAGCCAATTTTATACGACAAAGCCTGTCCCGGTAACGCCATATATCTCTCAATACTATTTATTATTTCATCATCAGGTTGTGATAAATATTTTTTTGAATAAGTTACGGCATCATCTTTTGTCCAACCTTTTGCATGCAAACCAGTATCCACAACCAATCTAATTGCACGCATCATACTCATTTCTAAATATCCTAAATATTCAAATTTATCCTGATAAAGCCCAAGCTCCTTACCTAAACTCTCTGTATATAAAGCCCACCCTTCACACATTGCTGTTGAAAAAAAATCCTTTCTAAATTGCGATAAGCTTATATTTTCTTGTGCTAAAGAAATTTGATAATGATGCCCCGGTGTTGCCTCGTGCACAAAAGTTGCCTCCAAAGCAGCGTTTTGCTTGCTAATCTTAGTTGCATCTATAATTGGCATATAATAAATTCCTGGGCGATTTTTTGTTAAATCACCTGGCATATAATGTGGAGACGCACCAGATTCTCTGTATTTTTCAATTTGCTTTATAACAATTGGTGTTTTTGGGATAATGTTAAACAGTTTGCCAACATTTTTATTAACAGTTTTTAAAATATCTGCCAAATAATCAAGTATTTCTTGTTCTGTTTTAAAATACGGAGATTGTTCGTCGGTTTTATAAATATTTATTTCTTTGGCAATTTTTGCAACTTCTTGCAAGCCCAACTCATGAATTTCATCCGCAGATAAATCTGTTTCTGCTTGCGTTTTTATCATAAAACTATAATAATCTTGCCCACCAATAAATTGCCCAACGCCTGTGTCTTGTGATGCGTGAGGCAAATATTCATTTTTTAAAAAAAATACAATTTTTTCATAAAGAGGCAATAATTTATTTGTAATAATTTGTGTATATTCATTAGTAATTCTAATTTTATCTTTTTCTGTAATATTTTTATTATTATCTAATAATTTTATAGCCAAATATAAAGGGTTATCAGTTAATTTGATATTAGCTATATCTTCAAATTGTGGAATCATTCGCAAAACCAAGCTTTTTTGCAATGTGATATTTTGCTTAATACCATCCCGCATAACATCTATTGATGATTTTAAAAAATCAGCAAAAATATTCATTTTTTGTACCCAGTTATCGTAATCATCCAAACTATCAAAAATATGATCATTAGAACCTGAACCTATAACTAGAAATTCTAAATGCCAACTAAAAATTTGATTAACAGGTAAATAATATGGTATTTTTTGCTGTAAATATTTAATACTATTATTTAAATCAAGCTCCAATATTTGATAAGTTATTACATCGTTTTTATTTGTTTCTAATGCCCGAATCAGCTCTATTTGTTCTTTTTGAAATTTTTCAACGCCAATTATATTATTTTTATCTAAGGGGTTTATAAAGGAGCAATCGTTTGTGTAAACACTACCAATTAACGGATAAAATTGTTTTGCTTTTTTTGTATAATTGTTAGCAAAATTTTCCACAGTCATTCCATTTGCCATATTTATAAAATAATAATATATAATAAAAAAATATCAATTACTCGATTGTAATAAGTGTATATTTTTCAACTAAACTTGGTAATTCTGCAGTTAAATAATCAATAACATTTTGTTTGCCATCTCTAAATTTATTATTTAAAGGTATTCCGTTTTCAAAATCACCACCGCCATCGTGTAACAAAACTATTCCACCGTTATATTTTTGAAGCCCACTATCTATACTTTTTTTTATATATTCCGGTGTAGCAATTTTTAAATAATCATCACCCAAGGCAGACCATAAAATTGGTTCTAGCCCCAAAGATGCAACAATTTTTTTAACTTTTTCATTTATCAGTCCATATGGTGGTCTCATAAATTTTATTTTATAGTTTGGCAACACTTTATGAATTGCATCCATTGTTTTTGTCAACTCTTCTCTAATTTTTTCATCTGATAATTTAGTTAAATCAGGATGAGTAAATGTGTGAACACCTATAACATGCCCCTCCTTTTCTATTCTTTTTAAAATATCTTGATTGCTATGAATATTTTCACCTATTACAAAAAATGTAGCCTTTATATTATATTTTTTTAACAAATCCAATACTTGGTGTGTCCATTTTTTGTTTGGACCATCATCAAATGTCAATGCAACCGCAGGTTTTTCGACAATATTAACAGATCCGCACAAAGATGCCGCCGCATATGTTGCAATTGCTTTTTTTTGCTTGGGTAGAACAAAAACAATTTTTGTATCAAGCTGTTTATCATTCAAGATTTTTTTAGATTCTTCCAAGATAATATCTTTAAAAAACTTGCTTTCGGTTGCCATACCTCCACCAAAAATAATTGTTTCAAAGTCTTTAACCTCTAATTTATCAGCATCTGACCATTCAGCATTTATATCTAAATGTTTAAATTCTGCATTATAAACGTTGATTAAAAAATATGCAAAATATTTACCAATACTTTTTAATCTTTCTTGTGCCAAATAAAGATTAGTATCATCTTTTTTTTCAACAAATAAATCATCAAAATGTTTAGGAAGATCGTTAATGCCAAATGTTTCTTTTAATACATTACCAATTCCAATCCCAGAAAATATATCCTCTGGTGTTATAGCTTTTGATTCTGGGTTAATTTTGTTATATTTATCTAAATTCTTTTT
>CAMCQG010000005.1 GCA_945876965.1 Rickettsia typhi
GAATATCAAATATTAAAAGAAAAAGATAAAGCATTAGAAAGGTTAATAAAGATAGAAATATCTTTTATGTTAAAGCAAAATAAAACAATAGATAAAGATTTTATTATAAAAAAAATAAAGCCAGATGCCAAAAAAATAATCAAAAGTGACAATATAATGGAATATTTGAGCCAAATTTTTGACAGTATTTCAATTGAAAAAATACAATCAAGGCAATCACAGAGTTCTAATGTTCAAAGATTTATAGAAAATGGTGTAAGCAAAGGCAAAATAGAACCTTGGAGCTTATAATATATAAAATATTCTTTTTTATTGTCAATAATATTTAATACTTTATATTTAATAATTAATTATTGTTATTTACTATGAAACCAAAGGCTTTTTTGTGTGATGTGTGGGGAGTTATTCATAATGGGGTTAAGCTTTATGATGATGTATTACCATTTGCGGAGTATTGCAAAAAAAATGATATAAAATTAATTTTATTTTCAAATGCACCGCGTATAACAAGTGTTGTTTCTGACTTTTTATCCAAAACATTTGGTTTTGAAAAAGATAAACATTATTTTGACATAACAACCTCTGGTGAAGTTTTTATTGATACTTATAAAAATTTAAAAGATAAAAAATGTTTTTTTATAGGAGAAGATAAGGATTTATTTATGATAGATGTTATTGGTGCCATCAAAACAGATAACATAAATGATGTCGAATTTACATTGATTACTGGAGAGTATTGTAACGAAAAAGATAATCAAATAGTTGATATTTTAAATGATTTAAAAAATAAGAATATTCCTGCTTACTGCCCTAATCCAGATTTATCTGCACATAAAAATGGTGTTATAATGAATTGTGCTGGTTTTGTTGCTGAGCAATATAAAAACATAGGCGGCACAGTTATTTCATGTGGCAAGCCATATCCACAAATGTACGAATATGCTTTGAATAAATTTAACCTTGAAAAACAAGATGTAATAGCAATTGGAGATTCTTTGCGAACAGATATTGCTGGGGCAAATACCTTTGGGATTGAATCTGTTATGGTTTTAACAGGAATCTCAAAAATAGAAGATATTGTTGATGAAAAACCAACTTTTATTATCAAAAATTTAAGTGAAATTTATGAAAATTGATATTTCAAAAATATTAACCCCAGATATTAATTTTATTTTTGAAAAAGTTGATAAAATAATGATTGTTGGCGGGGCAGTTAGAGACCTAATTGCTTTTGGGGCTGTTAATGAGGATATAGATTTTGCAACACCTTTGCACCCGAATGAAATAAAAAATATTTTTTTGCAATACAAAAGCTGGACAGTTATCACAGCTGGTGAAAAATTTGGCTCTATTGTTGTTTTGAATAAAAAAAGCAATAAAACATACGATATTACAACACTTCGTAGCGATATAAATACGGACGGAAGACATGCTGAGGTTATTTTTGATGCAACTTTTGAATCCGATTCAAAAAGACGCGATTTTACAATAAATTCATTATATTTGGATCGAGATGGATCTGTTTATGATTTTAATAACGGACTACAAGATCTACATGATAAAAAAGTTAGATTTATTGGCAACGCAGAAACTAGAATAAATGAAGATTATTTAAGGATAATGAGATTTTTTAGATTTTCGGCAAAATTTGGAGGATATTTGGATAACGAAGGTTTTGTGGCGTGTAAAAAATTAGCAAACAATATTGTTAAAATATCAAAAGAGCGTTTTACATCAGAGCTGGTTGGAATTGCAAAAGGTATTTTTGGCAATGAAATGCTTGCTAGAATGCAAGAAATTGGATTATTTTTTTGGCTACACAATACTTCTATTTTGTATGATAGGTTATTAGTTAAAGATAAAAAAATTACAAAACAACAAATAATTACAATGCTATTTAACGACGAAAAAAATCTAACGCAGCTTGATTTAACAAAAAATGAAATACAATTTATAAAATTTTGCTGGCAAAATGATATTTTAAATTGGTCACAAATAACAAAGCAAAATAAATTATTGGCATTAAATTGCGATAAACTTATGTTGCAAAATGCCCTACAAATAAATGAGCATTTATCCCAAAAAGATAAAGATTTTTTATTAAATATTCCACCCCTACCAATCAACGGTAACGATTTGCTTGCTATAAATATTGAGTCAAAACAAATAGGTTTAAATCTTAAAAAAGCTTGTGAAATGTGGGTTGATGGAGACTTTAAATATCACAAAGAAATGATATTATTTTTAATATCATCTAAATAGTTACTATGTGCCGTAAAAAATACTATTCCACTGTTACTGATTCGTTGTAAAATTAAATCTTTTAAAATCGCCAAAGATTCGCTGTCTAAATAGCTATCTGCTTCATCAATAATCCATATTTTGCAAGGACAAGTTATTAGTTTTGCAAGAGCAACTTTACGCTTAAAACCAGATGATAATTTATTTATTTTGGTGTGTCTATACTTTTCTAGTCCAAAAATTTTAATACCAGCTTCTGTCAAGTCTATACCTGACCATCTTTTTGACCAAAGGCTAATATTTTGTTCAACATTTAGATCTTCATATAATCCATTTTGTGAAAAAATTGCCTGAATGTTACTTTTAAACTCTTCAATATTATATTTTAAATCGTAACCGTTTATTTTAATCAAGCCGGTATAATTATTTGATAATCCGCATAAAATTTTTATCAAAGATGTTTTACCTGTGCCATTATCACCTTCAATCTTAACAATTGAATCTATTGATATATTTACATTTATTGGCTTAAAATGTGCAATTGTACTCACAATATTTTGCAGAACAATCATTTTATTTTTTCTTCTAATTTTTCAATTCTTTGTTGCTGTGTTTTATTTTTATTAGACATGCTAACAACATTATAAACAAGCCAAGCAATAATCAAAGAAAATATTAAATATAGCATAATTTTATATAAAAAAATATACTTTTAAAGTATTATAATATTAATAATAGTCAAGTATTTTCATTAATTTTTCTTTATTAACTTTTGTATAAATTTGTGTTGTAGACAAACTTTCGTGCCCTAAAAGGCGTTGAATTTTTTGTAATTCATCGCTAGATTCAAGCAAAACTGTTGCGCACGAATGTCGTAAAGTATGTGGCGTTATATCACCCAAACCAAATTGTTGCCTAATGTTTTGCATTGTTTGTTGGGCAATGCGAGAAATATATTTTTTACCCAAATTACTTACAAATATTTTTTCTTCATCCATTATAACATATGGGCAAAGGGCTAAATACTGCTCTATTTTTTGTTTTGCAATATCAATAATTGGCACGATTCTTGTTTTGCCACCCTTCCCTATTACATAAAAAATATCATTTTTTAAATCTTTTTTTGTTATAGAAATAGCCTCAGATATTCTCATTCCTGTTGTAAAAATTAAAGTGAACAATGCAATATCTCGTGCACCTTGCCACTCTTTTGAGCAATTTTGTAATGCAGATAAAAATATCTGAACTTTTTCATTTGTAATAGCTTTTGGTAAAAGTTTTGGTAATCTTGGTTTTTTTAAGTTAAAAATTGCCTTATTATGCAAAATATTATTTTCTGACAAATATTCAAAAAAAGATTTCATTGCCGAAATTGCACGCGCGTTTGATCTGTGGGTTATTTTTTTTTCAAGCCTAAACGCTAACCATAACCTTAAATTATCAATTGTTATATTTTGCAAATCAGATAAATTAGGATTTTGTTTTAACCAACACAAAAAACATTTAATGTCGTTGCGATATGCAAAAATTGTATTTTTTGCAAGCTGTTTTTCTGTTGCAATAAACATTGTAAAATCTATAAATGCCTGATTTAATTTTGCATCAACAAATATTATTTTTTGCATATTTTGTTAATAATTTATAATAAGTACTGTTTTTATCTTTAAATCCATACAAAAACTCCCCCTTTTCAATTATTTTTTTATTATAATTTTTATTAAAATATTCAAAATTTATTTTATCTATTGGTTCACAGCTTAACCTACTGTGCAAAACCGAAATCAAAAATCTTGTTCGTCCGATACCCAAAAAACAATTCACAAATAATGGTTTTTTTATATTATGATATTTTTGCACCATTTCTACTAAAAAATCCATCATTTCTTGTTCGGGGGCAGTTCTGTCGTTCCAGTCGTAGCATAAAATTTGTGTTAAAACCCTAATTTCATCACCCTTCATAACCTCTGATTGCAAAATGGTAACACCATTAAATCTTTCTATAATTTTTGGTCTAGTGACAAAAAAATCACCATTCACGCCAGATAAATTATATAAATGATGTAAATCTGTTTTAATTCCACCTCTCATTAATTTAATTTTTATCAAATTATTATCACCTTCATTTGTTAAGGTTACAAAAGTATCAACATTTTTATTCCAAATTGTTTGCAAAAAAACTTCTTTATTTAAAGGTGCTTCTGATGAAATATATCTGTCGCCACTGCTGTCAAATTGAAACAAAACAGATCCTGTTTTGTCTATTTGGTGCTCAGAATTTTCAACAAAAGATGCTTTTATAACAGTTTCTTGATTATTTTTGGTCAGTTTTTCGTTAAAAATATTGTTCGAAAAGTATCCAATATTATCAAATAAAATTAAAAGATATGAGATAAATGAAAATTTATAATTAGCAATCGCCATTTTGAATTTTTTTCAAATCATTTTTTAAGCCATCATTAAGAAGATTAATGCTATTTTTATGTTTATCAATAATTATCATTAAATTGTTTTGATGGTGTATTTTTTCTTGTTCTACATTTTTATTATAAATATCTGATGGGGTATGGTTTCTTTCATAATTAAATGATATACCGTTAACTTTTGATTTAAAAGCCATATTTGCAGCATCGATATCGTAATTTTTTTGCCTATTTATTTTTTCAATGTTGGCTATATATTCTTGATTTATCTTTTCTGCGGCAACTATACATTGTTGACTAGCAAAAGCATTAACGGATATTAAACAAAATAATGATACAATTTTTAACATACACAAAAAAATAATAATTATTAATATACAATAAGAATTTTATATTTAATGTCAAGTCATTTAGCTTATAGAAAATGAATTTAATATCACATTATTGTAAATATTTTAAAGTCACAAAAATATGCAATATAAAACTAAAAACCAAAACATGGACCATAAAATATAATGATAAAATTGCCGCAATACAAATTGTTGTAATTAAAAAAAATTTTAAAAAAGCGGCAGTTAGAAATTTAATAAAAAGAAGAATCACAAACGGATTGCTTGAAAATCGCAATCTTGGCTTTGAAATGGAAAGAATAAATGCCAACAAAGTATATGATTTGTATAAAATATACATTAATAAGCCAATATTGGATATCGATTTTAATACAATTATTTGTGAATTAAAAAAATGGCTTGAGCTATAATTTATTTCTATTAATATCGGTATAACCACGATTATATAAATATAGGGCACACAATCTATACTCTCTTTTTAACAGATCTATACTAAAATTATTACCTCTTCTGGCTATCATTTCTCTTTCAACATCTTGCCATGTTTCAAAATACATATCGTTATTTAAAAATTTAATAAATACCTCAGGATCTATCAAGTCAAATCCAAATTCATTCACTACTTCTTTTACATATCCTCTATTTGAGCTTGTGTTTATAAACATACTTTTAAAATTAAACTTAAAAATATTTTATATATAATAAAAATGTTTAAGTGAAGCACTTTTTTAAATTATTAAAAAACCCATTTTTAGCTTTCGTAAAATCGATAATATTTTTAATTCTTTTATCAATAAAGTGTCCTGTCTTATCAATGTTTTGTGTCCTGTATGCCACAAACATTGTTGATGTGTAAACGGCCCCAAGGCTTAATCTTTTTGTATAATATGAAAAATCAAGAGATTTATCTCCTGCAATATCAAGAATAAAATTTACATCTAAATGTGTAATTTTATATGAAACATCGATATATTTTGGCAATAAACACATTGAATACAAATTTGTAAAAAGAGTTTCGTTTTCTAATGCAATTTTAACTTTTAGCTTTAATAATAGCGTTATTTTTTCTGAAAATCTTAATTCATTACCATCGTATAATCTTAAAACTTCATCATTCCATTTTTCAGCTATAAGACTAATAACATCTTTTTGTCCAGCAGGAAAAGTTAACAAAAAATCTCCATAATTTATATTATTTTTTTTTAATAAAGTCGCCAAAAAATCATCATCAAGCGTCATACTATATTTTGAAGCCTCAGCAATATATATATCTAAAAAATCTTTTTTATCTAACATTTACCAATTAATTACACCTTTTTTCCATTCATAAAATAATCCAGTAGCTAATAAGCTAATAAAAGCAAAAGCAACAATAAAAGCTGACATTCCCATCGATTGAATATTTAATGCCCACGGCATAAGCAACGCTATTTCTACATCAAAAATCACAAAAATCATTCCAATTAAATAAAATTGTATCTCAAATTGTGCACGCGGATCATCTGTTGGCTCAACCCCACACTCATATGGGCTCAGTTTATCTTTGCCAAATCTAATTTTTGTTGTAATAAAAGGCAACAACAATAAAACCCCCCCAACAGCAAACCCAAGCGAAATAAAAATTAATATTTGAAAATAATTTGACATTTTGCCATTTATTAAAATAATATGTTTTGATTATGTTTTGTATTTTTACAAAATGCAAATATTTTTTTAATTAAAAACAGCTATTGCACCGTTTAAAAATTGATAATTAAAATTACCGCTTTTTAGTATTAATATAAATTTTGATTTATCTAGTAAAATGGGGGCATTTTGTTATTTACAAGGATATATTGATAAATCTTAGTTTAGGCTTAATAATAGTTTTTTCCTTGAGGGTGTGGTTTTTGATAGTGTTATTGGGTGTATAACTTCGAATTATTACTATAAAAAACTTCGAAATTTTTTTATTGACTTTTTCGAATATTAATGCCGTGATAATTATGAAGATATAATTTATATAAAATAAACGAATAAAGACAGGGAAACAATCTCATTACAGCAAGCTGATACTATTAGGTTAATAGACGAAAGTCAATTTAACGATATAAAGTCAAAAGAAATATCGCCAGCAAAATTAACACAAACTGTTTCCGCATTTGCCAATGCAGATGGAGGAGAGATATATATAGGTATAACTGATAAAGAGCGTAAGTGGGCAGGTTTTTCTACAATAGAATGTGCCAATGCTCATTTACAAACATTATCTAATGTTTTATTGAATCCAATTTATACCTTTCTAGAATGTAGTGAATATCAGGGATTAGTGCTTCATATAGATATAAAAAAAGATAGTAAGATGATATTAGCAAGTGATAAGACCCCATACAAACGTCTGGGTGCACAAAATTTACCACAAAATACACCAGAAAAATTAAAAAATTTAGAAAGAATAAAAGGAATAACTTCGTTTGAGAACGAAACAGTAGCTATGGCACCAAAAGAAAATATTATAGAATCTGTTGTAACTAGTAATTTTATAAAAGATGTTATACCAGAAGCAACAACAGAGAAATGGCTTAAAAAACAAATGCTTATTGTAGAAGATAAACCAACAGTCGCTGGAGTTCTAATTTTTTCCGATGAGCCTCAAGCATTGCTACCAAAACATTGTGGCATCAAAATTTATAGATATAAAACATCAGAAGAATCAAATCGATCATTTCTACACGATCAGCCAATTACAATAGAAGGTGATTTATATACTCAAATCCATAAATCGGTATCTGAGACGAAAAAAATAGTATCTAGTATACCTAAACTTGGAGATGGAAAAAGTGAATTTGTAAGATATCCCACAGAAACACTGCATGAGATTTTAACAAATGCTGTTTTGCATAGAGATTATGAAATTAAAGATGATATACATATTAGAATATATGATAATAGAGTTGAAATTCAAAGCCCAGGAAAATTGCCAGCACATATTACTATTGAGAATATTTTAGATGAGAGATATGCAAGAAATGGCAATATTGTAAGGATTTTGAATAAATTTAAGAACCCGCCAAATAAAGATGTTGGTGAAGGTCTGAATACCGCTTTTAGTAAAATGAAAGAATTGGGGTTAAGAGAGCCGGAAATAAAAGAACTCCAAAATAATGTATTAGTTATAATAAAACACGAGTCGTTATCTTCACCTAGTGAAATGATTTTGGAGTATCTTAAAAATAATGAGTCAATTAAGAATGCAAAAGCAAGGCTAATTACTGGTGTTAAATCTGAACATAAAATTAAGCAAATTTTTAAACAAATGTCATTAGCTAATCAGATAGAAAAAATACCAGATACAAAAACATCAGCCACAGCTTGGCGTATAGTTAAAAAATAAATTTTTTAGTTAATTACTACCTATAAATATTCCTAGCAACTTTAATCAATTTATTTTACCATAATTTTTTAAAAAACGACTCTATATATGTCAGCTCTTCAGATTATTATCGGGTCTTAAGTGTGCAATATTCTTAAAATTAAAACTTATAAAGGTAAATTATCGTGTTTTTTCCAATATTTTGGCTTTGATTCCTTGTTCTCAAACATAACCAAAGCTCTTGCAATACGCCAACGAGTATTATGCGGACGGATAATTTCGTCTATAAACCCAAGCGATGCTGCAACCTCTGGTGTGCCAAATTTTTCAACATAATCATCGATTTTTTGCTGCAACTCTTCTGGTGTATTATTGGCTTTTTTAAACAAAATTTCTGCCGCCCCAGATGCTCCCATAACTGCAATTTCGGCACCTGCCCAAGCATAATTAACATCTCCACAAAGGTGTTTTGACGACATAACAATATATGCCCCGCCGTAAGCTTTTCGTGTGATAACCGAGATTTTTGGCACAGTTGCTTCTCCATATGCATATAATAATTTGGCTCCATGTTTGATAATCCCGTTGTATTCTTGATCTTTGCCTGGTAAAAACCCCGGAACATCTATAAGGCTAACCAACGGTACACCAAAAGCATCGCAAAACCTGATAAATCTAGCACCTTTTGTCGACGCATTTATATCTAGACATCCCGCCATTTCTTTTGGTTGATTTGCAACAATTCCAACGGTTTTTCCATTAATTCTGCCAAAACCAGTTATAATATTTTTGGCAAAAGTGGGCTTAAGTTCAAAAAAATCTGCCTCATCTACAATAGAAAAAATTAGCTCTTTCATGTTATAAGGCTTATTTGGGTCTTCTGGAACTAATGTATCTAAATGCAAGTCTATTCCACGATTTCGTTCGATATCCTCTTTAAATTCAATTTCTGGCAACGGAGATTTATTTGATGAAGGCAAAAATGAAAATAATTTACGAGCATGTAGCAATGTTTCAATATCATTATCCAGCACACAATCAGCAATTCCAGTTTTATCGGCATGAATTTTAGATCCACCAAGTTGTTCTAATGTTAATTCTTCGTGAGTTACAGTTTTTACAACTTCTGGTCCAGTTATAAACATATATGACGAGTTTTTTGTCATCATAATAAAATCGGTAATTGCAGGAGAATAAACCGCCCCGCCGGCACAAGGCCCCATAATTAACGAAATTTGCGGCACAACCCCTGATGCATCGATATTTCGTTGAAAAATTTCGCCAAAACCCGCCAAAGAAATAACCCCTTCTTGAATTCTTGCCCCGCCCGAATCGTTTATTCCAATAACTGGGCAACCAATTTTACAGGCCATATCTATTATTTTAGCAATTTTTTCGGCATGCATTTCACCTAGCGACCCACCAATAACAGTAAAATCTTGACTATATACACAAACTTTTCGTCCATAAATAGTTCCATAACCAGTTATAACTCCATCACCGGGTGCCTTTGTTTTATCCATTCCAAAATTTATCGATCTGTGTTCAACAAACAAACCATACTCTTCAAATGATCCAACATCAAGCAATACAGATATTCTTTCTCTGGCAGTTAATTTGCCTTTTTTGTGTTGTGCGTTTATTTTATCTATCCCGCCACCAAGTTGTGCGGTTTCTCTTTTTTGTATTAATTTTTGTAATTTTGTCATAATATTTAATATAAACTAAATAATTATTTATTGTATTTTTTTATTTACAACTTAAAAATACACGATATTTATCAGCAACAAAATTTAATCACATTAGCAACCGAAATAATATATTTAATGTCGTTGCAGATATCTAAATTTTTACGAGGTTTTAACCATTTTTCAAGAACCGGATAGCAACCAATTTTAAATCTATACATTTGCTCTGTTATTTTTGTAAAATAAGAACTTTCGTTTATATATAGCTTATCATTTAAATGTATAACTTTTTTTATTATAAAATCTTGCCCCACAAAGGATATATCGGATTTATATTGTTTTTTTAACAAATGCGAATCCATTAATTCTTGTCCAAAATTTGAAATAGATAAAAAATCGTCATAAAAATGAATTTTTGGATAATCTATACTCAAAAAAGTTGCATATTTTGTGCGATAATTGTTAATATTAAAACTGCCATAAATATATGCAAAAATTTGTTCTGTGCTAAAATTGGTTGTATATTTTTTTTGCAAAAATTCTAAGAATTGCGGTTTAAAATTTGGCACACCATTAATATACATCGGTGCCAATTTTGCGCCATAATAATGCATTGCAGATGATAAAATTTTGTCTGTCACAAAAATACTTGAATAATTTGTCGTATCTATTTCGCGACCAGCAAAACAAATGCCAATATTTTTATCTATTAAATTTTGCGATATTGAGCCAATATTTTGTATAACAGATTTATCATATAAAATATATCTAATATCAAAGCCTCTAAAATGTATTGGTTTTATTAGGTTTTCTATATCTATATTTGAGAAATTTTGAAATTTATCCCACACTTTTAAAATATCCCAACCAACTTTTTTTGCAACATTAAACTTATCATATAAATTCTCATGTCTATCAGAATCTCTAAAATTTATAAATTTTTCTAATAATTTTTCTCGCGAAATATTCATAACAAAATTGTCCCTAGATGTTGTCACTCCACCACCATAATCAGTAAAAATATCAGTAATTATAACACCTTTATCATATTCTGAACGCAAAGATTCGTTGCTTGGTTTAAAAGAAAAAAATGGTGCCACAGGTTTTACTAAAAACCATTTAGTTTTATCTTGCAGACCAATTTTCATTAAATCTTCTATTTTGCTTTGCGTGTTGCCAATTATTTCTCTATAAAAAATTCTTTTTTTATCGATTTCTTCTGGGTATTTTATAAAAAAAGCTATACAAACACCTTGTTTTGTTGGAAATAAATTTTTATCCTTAACACCATCTACGGTAAATTTTTGTCTTCTAAAATTACCATTTAAATCAATAAAATACATATCATCAAATGTATTAAATAAATGTTTTCGCATTCCAACAAAACTTGGATTATCAATAAAACCATGGTTCAAAACGGCAGCAAAAACACCGCCAAATGGAGATTTAAAAATTTTATTTTCTGCAAACCGTATAAATTTAACATAATCATCATGTGAGGCAATTGAATAATCTTTAATTAACTCGCCAATATAACTGTTTTTATTATGAGTTTTGATATTAAACGGTGGGTTACCAAGTATTACGCAAATATTTTGATCCTTAATCATTTGAGCTTTTTTTGCTTCATTTGTTATTTCGGGAATTGATGAAAATTTAACTTTTGTGTTGTTTTCTAATGTGTTTGTTAAAAAAATATTCCCTCTTTTTTTTGACATAAAATTTGCAATCATATATGGTGCAATCATAAGCTCAAAACCATAAACATTATCAATATTGGTTTTTTTATAAATTTCATTCAAAAAAGTTCCGGTTCCGCACGCAAAATCAAGGGTTTTTATACGACTATCACCCAATCCATCTTCGCAATAAAAATCATTTTTCAAAATAATATCAACTTCTCTAATAATAAATTCGGCTAGTTTTTGAGGGGTGGTAAAAATACCGCGATCGTGCCTGTTTGCTTTATCATATGCCGTTAAAAAAGTATCATAAAAATTATCTCTATCAATGTTTTGTGTGCAATTAAAAATTGCGAATAATTCATAAATTAACTTATTTAAATTACGATATCTATCATCTAAATCGTTTATTGCAACAAGCAACCCTTTTATTAGAGGAAAATCATAAAAAAAACGATATACAATATTTTTTATTGTCAAAATATCTCCATCGTTTGCATTTATTTTAGAGAAAAATGCCGAAAAAACAATAATTTGGACAAAAGAATCAGCAAAATCTTTTGCACTTAAATCATATATTAAATTGGATTTGAAAGTTTTATAAATAGCAAATAATTGACCAATATTTTCACTTAAAATACTATCATCGCTTTTGTTTATTTCTTGATTTAAAATGTTTTCGGTAACTATTTTTAATTTTATCGCACAAGATATAATATTTTTCATTTTTTAAGCATAGAAAATACAACCGAAGATAAAATAATAAATATCGTAAAAGTAAAAGTGATAGTAACACTAATTAAATCATGGTAAAAATAAGAAATAATCAATTTAAAACCAATAAAAAATAATATCAAAATCAATCCATATTCTAAATATTTAAATCTATCCACAAGCGGTAACAACAAAATATATGCCGATCTAAGCCCCAAAACAGCAAATATATTTGAACTATAAATTATAAAAATATCAGTCGTGATTCCAAAAATTGCAGGAATAGAATCTACCGAACAAACTATATCGCTTATAACAATAAAAATCATTGCAATAAATAATTTTGTTCCAAATATTTTATTATTTTTTTTAATAAACATGTTTTCTGTATCCGATGTTTTGTCAATTGCAATAAAATATTCTATTACCTTATAAATAACACTATTTTTAACAGAATCTTTATCCATTTCTTTTTTTGGTTTTAATATTTTATAGGCACTATACATTAAAATTAGCCCAAATATTATTAACATCCAATCAAATCTTTCAATTGCTTCGTATCCCAGTTTAATAAAAATTAAACGCAAAATAACAGTTATTATAATTCCATATGATAAAATAAAATTTGTATGTTTTTTGACATCAAAAACTTTAATTATTAAAAAAAATATAAATAAATTATCTATACTCAGGCTATATTCCAAAATATATCCGGTCATAAATAATCCTGCTTTAATAATCCCGTGATAATAATAAATTCCAAAGCAAAAAATAGCCGTTAAGCTAAAATAAAACATTATTCTTATGATGGCTTGTTTTATCTCGTTTTTTTGAGATTTTGCACTAAACCAATTATCAAATAAAATTGTTAAAATAAGTAAAGGTGCCAGCAATGTCGTTTGCGAAAAAAATAACTCTTTAATCATCAAAATATAATAAAATAAATATCTATTATTTAATAATATTTAATAATAATCAATATATAATTTTTAAGAATTTTATATTGCTATTTAAAAAAATGATTTTATTTTTTTATGTACATAATAAAAAAATATAATGAATATATATCTACCAATTGCTGATATGATGGTAAGCGGTAATTTGCTTATTATTATAGGTTTTTTAGCTGGTATTCTTTCTGGATTATACGGGATAAGCGGTGGAATGATTACTGGCCCTGCACTTATTTTTGCTGGAATACCTAGCTATATTGCCGTTGGAGCTTCATCGAGTCAAACTGTTGGCACAGCATTTGCTGGAACAATTCGCAATTGGAACAAAAATACTATTGATATAAAAATAGCATTATGGATTTTTGCTGGTAGCTTTATAAGTTCATTTTTTGGTATTAAATTATCTACATATTTGCGTGGATTAGGATATTTAGATATGGTAATTGCTTGCACATTTGTTATTGTTTTTGGAATAACAGCCGCAATAATTTATTGTGATATACTAATTATTACACCAATTAAAAAATTATTACACAAAAATACCCCAAACGACGGATTTAATTATAATGTTGATGAAAACACGATATTACCTCAAAAAAAGAAATTTTGGCAAGTATACTCTAGATCAATGAATTGCAGTTTTAATATCCCTTTTTTGCTTTTTATTGGAGCATTAACTGGTGTTTTAAGTGCCATCTTAGGAATTGGTGGTGCTACAATTTTGGTTCCTATGTTGATTTATGGAGCTGGTTTACCATTTCATATTGCATCAGGAACAGCATTATTTCAAACACTACTTAGTTCTATAAATATTACTTTTTTGTATGCCTCATATAGTAACTCTGTTGATATTATTTTATTTTCTACAATGCTTATTAGTTCAATTTTTGGTGTTCATTTGGGTAGCAAAATAGCAACAAAAATTAATAGTAATCTTTTAAAGTTAACATTTGCATTTGTAATGACCGCAATGTGCATTCAATTTATTATGATAACCTTTATAAAAACTCCAGCAAATTTATTTACAGTGGAATAATTATAAGAGGCAATTTCCTGTCATATCTGAGGGTTTTTCTATGTTCATAATTTTTAAAATAGTCGGTGCAATATCCGATAATGTTCCTTCTTTTTTTATAAATTTATGTTTTTTGTTAATTAAAATTAATGGAACATTAAGTGTTGTATGTCGGGTGTGCTTTAAGTTATCTATATCCATCATACATTCAGCATTTCCATGATCTGCCGTTATAAGCATTGTAATATCCATTTTTTCACAAATATCTACTAGTTTTTTTATCTCAAAATCAACACACTCAACAGCTTTTTTTGTTGCTTCAAAATTTCCTGTATGACCTACCATATCGCAATTTGCAATGTTTATAACAATAAAATCATATTTTGATATTGAATTTATAACGGTTTCAACAACTTGCCTACACGACATTTCTGGTTGCAAATCATATGTTGCAACATTTGGCGAAGGTATTAAAATTCTATCCTCTTTATTAAATGGCTCTTCAATTCCTCCGTTAAAAAAAAATGTAACATGTGCATATTTTTCTGTTTCTGCTACATGTAACTGTTTTAATCCATTATTTGATATTACTTCGGATAATCCATTTTTAATATTTATCTTTTCAAATAAAATATCACATTTATTTTTTATTCCATAATCTGTTATACAGATTGCCCTACTAAACTCTATTCTATCAAGTAAAAAACTAGCTATTTGTTTCATTCTATCGCTTCTAAAATTGCAAAATATAATCGCATCTCCATTTTTTATTCCATCAAAATCATCAAAAAAAGTTGGCTCAACACATTCATCGTTTTCTTCTTTTAAAGCATCATATACACTATTCATTTTAATACCCTGCCCTTTTGCTAATAAATTATAATATTTTTCTGTTCTTTCTGTTCGGTTATCACGATCCATTGCATAAAATCTACCGCAAAGCGTGCTAATTTTATATTTTTTATCAAATTCTGTTATATATTTTAATCCATCGTTTGGTGGACAATCACGACCGTCGCTAATTGCATGAATAAAAATATTTTTACCCTGTTTTTCAAGCTTTTTTGCTAAATATAAAATATGTGATCCGCTTGAATGAACGCCCCCTCCTGATAACAACCCAATCAAATGGACATTTTTTGCATCTCCAATATTTACATCCAGTTCATCATTTTTTATGGCATTATTTATTCTTGGTAAATTTTGATAAATAATTCTACCAGACCCAATCGCCATATGTCCAACCTCAGAATTACCCATTTGCCCTTCTGGCAAACCAACCGCCTCACCAGATGTTTTTAAATCAATTATGTTGTATGTTTTTTGTAAATAATCAAGCGTAGGAGTATTTGCCTGCTCTACTGCATTATATGGATTATTTTTGTCACCAAAACCAAAGCCGTCTAAAATACAAAGAATAGCTTTGGTCATAAAAAATAAATATAATATTTAATTATAAAATTATTGTATTTATTTAATGTGCAACTAAATAAATATTTTAACACCAGTATTCTTTGTTTTATAAAGATCAAAATATGCTTTTTTTAATTAAAACAATCATATTTTCTACACCATAAAGTGCAACAAAAGTTCCAAATCGTGGACCAACCTCAAGCCCTAATAAAACCTGATACAGCAACTTAAACCACTCTTTATCATCAAGCCCTGTTGTTTTTCCTATTTCATATGTTATATTTTGCAAATTTGGAGCCGTTATATCGCTGGTTTTTTCAAATTCATTTGCCAGCAAATTTAACCAAGATTTTTCTATTTCGTCAGGAATTTTATATTTTTTAAATGGTTTCACAAAATTATCATAATAAGCAACTGATTTTTGTACAAGCTCATCAAGTAATTTATTTTGCCCTATTTTCAACTCAGGATTATACTTTTGTATAAAACCCCACATAATCTGTTCATCTTGCGGATTACATGTTGCTGCCAAATTTAATAACAAAGAAAACGATATTTCTGTATTTTTTTCTGGCTCACCTCTTCCAACAAAAAATACAGGATTTTCAATTTGCTGTTCAGGTGTTTGTGTTGTAAATTTTTGCAATAGCATATTATATTCATCAACAGCTTTTGGAATCACATCAAAGTATAACCTTTTTGCGGTCCTGGGCTTTAAAAACATATAATAGCTCAAACTTTCTATTGGTGCATACCTCAACCAGTCTTCAACAGTTACTCCGTTTCCTTTACTTTTTGATATTTTTTGCCCTTTTTCATCCAAAAATAGTTCATAAAAATAATTTATGGGGGGCTCCTTACCCAATGCGGAGCAAATAGATTTATAAACTTGTTCGTTTGGAAAATGATCCTTTCCATAAATCTCATAATCAACATCTAACGCTGCCCATCGCATTCCAAAGTCGCATTTCCACTGCAATTTACATCCACCATTTCTAAAATCGACAGTTTTTTCGTTTCCATTATCATCTAAATAATGTATCAAATAGGTTTTTGGGTCAACCTTTATAACCCCTTTATCAATAACTTTTCCAGAATCTGGATCGATAGGCATAAAAGGACTATAAGTCAACCTCCTCTCTTCTCCCAAAGTTGGCAACATAATACCCATTAACACCTTATACTGCTCAGCCGCTTTTATTAAATATTCATTGTAAATACCATTTTTATAAGCTTTTGTTGCACTTAAAAATTCATATTCAAAACCAAAATTATCTAAAAAATCAATCAATTTTTTATTCATATAATCACCAAAACTTGCTTGTTCGGCAAATGGATCCGGCACAGAACTAAGGGGGAAGCCTATATATTTTTTCAAATCATCTTTATTTGGTAGATTTTCTGGAACTTTTCTAAAACCATCAATATCATCAGATACCACTAGTAATTTTGTTGGAATTTGTGGTGCTAATTGCGAAAAAGCAAGCTTTACAAAGCTTGTCCTGACAACTTCACCAAATGTTCCTATATGCGGCAAACCAGAAGGACCATAGCCAGTTTCAAACAAAACGAATCCTTTTTTTGGTATCTTACCCCCAATTTTATCAAGTATTCGTTTTGCTTCAACCACAGCCCAAGAATTGCTATCTATAAATATATCTTTATATTTAAGCAAAAATTTTGACATATAAAAAGTTAAATATCCGTTGCAATATTTTTTATATCAACTTCCTTCCCAAGCCTAGCATTGGCTTTAATTTTTGCCATTACATAACCTGTTCCAGCAGGGATTAATCTACCAACAATAATATTCTCTTTCATACCTCTAAGATGATCAAATTTTCCTGATACAGCGGCATCAGTTAAAACCTTTGTTGTCTCTTGGAACGAAGCAGCTGATATAAATGATTCTGTTTGTATAGCAGCTCTCGTGATACCTTGTAATCTTGTTTCATAAATTATAGGTTTTTTGCCACTAGCTAATAACTCAAAATTTATATCTTTTGCAATATTCAAATCAATTTGCTGTCCGTTATTAAATTCTGCATCACCAGCATCAATAATTTCAACTTTTTGCAACATATACTTAACAATAATTTCGATATGCTTATTATCAATTTTTACACCCTGCAATTGATAAACTTGCTGAACTTCATTAACAATATATTTTGTAAGCCCCTCAACACCACTAACAGACAAAATATCGTGCGGATCAAGATCGCCATCAACTATTATATCCCCTTTTTTAACAAAAGACCCATCCTGAACCTGAATATAGTGACCTTTTGGAATACTATATTGAACAGAAATATCGCTATCATCTAACGATTTAATCGTAATACGATTTTTAGCTCTATATTCATTCAAAAACTCAACAATACCATCCATTTCTGCAACTATAGCTGGCTGCTTTGGAACGCGTGCCTCAAAAATATCTTCTACGCGTGGCAAACCACCAGTAATATCTTTTAAAACCCCAGTTCCTTCACGAGGAATACGAACAATTTTATCACCCGGCTGTATAGAATCGCCATCTTTCAATGTAATCATTGAATTAGTTGGTAATAAATATCTAACATTTTTACCGCTATGGCTAAATGTAACTGGCTTATCATTATTATCACATAGCTCAATATGTGGATTCAAAGATTTAATTGCAGCACCCCATTTAACAATAATTTTTTGCGAACTACCTAAACTATCTTCTGTTTTTTCTTTATATGTAACACCAGCAACCATATCATAAAATTTGACCTTACCAGTATGCTCAGAAATAATATAACTATTATAAGGATCCCATTCTGCAACTTTATCACCTTTTTTGACATTTGCACCATTTTTAAAGTTAATCTTTGAAGCATATGGTATAAAATCTCTAGAAAACTCAATCCCGTCTTTATCGTATAAAACGATATATGCGTTATTACTAACTATAATATCATCACCATTTTTATCTGTTACAACTTTTGTGTCAACAAAGTCTATTTTACCATCAATGATGGCCAAAATTGATGATTTTTCTACAGTTTTAGATGTTGCCCCTCCAATATGAAAAGTTCTCATTGTAAGTTGTGCACCAGGCTCACCAATAGACTGAGCAGCAACTATACCTATAGGCTCACCAATATTAACCAAATGCCCAATTGCCAAATCGTATCCATAACATTTTGCACAAACACCTCTGTCTGTCCCACACGTAACAACAGATCTTAGCTTTACTTCGGTAACACCACTTTTTTCTAGTTTTTCAATCTCCTTTGCACCGAGTAAAACACCCGCATTTAAAACAACCTCACCTGCCCTATTAAAAGCATCAACAGACAAGACTCTACCAAATGCTACATCATTTATTCCTTCATGCTGAACACCGTTTTCAATTTTAACAGAATATGATATACCAGCAATTGTTCCACAGTCATTTTCTATAACAACACAATCTTGAGCTATATCAACTAATCTTCTTGTTAAATAACCGGCATCAGCTGTTCTCAGAGCTGTGTCAGCTGCACCCTTTCTGGCGCCATGCGAAGAATTAAAATACTCCAGCACACTCAAACCTTCTTTGAAATTAGAAATAATTGGTGTTTCTATAATTTCACCAGATGGTTTAGCAATCAGTCCTCTCATACCGGAAACTTGTTTCATCAACGCCTCCGATACCCTACCACCAGAATTCATCATTACATACATAGAATTAACCCTGCTATCAGTTGTATTTTTTGCAAGCTCCTTCATCATATCTTTTGATACCAAATCTGTACATTCAGACCAATAATCGGTAACTTGATTATATTTTTCACGCTGAGTAATATAACCAGCAGAATATTGCTGTTCAATTTCCTTTATTTTATCAAATGTTTTTTCTATATGTGTCCACTTTGAAAACGGAACAATCATATCATCTTTACCAAAAGATAATCCAGACTTAGTTGATTGTTCAAAACCAATGTTCATCATTTTATCAGCAAACATAACAGCCATTTTTGTGCCGTAGGTTTTATAAACACTATTCAAGACAATGCTTATATTTTTACTGTTAAAGATTAAATTCATATCCTCAAAAGACATCAATCCGTCTTGAGGAACAAGATTAAATAAAATTACACTACCTGGAGTCGTTTCGACGCAATGGGTTTTATCTGGGCTTGTTTCATAAGAATAATAATATTTAATTTTACTATTGATTGCTATAATTTTAGCCTCCAAAGCCCTCATAACCTCATTATAAGAACCAAAAGCTTTTCCGTTCCCAATCGCATCGTCCATTGGTGATGTAGCGTAATATAAACCAAGAACCATATCTTTAGTTGGCACAATCATTGGTTGGCCATTTTGCGGACTTAAAATGTTGTTTGAAGACATCATAAGGACACGCGCCTCAATTTGTGCTTCAATAGAAAGCGGTATATGGACAGCCATCTGATCGCCATCAAAATCTGCATTAAATGCTTTACAAACTAAAGGATGCAATTGAATAGCCTTTGATTCTATCAACTTTGGTTCAAATGCCTGAATACCCAATCTATGCAATGTAGGGGCACGATTTAGTAACACAACATGCTCTCTAACGACCTCATCAAGAATATTCCAAACCTCAGGTAATTCCGCTTTTACCATCATTTTTGCAACCTTAATAGAACTAACTCGTCCGTACATAATTAGCTTTGAAAATATAAAAGGCTTGAACAGCTCCAATGCCATTTTTTTAGGTAAACCACACTGGTGTAGTTTCAAAGAAGGCCCAACAACAATCACTGAGCGTCCAGAATAATCTACTCTTTTTCCAAGAAGGTTTTGTCTAAAACGACCGTTTTTACCTCGCAAAGATTCGCTAATTGATTTTAACGCTCTATCAGAAGAACTTTTAGCTGTTACCATTTTTTTAGAATTATCAAAAAGGGCATCAACAGCCTCTTGTAACATTCTTTTTTCGTTCTTAATGATAATATTTGGAGCCTTAGAATCGATCATTCTTTTTAGTCTTTCGTTTCTATTAATTATAGACCTATATAGTTCGTTCAAATCAGATGATGCAAACCTACCGCCATCAAGAAAAACCAGGGGCCTTAAATCTGGCGGTAAAACAGGTATTCTTGTTAAAACCATCCATTCCAATTTATTGCCAGACTTTTGAAAATCACTTAAAACCCTAACTCTTTTTAATAAAGACCTACGCTTAATATCCGATTTTATTGTGGAAATCTGATTATGTAAAAAATCAATTTCTTTATCTAAGTCTATATCAGAAAGCATTCTCATTATACAGTCAGCACCAGACATAACCTCAAAACTGTCACCAAACTCATTCAATGCTTCTTCATATTGTTCGTCTGTTAAAACCTGTTTTTTGTTCATAGTTGTGTTACCAGCATCAACAACAGCATGTGCATCATAATACAATATTCTTTCAACATCTTTCAATGTCATACCAAGGGTTGTGCTTATAACAGAATTTGTTCCGCGTAAAAACAAAACATGAACAACAGGACAAGCCAAATCAATATGACCTAGGCGCTCCCTACGAACCTTAGAAACAGTAACCTCTACACCACATTTTTCACAAGTAATACCTTTATATTTTATACGGCGATACTTTCCACACTGACATTCGTAATCACGGGTTGGCCCAAATATTTTAGCACAAAGTAAACCATCTTTTTCGGGCTTATATGTTCTATAACTTATAGTTTCTCCATTTTTAACTTCACCATATGACCAAGAAAGTATATCTTCTGGTCCTGCCAGCTTAATAGACATTCCGTTTATGGAACGAATACCTTTTTCCTGTCTACCAAACAGACTTATAACATCTTTACTAACCAAAGAATCAGAATTTTGTGCTATCATATTTGTCATATATTTTTATAAATTAGCATTAATTATTCATTACTTTCCAACCTCACATTCAAACAGAGGGAGCGAAGCTCTTTAAATAAAACATTAAATGACTCAGGAACCCCGCAATCAAAATTCATTTCACCTTTCACGATTGATTCATACATTTTATTTCTACCATCAGTATCATCAGATTTAACGGTAAGCATTTCCTGTAATGTATACGCTGCACCATAAGCTTGAATTGCCCAACATTCCATTTCACCAAAACGCTGACCTCCAAAGTGAGACTTACCACCAAGAGGTTGCTGTGTAACAAGGCTGTAGGGACCAATGGACCTTGCATGAATCTTGTTATCCACTAAGTGATGCAATTTCATCATATATATACATCCAACGGTAACCTTTCTGTCAAATTTATCACAACTGTATCCATCATATAAATCAACCTGCCCACTTTTATCGCCGCCACCAGATTCTATCATTTTTTCGATAGTTTCTGTTGATGGCCCCTCAAAAACAGGGGTCGCAAAAGGAATACCATTTCTATAACTTTCAGCAACATTAATTACTTCGGATTTACTCATTTCTTTAATTCGCTGTTTTAAATTCTCATCAGTTAATGAGGCATCTAAAAATGCAGATATTTCTGTTGATTCGGCCTGCCTTTTCAACATTTCATCAATTTTTTTACCAAGCAACAATGATGCAAAACCCAAATGTGTTTCCATAATTTGACCAATATTCATACGCGCAGCAACACCTATCGGATTTAAAACTATATCCACAGGTGTTCCGTCTTTTAAAAATGGCATATCACCAACAGGAACGATTCTGGCAACAACTCCTTTATTTCCATGACGCCCAGCCATTTTATCACCTGGCTGCAATTTGCTTTTTGTTGCAATATAAACACGTATAACCTTTAAGACACCAGCAGCCAAGTCTTCACCTTCAAGTAGTTTTACAATTTTTTCTTCAGATGTTTTTTTCATTAAATCACAGACAGACAAATACTCATTTTTAAAGTGAATTATTTTTTCTTGTTTCTCCGAACTCAAAACAATAAAAGATAGCTTTTCTTTAACAGAAAATTCACAAATATTATCTTTTGTTATAATAATTTTTTTGCCATTTTTCTTTTTATCTTTTGAAACAATAGTAATCTCGCTATCAATTATCAAGGATTCCAATTCTTTTTCAAAAAAACCATTAATAACATTAACTTTATTTTGATAAGATTGTTTAATTTTATCAATCGCTATTATTTCATGCTGTTTCGCTCTTGCATCTACAGCGTTTCCTCGTCTTGTTAGTATATTGACACCAACAACTGTTCCAAAAACGCCAGGCGGAACTCTAAGCGAAGAATCTTTAACTTCTGCAACTTTTTCACCAAAAATAGCTCTTAATAACTTTTCTTCTGCCGTAATAGGTACCTCACTTTTTGGTGTAACTTTTCCAACCAAAATATCACCAGGGCCAACATTTACACCATTATGTACTATACCAGTTTCGTCCAAAAATCTCATATATTCGGTAGACAATCCAGGGATATCTCTTGTAATCTCTTCGGCACCAAGCCTTGTATCTCTAACGGTTATTTCAAATTCTTCGATATGAATAGATGTGAATGCATCATTTTTTGATAATTTTTCAGAAATTGCAATCGAATCTTCAAAATTAAATCCTTTCCAAGGCATAAATGCTACAAAAAGATTTTTTCCAAGAGCAATCTCTCCATTGCTAACTGCAGGACCATCAGCTATAACATCACCAGAAACAACGTTATCACCAATACTAACTATCGAAACCTGATTTACACATGTGCTGTGATTAGATCTTGCAAATTTTTTCAAATCATAACAATCCATTTCATACTTTTTATCATTTTTAACTCTAACAATAATCATTGTTGAGTCTACATATGAAACAACTCCATCTCTTTTTGCGGCTATTATAGCACCAGAATCTTTTGTTATAAAAGATTCCATTCCTGTTCCAACCAAAGGAGCTTCGGATGATATTAGGGGAACGGCTTGACGCTGCATATTTGACCCCATTAATGCTCTTTTTGCATCGTCATTTTCTAAAAAAGGGATAAGAGATGCAACAACGGAAACAATTTGTTTTGGCGAAACATCAGCATATTGCACATAACTTGATTGCGCCATTACGAATTCACCATCTTTTCTTGCACTAATAATCTCTTTTGAAAAAACACCACTTTTTCCATTATTGTTATCAATTTGAGAAATATAGTAATTATACTCACTTGAAGCATCTAGAAACTCTATTTTATCTGTTATTTTATTTTCTTCAACTTTTCTATACGGAGTTTCAATAAAACCATATTTATTAATAGCTGCATATGTAGCTAAACTACCAATCAGTCCAATATTTTGACCTTCAGGTGTTTCAATTGGACAAATTCTTCCATAATGAGTAGGATGAACATCTCGAACTTCAAAACCAGCCCTTTCTTTGTTTAGTCCACCAACACCAAGTGAAGATATTCTGCGTTTATGGGCAAGCTCAGATAATGGGTTTGTCTGATCCATGAATTGAGATAACTGAGAAACCATAAAAAAGTCTTTGACAGACTTAACTATTGGCCCATTAGAAATCAAATCTGACGGAACAGCAATCTCCAAAGAAACTGAATTTAGTTTTTCAGATGCAGAACGAACAACTTTTGATAAACCTATCCTAAATTGGTTCTCTAATAATTCACCAACAGACCTAACTCTTCTGTTACTCAAATGATCTATATCATCTGCTTGCAGATTTTTTTCTTTTAACAGAGCTAGTTTTCCAATCGTCATTATGATATCTTTTTTTGTTAATACCAAGCTGTCATTCTCTTTGTCGTTCAATCCAAATGATTTATTAATTTTATATCTACCTACGCCCAATAAGTTATAATATTGTTGATTAAAAAACAAATTATTAAAATATTTTTCAGCCTCATCTAAAGAAAATGGTTCACCTGGTCTTATAATTTTTAAAATCATCTGCATAACTTCATCATAAGAAACATCTGCATATGGTAATACAGAGTTCAAAATAACAGGGCTATAATCTTTATGTAAACTGTTTATAACAAAAATGGTATCTATATTGAATTTACCAATATTAGATAAAAAAGAATCAGATATTAACCCGCCAGATGAATAAACATCGTTACCTTCAATAACCTGGTTTTCAAATAAATAAAATTTACACAAATCTTCTGTTTTAATATAGCATATGCTTCCATTTTCTGATAAATTTTTTAATATTTTTCTATTAATAATTTTCCCTAAGCCTAAAATAATATCTCCGCTTTTATCAAAAATATCACAGGATGAATAGCTTCCAAGCATATTTTCATCCAATTTTATAGACCATAAATTAATTTTTTTATCAAATTTTACCTCTAAAGAGTGATAAAAAGAACCAATAATATCGTCTATTTTCATTTTCATAGCAGACAATAAATAGAAAATTGGCATTTTTCTTTTTTTATCTATTTTAAAAATCATAGAATCTTTACTATCAAAAGTTATTGATAGCCAGCTACCTCTGTAGGGTATGATATTTGCGGCATAAGAAGATGCATTACCAACAACATCTCTAACAAAAAATATTCCAGGTGAGCGATGTATTTGCGAAACTATAACTCTTTCAAAGCCATTAATAACAAATGTAGCATTATCGGTCATAAGAGGGATACTACATAGCAATATTTCCTGCTCTTTTATTGATCTAATTTCAACTTCACCACTTTCTTGGTCTTTATTGAAAATTGTAAAACGAATTGTAATATATACATCAGAAGCATATGTTATTGATTTTCTTTTGCAATCATCAACATCAAAAACTGGATCAGAAAGGCGATATTGAACAAAATCTATAGATGCATAACCAAAAACATCAGTTACTGGAAACATAGATTTAAATACATCTCCTATGTTTGCAGTTTCGCTATCGCTACTATTCAAAAAATTGCTATATGATTTTTTTTGAATATCAACAAGACTATGAGCAGGTGACACACTAGCCAAAACACGATACCCAAAGTTATTTCTAAGATTTTTATTTGACATATTTACTATAAATTTGTTTACTGAAGCTCCCAACCAATAACATATAGGGCCTATAAAATAGGCCCAATAAAAAAATTATTTTATTTCAACCTTTGCACCAGCAGCCTCAAGTTGTTTTTTTATGGCATCAGCTTCATCTTTATTTACACCCTCTTTTATAGCTTTCGGTGCGGACTCAACCAAAGTTTTAGCTTCGGCTAAACCAAGACTTGTAATAGCACGAACTTCTTTGATTACACCAATTTTATTTTCACCAAAAGAGACTAAAACAACAGAAAATGAAGTTTTTTCTTCTGTAGCAGTACCAGATGTAGTCGGGGCAGCAGAAGCTACAGCTACAGGTGCGGCAGCAGAAACACCCCACTTTTCCTCCAAAGTTTTTACTAACTCAGAAACTTGAATAATTGTAAGCCCAGAAAGTTGTTCAACGATTGCATCTAAATTTGACATATAGTTTTATAAAGTTAAGTTAAAAAATAATTTCGTTTTAAGATTTTGCATTAAGCACTCTAACCAAAGATGCTTGAGATTCTTTCATCATTCTTAGCAGCGTTGAAGCAGGGGAGTTAAGGGTTCCAAGAAGCTGACCACGCAAGACATCAACAGAAGGAAGGTCTGCTATTTTATAAATAGAAGCAATATCATACAAATTTTTTCCATCACTGGATGCTATAACTGATATTTTTTTATCATCAGAAACATACTTTTTTATTATTTTTGCAATAGAGACCGGATTATCTCCGTATACAACAGCAATTTGCTTTGTTAAACAATCTTCTATATTTGCAAATTTTGTCTGCTTAATAGCGATTTTGTTGACTTTGTTTTTAACAATAGACATTTTTGCACCACACTGCCTTAATTCTGACCTTAAAACCAAAGTGCTATCAGCTTTTAAACCAACATAATTAATTAAAAATAGCCATTCAGAGGCGTTATATGCCACTAAAAGCTTGTTAGCTAGGTTTTGTTTTTCAACTTTATTCATATCAAAAAATACTAAGCGTTATAAATATCAGACATTTTTACAGAAAAAGATCTACCCATCATTGTAGATGACATTTTCAATCCAACAAAGTAGGTACCTTTAATACTTGCTGGTTTTGCAGCTTTTAATGCTTCATAAACAGCTAAAAGATTACCCTTTATTTTGTTATTATCAAAACTAGCTCTACCAATAGATAATCTAATATAGCCTAATTTATCTGTTCTAAGCTCTGCACGACCTTTCATCGCGTTTTCAACAGAAACTAATAAATTTTCAGAAACTGTACCAAGTTTAGCGTTTGGCATTATCCCTTTTGGCCCTAATATTCTAGCAATTTTACCTAATTTAACCATCATATCTGGGGATGCCAAACATAAAGAAAAATCACGCCCAGGAACAATTTCTTTGGCAAATATTTTTTCAATCAAGTCATCTCCACCAGCGTATTTTGCTCCAGCTTTAACAAGAGAATCGTTATTAGCGGAAGAACTAAAAACAGCAATAGAAACTGATTTTCCGCTACCGTTCGGCAAAGTACAAGATGTTTTTATAACTTGATCTGATTTTTTTGGATCAGAACCAATCTTAAAACAAACATCAATAGACTCATCAAATTTTGCCTTACCATTTATACGATATGCATCTAAATTATTGAAAAATATATCAATCCCAACAACTGAATGCAAATTATCTTGAAGAATCGTACAACTTCTAAGTCTTTTACTTACGCTCATAATAACTAACCATTAATAACTTCAATTCCCATAGAATAAGCAGACCCTACAACTTCCTTTATAGCGGCATCAAGTGAGCCAGAAGTCATATCTTTAATCTTTTTACCCGCAATTTCTTTAACTTGATCCATAGTTATTTTACCAACTATAATCCTACCTGGCTCCTTAGAACCACTTGTAACACCTGCATACTTTTTAATCATATGGGTAACTGGTGACATTTTTGTTATAAATACAAAAGATTTGTCTTTATATATAGTTATAACGACTGGAACAACAGACCCAGCAGAATCTTTTGTTTTTTCATTAAACTCTTTACAAAAATTCATAATATTAACACCGCGTGGTCCAAGTGCAGTACCAACTGGTGGTGCTGGATTGGCCTTGCATGCTTCTATCTGCAATTTAACTATAGCAGCTATTTCTTTAGCCATAAACAAACATAAAAACAAATTCAAAAAACGACATATAAAAAACATTAACTAAACATATTTTTTAATAATCAAGAACTTTTTTAAAAAAAATATTCCATATTATTAATAAAGGATAAATAAAAATATATAATATATTTGCATTTTATATTTTAATCAATAATTATTATTATAACAACATTTATTTATACTAAATATGTCTCTATTAAAATCTAGATCAACATACAAACCTTTTGATTACCCGTGGGCATATGATGCTTGGAAACTACAACAACAAATGCACTGGATTGCAGACGAGGTTCCTATGGCTGACGATGTCAAGGACTGGAAAAATAACTTAACAACATCAGAAAAAAATTTATGTACTCAAATTTTTAGATTTTTTACACAAGCAGATATTGAGGTAAATGATTGTTATATGGAAAAATACGCCAGCGTCTTTAAGCCAAACGAAATTAAAATGATGCTTTCTTCTTTTTCAAACATAGAAACTATACATCAAGATGCATATTCCCATCTAGTTGATACACTCGGTATGCCAGACACAATTTATGAAGAATTCTTGAACTACAAAGCAATGAAAGATAAGTATGAGTATATGCATACATTTCAAGTTGATACCATTGAACATTTAGCATTAACATTGGCTGGCTTTGGTGCATTTACGGAGGGTTTGCAGCTATTTGCATCATTTGCAATTTTGCTTAATTTTCAACGTTTTGGAAAAATGAAAGGAATGGGTCAAATTATAGCATGGTCCGTTCGCGATGAAACGCTTCATACAAATTCTATTATTCGCTTGTTTCATACGCTTATTACAGAAAATCCTGAAATTTGGACATCAAAGTTGCGTGGTGAAATATACAATATTTGTTCCACGGTTGTATATTTTGAAGATGGATTTATTGATTTAGCATTTGAAATTGATGGATCAATAGAAGGATTGACTGCTGCGGATGTTAAGAAGTATATAAGATATGTTGCAGATAGACGATTAGTTCAGCTTGGATTAAAACCGGTTTATTTAATAACAGAAAATCCGTTACCATGGATGGATTATATTTTAAATGGAATGGAGCATGTTAATTTTTTTGAAAATCGTGTTACAGAATACACAAAAGCTGCAACAACAGGATCCTGGGAAAATGCATTTGCAATTCACGATAAGCAAGATGGTTCGCTATTTGAAGAATAGAAAATGTTGTTTACAGCAGATTCCTCAAAATTTTTATTAAAATCTCCTTGCATTTTTTTAATTTTATCTAAAACTGAAATATTTTGTTCAATACATTTTTTTTCATTTTTATAAAATTCAAAAAAACAATTTACAATTTGATTAGGGTTGTTAAAAATCTGAATAATCTCTGGAATAATTTGTTTTTTTGCAACGATATTAATCATATTGATCATTTTAATCTTTAGAACAAATTTACCAACAAAATATGATAACAAACCTATTTTATAGTAAATTAAAGCAGTTAAACCCCGTGCAGCAATTTCGCTTGTATTGGTTCCAGATTTAGCGATTGCAAAATATGCTGTTCTCATTTTTATATCTTTAATTTTTTCATCAAAAGAATATTCTATATTTTTAAAATCACAAAAATATAACATAATCTCATTGTGGGTTTCTTTTGTTGTTGGCATAAAAAATATAATATTTGTTGCTGTTTTATTGATTATTTTTATAACATTCAATATAAGAGGCATATGTCTTTTAACCTCATTTGGTCTGCTTCCTATTGTTATTAAAACCAAATTTTTATCGCGTGGTAAAATTTTATTTTCTATTTGCTGCAAAAAAGGATTACCAAAAAAATGAACATCTTTATGTCCACATTGTGCAAAAAAATTTGGCTCAAATGGAAAAATACAAATTAATTTATCAAAATATTTATTAATTTGTTTTGTTTTTCCTGAACTATAAAGCCATGCCAACGGAGCAACAACTGCAATAATTTTTGTTTTACATCCTCGTTTTTTTAGTTTTTTTGCAACCCTTATATAAAAATCATATGCGTCAACAAAAATTGCAATTTCTGGTTCGTTTTCCATAATCCAGTCAACAGTTTTATTTATTATATTTATAACGCTAAATAAATTCATCAAAATATCAAAGCCAATAAAAGATATATCCGATGTATTAAATGTTGTTTTGACTCCACAAGATTTCATTTCTACACCAGTAATGCCATATAAGTCACAACCATTTGGAATTTTATTGATTATTTTACCAGCAATTTTATCGCTAGAAGACTCTCCGGCTCCTATAAAAACTTTCATAATAAAATAAATAAATAAAAATCAGTTATTATTTTTTAATAAATACCATCAAAAGTGCCTTTTATAATTTCTTTTTTATTAATACTATCGACACTTTTTTCTTCCTCAGGAATATTGTCTATATCTTTAAATGCTTCATATATCACTTTTGGACCAATTGCTTCATTTGTTATAAAACCAGTTTCTTTGTTTATTTTTACCATCTTAATCCCATCAGGAACTTTAAAAAGCTCTTTTGATAAATTTGGCTTAATACTATTAACAATTTCGGCTAAAATTGGCATAGTGTATGTCGCAGCAAAAACACCATTATCCTTATCTTGCAAGGTATCTTGTCCCGTATAAACACCAATTGCAACATCAGGCGTTATACCTATGGCCCACAAAGATTGTCCGTTTTGAGATGTTCCTGTTTTAGCTGCAATTGGAATGCCAACATTTTTTAATCCACCACCAGTTCCGCGCTCAACTGTACCAAGAAGCAACGAAATCATCTGATATGCCACTTGTTCACTAATAATTTGCTCACCAACATTAACATTATCGGCATAATCAGATTCATCAATCAAATCCTCAATACTATCAATATCTGTAATTCTACTAATTTGTGCATTATCTTGGGACTGCAAGTAAACAATTTTTTTATCAACCTCTATTTTTGATATAGCTTTTGTTTCCATTTTTTTACCATAATTAGCAATAATTGCAAATGATTTTGTTAAATCTAAAAGTGTCGTATTTCCTGTCCCCAAACATATTCCATAATTTGGCTCGATATATTCCTTTGTTAAACCCATTCTTTTCATCATATTTATAACACTAGATATGCCTATTTTTTCAGCTATCCTGATTGTTACTGTATTTATAGATTTTTCAAAACCCGTTCTCATAGTCACTGGGCCACTATATGACCTTGTCCAGTTTTTTGGAGACCAAACAGTTCCATCCCCTATATTATAAGAAAGCTCAGAATCCATAAAAATTTCAGCAGGAGAAACTCCTTTTTCTAAGGCCGCCAAATAAGAAAACAATTTTGCTGTTGATCCAGATTGTCTTTTTGCTTGAAAACTTCTATTAAAAGACCCCCTCACATCTGCATATCCTCCAACCATAGCATAAAGTTCACCAGTTTTTGGCGACATAATAACAACAGCACCATCAATTTCTGGTATTTGCTCTAAATTATAAAATTTTTCATCCTCACTAACCACAATTACATCGCCAATATTAAATAATTCTGCAATATTATATTCCTTTAAATCTTTACCTTTTGGTATAGCCCAAGCAATACCTTCGTTGTTCATTTTAACCTTCTGACCATCGACCAACCCAATAATTGCGGCTTTTTTTTCAAAACCAAGTATTGCAGCAATCTTGTATTTATCTATTCTGGCAGGAACCGGAATATTTTTTAAGTTTTTTAGCCAATCATTATTTACATCTATTTTATCAATGCCCCCCCTGTATCCATCAATATTTCTATCAAATTTAATAAGACCGCTATTTAATGAATTTTGTGCAATTTCTTGCCATTTTTTACGCATCGTAGTTGTGATTTTGTATCCACCTGTAAGTAACTGTTTTTCTGTAATACCATTCTGATACAATGTTTGCCTAACATAATCAATAAATGCATCACCAACATATTTTGATTTTTGCTTTACAACAACAATATCTTTTAAAATAGCTTCACTATATTCAGCATTAGTAATATATTTTTCATTAAGCATTTGTCTCAAAACATAATCTCTGCGACCAATTGCTTTTTGCGTTCCCTTTGTTGGATCTAAAACAGACGGCGCCTTTGGTAAAGAAGCCAATAGTGCCATCTGATCTATTGTTAAATCGTTAAGCTTTTTATCAAAATATTCCTTTGCCGCAGCAGCAACACCATATGATCGTGAGCCTAAATATATATGATTTAAGTAGGCCTCTAAAATTTTATCTTTTGACATTTCGGTACTTATTTTATAAGCCAAAATCATTTCTTTTATTTTTCGCGACGCAGTTCTTTCGTTGGATAAAACAACATTTCTAACTATTTGCTGAGTTATTGTTGATCCACCCTGATATCGCGTTCCAGGATCTCTAATTGTAATAATCATATTACGGATCATAGCCTTTATAAAACCAAACGGATCTATTCCTGAGTTTTCATAAAAAGTTTTATCTTCTGCTGCAATAAATGCATTTTTTAATTTTGTTGGAATCTCCTCAATTGGAATAAAAATTCTTTTTTCATTGGCAATCTCGCCCATTATTTCGTTGTTTGAATCGTAAATATAGGTTGCTTTATCTGGATTATAATTTAATAATGCTTGATAATCTGGTAGATTTTCTGACATTTTGTATACAAAATATGCAAAACAAGGCAAAACCAATACAGTACAAAATAAAAAAAACTTTATAATTAATAATATTGTATGTTTCATTTTTTTTACCATTATTATAATTTTACGATAATTATCCTAAATTATAGTCAAGCAATATTTTATATATCAATATTAAAAATAAAATAATAGACAATTAAAAAAATTAAAATAAGCAAGCTATAGTTATTTTAAATTTGTTTATCAATGAGTGGTAAAAATCTATTATATTTAATATGGGATATATTACACTTGCTGTACAATGTTATTAAAATATGTTTTAATAAATATGGATTTATTGGTGTAATTTTCAGCTTTTTATTGTCTTTTACATTTTATACAATCGCTGTAAACAAATATCATTCTGTGCAATTGGAGTATCCAGAATATTTAGATGAAAGTTTAATAAAAGATTTAGCGGTAGAAATTGATAAAAAAAATATAGTTAACAACGATTATAAAATATATAATAACGGTCTATCAAAAGATATTATCATAGAGCCTGGTCATAATTTTGGATATGTTTTGTATCACTTAGCTATGCCAAATTTTCAAGTTGAAAGAATTATTGAATTACTTAAAAAAAATGCAAATTTTAGCAATATCAAGCCTGGTCAAAAAATATCTGTTTATTATGACTGCACTATTGAGTATTTTGTGAACAACAACTTTATACAATATTCAAAAAAACGAGAACATGATACTTGGCAGGGTGCATTACCTATGGAACGCAACGATATTTGTTTGCTTAGAAAAATGATAATGTCACTTGATATGGAACACAGAGCTGTTGTTACAGCAATTGGAGATACGGATTTTGATGTTAAAATTAACAAAATAAATGTTACTAAAAAAACAAGATTTACAAAAGGAAAAATTGAAAATAGCCTTTATTCTGATGCCGTCAAAGCTGGAACCCCACCCGGAATTATTCAAGCTATGATTCAAGAATATAGCTTTGATGTGGATTTTCAACGAGATATACACTCGGGTGATACATTTTTGTTTGTATTTGATGAGCTTTTTGATGAATATGGTGATAAAATTAGAAACGGAACTTTTAAATATGGCAATTTAACATTGGGTGGCAAAAGTCATAAAGTGTATTATTTTGATGGACAATTTTATAACGAAAAAGCCGAAAGTGTAAGGCGTGCAATGATGAAAACTCCGGTTGACGGAGCAAGAATTAGTTCTAAATTTACATCAGCAAGAAAACATCCGGTTCTTGGTTTTACCCGCAAGCACGAGGGGGTAGATTTTGCAGTTCCATCTGGCACACCAATTTTTGCAGCAGCCGATGGAGTTATATCTTTTGCTGGCTGGAGTAATGGATATGGAAATTATGTAAAAATAAAACATAACACCGAATTTGGAACTAATTACGCCCATATGTCAAAAATGAAAGTTCGCAAAGGTGATAAGGTCAAACAAAGACAAGTTATTGGATATTCTGGTATGACGGGATTGTGTAGTGGTCCGCATTTACATTTTGAGGTTGAGAAAAATGGTAAAAAAATTAATCCATCATCTCAAAAATTTGCCTCCATTACTCGCTTAGCTGGTTCTATTCGTGATAGATTTGAAGAATATAGAAGGTCAATTAAGGACTATTTAGCAAAAAATGATAATGATTGAACAAAAAAAACAACTGGTTATAATTGATGGATTTGCCGTATTTTTTAGAGCTTATTATTCACACCCAGAGATGCTAACATCCGATAACATCAATGTAAATGCAGTTTATGGTTTTATAAACATGGTTTTACGAATTGTAAAAGATTTTAAAAAGTCAGATATTTGTGTAGCTTTGGATAGCGGAAAGGCAACTTTTAGAGATAAGATGTTTAGTGAATATAAGGCTAACAGACAAGCAACCCCAGACGATTTAAAGCCACAATTTGCAATTATGCACGAAGCATTAAAAGCTATGGATATACCTCATTTTATAAAAGACGGATACGAAGCTGATGATATTATTGCAACATTTGCAAAACAAGCTAGCCACGATTCCAGAACCGTTATGATTGCATCTCTTGATAAAGATTTAGCTCAATTAGTTAGATATAACAATGTTTTTATGTATGATTTTAGCAAAAAACAAAAGCTTGGACGAGCTGAAATTTTTACAAAATTTGGAATCATGCCAGAATATATTGCCGATTATTTAGCTTTGGTTGGAGACGCCTCAGATAATATTCCTGGTGTAAAATCAATTGGAGCAAAAACTGCGGTTAACTTAATTACACAATTTGGCGGACTAGATAGTATTTATGATAATGTGGAAAGTATTGAAAAGCAAGGTGTAAAAAATGCACTCAAAAACGATCGAGATAATGCATTTTTATCAAAATCACTTACAATGCTTTGCGAAACAGTCGCCCTGCCCCACTTAAATGAAACAAAATTTGACAACATAAACAAAGAAAATCTAATAGATTTTAGCAAAAAATATAATTTATATCTAAATTTATAAATGAAATAACGCCATAGCAACAAAAGTGCCCATAACAGATCCATTAGAATCATAAACCTTTAAACTGCTCATTCTTGCATCTAATCTTATAGAAAAATTATCAGTTATATACCTTTGATATGCCAACCCCAGCTCTGGTGCAACGGATACATAATTATGCGCAACACTTACTCCACCAACAGAAACATTTGTTATTCCCAAAACCAAACCTGCTAGCACAATAAATTTATTTTTATCACCATATTCACCAAGAAGCTCCTCACCAAATCTCCAACCAACATTAAAATGTATAGCATTTAAATCAGCAGATCCACCATTTGTATAGGATGTTCCGCCGGTCATTCCTGCAATTTCAAACAAAAGATTCGATCCAATATTTGCACCAACAACCATATAAGCATCATTGAATATTTGCGGTACAGCACCACCATAATTTGCTGCATTACTTTTATAGTTAGCAACAGAAAAAGCATAACCAGCACCACCATATGGGTTTATCTCTAATCCGCCCAATATATCAAGAGTTAAAAATGATTCTTTTTTATTTAAAGTATTCAAAAAATTATTTTTTGTATCCATTAAATCTTCTGCGTTTGCAAAAAAACCAAATGAGGTAAAAAAAATAAAAACGACTATTTTATAAAATAAAAACATATAAATATATATAAACTATAACTATTCTATAAATATATCAAAAATATTAGTCAATTTTTTAAATTTTAATAATTTTACCATTAAAGCCTCTAGCTATCAAACCAGATAACTCAAGCTCTATCAAGGCAGCTCTAACAATTTCTATACTATTATTTGTAGAAACAGATATTTCGTTTATGCTCATTGGAATTGTATGCAATATTGATAAAATTTTAAATTTTATGATATTTATTTGATTGCTATCTATGTTGTTATTATAAAATTGTACAATTTGTTCTTGTGCTACATTGTTTGTATATTTATTTATATGAGATATAACATCTGCTGCATTTTCAACCAAAATTGCAATTTTTTCTTTTAAAAGATAATTATTGCCAGCAAATCTACCATCTTTTGTTGGAAATCCTGGTATCGTATAAACAAATCTACCAATGTGATTAGCAAATTCTGCTGTTATTAAGCTACCAGATCTGCCCGTATCAGAACTACGATACGCCTCAATAACAACGGTTCCAAGTGAAATACCTGCAATTATTTGGTTGCGAACAGGAAAATTACCAGCTCTTGGTGGTGTCCCAAATGGATATTGTGTTATAACAACACCTTTTTGACAAATATTTTCATATAAATCTTTGTTTTCTGAAGGATAAACAACATCAATACCAGAACCTAAAACCGCAATCGTTGAGCCATTTTTTAACGCACCTATATGGGCAGCTGAATCTATTCCTGATGCCATTCCTGAGCTAACAATAAAACCGTCTTTTATAATTTCATATGCCATTTCGGTTGCCAATTCTTGACTATGAAATGTGGGTTTTCGGGATCCAATAATGGCAATATTTTTTTTAATCAAATCCCCAATATTTCCCTTTGCCGTTATAACAAGAGGAGCATTATACACGCTCCTAAGCATTTTTGGGTACATATCTTCGCTTATTGGAATAATTTTGGCACCAAATTTTTCTACATTTTCAAGCTCCAAACTTATCTTGTCGTATAATCCAAATTTTATTTTTTCAAAACAACCAACATTTTTACTGTGCTCGATAATTTTTTCTTTTAAAATAACCGGATCAAAACCGTATTGATCAATTGCAAAACGAATAGTTTCGTTTTTTATTCCAGTGGCCCTAGCCAACACTAACCAATCGAGTATATTTTTCATAATAATTTTTATAAATTATTAGTTTGCATATCTTTTAAGATATCACCACTAAATGTTAAAATTAATGATTTTCGCCCAATAGATATATGTCTTAAAAATAAAAACTTAAAATCTTCTTGAGAGATGTAGAAAAAAATATCTTCATTTTCACTTTTAAATGTTGGGTTTCCAAGTGTTGCAATTATATCATTTTTTGTTGTTTTGCCAACCATTGTCTCATATGGTTTTAGATTTTCAAAACTATAGCCACTATGCGTAGTTGTGCATCCACTCATAATTAAAAACATGGATATAAAAAGAATTTGCATTATTTTAAATTTTAATTGCAAATAGGTAAAAGTGTTTTAATTTTAAATACAATTAAAAAATTAATATAATAATTATGGCAATAAGCGTTAGACAAAAAAAAATCAGTGAACAAGTAAAAAGATTAATCATCGAACAATTAATGTTTGAATTATTAATTGATAACCCTATAAAAAACATGTTTTCTATTGTTAAAACACAGGTTAGTGCGGATTTAAAAAATATACATATGTATATAAGTGTTGACAATTCTGACGATAGAATAAAAACATTAATTAAAGATTCATTAAATGCTTTATCGCCAGAAATAAGATCTATGCTTGGTAAAAAAATGGTCGTTAAATCTGTTCCAAATGTTAAATTTTTATTTGATATTGATAAAAAAATAATACAATTTGATTTAAACAATATAAAACCAATTTCTGCGGAAGATATATTATAATTTTTCTTGACAATAAAAAAATAGAATTAAGCTTATATTTTGTTTGTAAAATTGAATTATCATAAAATGGCTCGTGTTACAGTTGAAGATTGTCTAAAAGTTATTCCAAACAGATTTGAATTGATTGTTTTGGTTAGCCAAAGAGCCCAAGCTATTTTATCTGGCAGCAAACCATTGATAGAATGTGATGACAAAGAAATTGTCTTGGCTTTAAGAGAAATTGCTGAAAATAAAATTGATCCAAATGCATTATATACTGCGATTGTACAAAAATATACACATAATGATAGCAACAATACGCAAAAATCTTCTCAATTTAGCATGACATCTTTTTTTGGTATGAAAGATTTTGAACAAGAAACTGGAGATATGGAACTTGGTGCGCCAAATGGATTAGAAATTGATGGATCTATGTTCTCTGATCAAAACTTAGAGGTTGATGATTAGTTTTTTATAAAAAAATATAGCTAATTTGCACATAAAAACATTGATAAAGCTTTATTATGAAAATCAATTTTGGATTACTAAAAGGCAGAAAATTATCATATAAAGTTAGTGCTGGTGTTGAAAAAAATGTCAGACCGACAACCAGTATAGTAAAAAGCTCTCTTTTTAACTTGATTATGCACAACGAGTCCTTATCTAGTTTTGATATAAAAAACTCTTCTGTTGCAGATTTTTGCTGCGGAACTGGATCAATTGGTTTTGAATTTTTATCTCTTGGGGCAACAAATTGCACTTTTTTTGATGAAAGTCACGAGAATTTAGAAAATGTTAATATTAATGCTAAAAATCTAAATATACTTGATAAAGTTTCAATAAAAGCTGTAGACTTGTTAAACACAAAATATGCTAATAAAATTATTGATGGAAAATTTGATATTATTTTTTTTGATCCACCATACGGAAAAACAAATGAAATAATGATTTCTTTTATATCTTTAATTAAAAATAAAGAACTATTAAAACCCAACGGATTAATAATAGTAGAATCAAATCATTATTTGGAAGTCCCTGATTTTACTAAAATTTTAGAGAGAAAAGTTAGAAAAGATAGAATTTTAACATTTTTGTGTTGACTAATATAGAATAATTCTTATTATATTAATATAAAATATTATTTTTTTTAAAATGACAATTGTTATTGGTTTGGCCAAAGAGATAAAATCGGGTGAAAGCCGTGTTGCATTATCTCCGATTGGAGTAGACGATTTGATACACAAAGGTTTTAGCGTTAATGTAGAGCAAGGAGCAGGAGAAAAAATTGGATACTCAGATGATTCATATCAAAATGTTGGTGCAAAAATTTTAACCAGAGAAAAATTGTTTAGCGATAGCGAAATGATTGTAAAAGTTAAAGAGCCACAGGCAAGCGAAATTGAATTGTTAAAACAAGGTCAAATCGTGTTTTCATATTTGCATTTAGCGTCAGATAAACCGCAAACAGAAGGTTTGTTAAAACAAAAAGTTACAGGAATTGCATTCGAAACAGTCACAAGTAATGGCGATGGATTACCGCTTTTAACACCAATGAGCGAAATTGCAGGAACTTTGGCGATTCAACAAGGGGCATATTTTTTAGGTAAACCATTTGGTGGTTCAGGAATATTGCTCGGTGGCGTTGCAGGTAGCCGTAAAGGAAAAGTTTTTGTTCTTGGTGGCGGAGTCGTTGGTATGAGATCTATTGCAATAGCTCTTGGAATGGGTGCAGAGGTTACTGTTGCCGATATTTCACTAAAAAGACTTAGATATATTGAAGAAATTTTTGGTAATCGAGTCAATTTATTGATTTCAAACAGACAAAATATTATAGCAAGTTTGCGTGAAGCCGATTTGGTTGTTGGTGGAGTTTTGATACCAGGAGCGGCGGCACCAAAATTGGTAACAAAAGATATGTTAAAAGAAATGAAAGCAGGATCTGTAATTGTAGATGTTGCAATTGATCAAGGTGGTTGCTTTGAAACATCACATGCCACAACACATGCCGACCCTGTGTTTACAGTTGACGGAATTCAGCACTATTGTGTTGCAAATATGCCCGGAGCGGTTTCTAAAACAGCATCTATGGCACTTGAAGCCGCAATATTACCATATGTTGCAAAAATTGCAAAAAACCCAATCGATGCAATAAAAAATGATATTCATATAAAAAATGGTGTCAATGTTTATAATGGTAAATTGGTAAATAAACCTGTTAGTGAGGCACTTGGTATAGAATATTTTGATCTTGTTGTCTAACGTATATGCCGGATAATAAAAATGATATATTAGAACCTAATGATATAACATTAGAATTAGATACAGAAAAACAAAAATTAGCAGAACAAGAAAGTATTAAAAAAAAAATAGAAGAGCAGGAAACTAAGAATAAAGAGCGTGAAGATCTTATTAAAAAGATAAATAAAGAAAAAGATGCTGAAATAAAAGAATTAAAAGAAAAAAAAATAAAAGATGACACAATAGAAAAGGTAATTGAGGAGATAAAAACAGAGCACATAAAAAGGGTGTGGTGGCGTAGCTTTTTGGGTATTTTTATCAAAAAATATAAAATAGAGGCAGAAAAAATTAAACTTGCTAGAATTATTTTTTCAAAATCTCAAAATAACAAAAAAACAAAAAAAGACGATGAAGATATTTGGAACAAAATACAAGAATATGCAAAAAAATCAAGCGAAATAACTAAAAAAGCACCAAAAAGCGAAATATTAGAACAAGCTGGTCAAACAAAGCAGGCAAAAAGCGGAGCAGAAGAAAAGACAAGAAATCAAGACAAAGAAAAAACTAGAGAGCAAAATAACGGAGTAAAAACAAGACAAACATGATACCGCAAAAAAATATTAGACCTGATTGCAAATTTTGGAGAACATTTTGATGTTTATAAAAGAGATTACAACGAAACGCAAACTCGCAGAGATTTTATTGACCCGTTTTTTAAAGAACTAGGGTGGGACATTGACAACGAAGCTGGAAACAGCGAAAATTATAGAGATGTAGTTCACGAAGACAGATTGCTGGTTGGAAAAACCATAAAAGCTCCAGATTATTCGTTTAGAATTGGTGGACAACGCAAGTTTTTTGTTGAGGCAAAAAAGCCAAGCATAGATTTGTATAACAGCAAAGATGCGGTTTTTCAATTGCGAAGATACGGCTGGACGGCAGGTTTATCGCTTTGTATTTTGACCGATTTTGAAGAATTTGCGGTTTATCAAACCAATAACATAAAACCAAACAAAGACGACAACACCGGTATTGGGCGAATTTTTTATTGCAAATTTAACGAACTAACCCTCCCCTGCAAGCAATATCCAGAGTTTGCAACCAATTTTGATTTTTTAAAAGGCACTTTTACCAAAGAGGCAATTTTGAAGGGCAGATTTGATAAATTTGCTGACAAAAAGAAAAAACAACAGCAAACTTTTGATAACGAATTTTTAAAATCTATTCAGGATTATCGCAAAACCTTGGCAGAAAATATTGTGAGCAAAAACAAAAAACTTATTTTTGACAAAGCCGATCCAGATATTCTAAAACAACAAAAACTCAACGAAGTTGTGCGAAAAACCATTGATAGGCTCATTTTTTTGCGAATTGCCGAGGATAGAAACATAGAAACCGAAGAACAGTTGCTAAAAATTAGCAAAGGCAAGGCAATCTACGATCAATTGCTAAATTTATTTGGCATAGCCAACGACAAATATAATGCGGGGCTTTTTGATGGCAAAAACGATTTGTCGCGAGATATTATAATTGACGACAAACCGCTTAAACAAATTATAGGCGATCTTTACGAAACCTATGATTTTTCAATGGTTCCACCAGATATTTTAGGCTCAATTTATGAGCGTTTTTTGGGTGACAGCATAACTTTTGAAGGCGGCAAACCTGTTATAACCACAAAACCCGAGGTGCGAAAAGCCGGCGGGGTTTATTATACCCCGCAATATATAGTTGAATATATCGTGCAAAACACGGTTGACGAGGCGTTGAAAAGCCGAACCCTAAAAACAATTGATGGCTTCACGGTTGTGGATCCATCCTGCGGAAGTGGGGCATTTTTGATTGTTGCATATCAACATTTGCTTGATTGGTATTTGGATTGCTACAAAAAAACTGGCAACAAAAAACAGATTTATAGCAACATCACAGGCAAGCTTGTTTTGACTTTGCAAGCCCGCAAACACATTCTAAAATCTCACATTTTTGGGGTAGACATAGACAACCAAGCCGTTGAGGTTACCAAGCTTTCGCTGCTTTTAAAATGCCTAGAAGGTGTTACCAAAGAGAACATTTTTGACGACAACCGCCTGCTTCACGAAAAGGCCCTGCCAAACATAAATCAAAACATAAAATGCGGCAATTCGCTAATCGGAACCGATTATAAAGCTGGCGAACTTTTTGATCTTGAAGAATCGTTGCAGGTTAACGCATTTGACTGGCAAACCGAATTTAAGGACATATTTAATAAGCAGCAAACCTCTCCACTTGCGGGGGAGGTCGTGCATAGCACGGGTGAGGGGTTTGATTGTGTGATTGGAAACCCACCATATGTATTTACTCGTGATTTTGAATGGGGATTTTTTATAAAAGATTATTTTTCAAAAAACTATTTAACACAAAATATAAACAATAAAACAAGAACCAGCCAATCTGGAAAAGTTAATTTATATGCTTTATTTTTATTAAAAGCGATTGAAATTAGCAATAAAAATGGCTATTTTTCATTTATTGTGCCAAACGGAATATTGCGAACAACAACATATGATATTGTTAGAAAAAAATTGTTAGAAAATACACATATTCAAAAAATTGTAGATTTAAAAGAAGGTGTTTTTAAAGATGCAACAGTTCCTACTGTGATTTTGGTTTGTAATAAAGATTTATCAAATAAAAATATTCAAATTATAGATGCCAATCCAAAACAAGAAGAATATATAATTCCAGAAGTTAAATTAGAAGAAGTAAATCAAGATGTTTTTTTAAAAAATACCAGTTATGCTTTTAGCATTTTTTCCAACCCAAAAGAAGATATTATTTTTGATAAAATGAAAAATAATTGTTTATTTCTTGGAGAAATATGTAAAGATATTATTGCTGGTGTTGCTTGTGGAAAAGATTTGATATATAAAGAGTTTAACAAAAGTTATAAAAAATTATTAGAAGGCAAAGATATTAAAAAATATAAAATTAACTTTAACGAAAGATATTTATTTTTTGACAGAGAAAAAATTGCAAGAACAAGACCAGATTATCTTTGGCAAGCGGATAAAAAAATAATAATGCAAAGAATTAGTGGGGGAAATATGCCATTGGTTGCGGCGATAGATATTGAAAAATATTATTGTTTTAATTCAATTAATTCCATATTAATAAAAGAAGGATATTTAAAACAATTTTCATATGAATTTATATGTGCATTATTAAATTCTAAATTAATAAATTTTTATTATGTTAAAAATTTTACAAATAAATCAAATTTAACAGTAAATATATCAAAAACATATTTAGAAACATTGCCAATTGCCAAAGCAACAGAGCAAGAACAACAAAAACTTGGGGGCTTAGCACAAAAAATGATAGACCTTAACAAACAGTTGGCGGGGGCAAAGTCGCAAGCGGAGGTTTCGGTGTTGACAAGAAAAATTGCTGCAACTGATATTTTTATTGATAAATTGGTTTATGCACTCTACGGACTAAGCGACGACGAAATTGCCACAATTGAAAAGCAATAAATTTGATTGATTATTAAAAATATGCTTATATAAATTATTAAATAATTTTTGGTTTTATGTTAAACGAAATTGCAAACAATATACCAAATTTGGTTGGAATTATGGGAATGTCAATGCTTGCCATAACTGGGGTTTTAATTTTATACAAACGAACAATTGGTTTATATTTTGACAACAAAAACCAGATGCAAGCAAGAGAAATGTTGATAAAAAACTTACCTGAATTAAAAAAACGCTATCCCGAATTACAACATGCAACGATATGATTTATAAAAATGATTTAATTTTTAAAATAGGCACTTTGTCTAGTTTTTTTTTGATGGGATTGGATTATTTTAAACAATCTATACCCACAAATTATCAAATTTTTTTAACATCATTTTTTATAATAATAATATTTATTATTACTCTTTGTATCATTTATTTTATATACTCTTTATTTGGGGAAAAAAAAGATTTATTTGTCTTTCTGGAAATAAAAAATGATAAAATAGGTGTTAAGATTATTAATGACACAAAATATAATATTGTTGTTTATTCTATTAATAATATCTATTGTCAATCGCCAACTGTTTTATCAGGTACAACGGATATAATTTTTGTTAATTACAATATTTATAAAAATAATAAAAATATTAACATTGTTTACTCTTTTGCCGAAAGCGACCGCATAAGATTTGAGACTGTTAGAGTTGGATATTTTAAAAGAAAAAAAATATCAAAATTGATAAAAAAACAAAATGCAAAATGTAATACAAAATGATACGGCAAGTGGGGCGAAGTGGGTGTATAGGGCAAAAAACGAGCAGCTCTATTGGCAGCTTATAAACGATTATGGGCAGAGCGATTTTGTGGCATCGATTGCGGCCACTCGTGGCTGGATTAACGAGGAGAATTTTGCGGGGTTTATTGATCCAAAAATCAAAGATTCAATGCCGGATCCGTTTTTGCTAAAAGACATGTTGGAGGCAACGCAGTTTGTAAAACAGGTGCTACAAGCCAAGCAAAAAATTGCCGTTTTTGCGGATTACGATGTTGATGGAGGCACATCGGCTGCGATTATTTATAGGTTTTTTAAAATGCTAGGGGTGGAAATTCAAATTTATGTTCCCGATAGAATAAAAGAAGGATACGGCCCAAATAGCAATGCGTTGCTAAATTTACGCAAAAGCGGAATTGATTTGGTAATTACCGTGGATTGCGGAACTGTTGCATTTGAACCGCTGGAAAAAGCAGCAGCGGCGGGGCTAAAAGTGATCGTGATTGACCATCATTTGGGCGTAAAAGACAAACCGAGTTCGATTGCGGTTATAAACCCGAATAGATATGACGAGACGAGCGAATTGACATATTTATGCGGGGCAGGAGTGTGTTTTATGTTTTGTGTTGCAATGCTAAAAACCCTTGAAAAACCTGAATTAAAAGCCAAATTGATGAGCTTGCTAGATTTGGTGGCATTGGGAACAGTTTGCGATGTTGTGCCATTGCAGGGGCTGAATAGGGCATTTGTAAAAACTGGATTAAAAGTTGCAAACAACAAAAAAAATGCAGGTTTGGTGGCATTGTGCGAGGTGGCAGGCTTGCACAAAACCCTTGATTCTGGCGATTTTGGATTCAATATTGGACCCATGATAAACGCGGGCGGACGAATTGGAAAATCGGATATGGGAGCATTAACGCTTGCCTCGGATGACACAGAATTTGCCAAAAAAATGGCAACCGAACTGAGAGAATTAAACCTAAAACGCCGTGAAATGGAGGCAATTATAACCGAAAAAGCCATAGCATCCGTTGCAGCAAACATCAACGAAAACGATGCAGTTATTTTTGCATTTGACAAAAAATGGCACGAGGGAATTATTGGAATTGTTGCATCGCGAATTAAAGACAAATTTTATAAACCAACATTTATAGGCAGCATCACCGAAGATGGCAACATAAAAGCCAGTTGCAGATCGATTTTTGGGGTAAATATTGGCGAGGTTATTGTTGAGGCGGTTCACAAAGAATTGCTAATAAAAGGTGGTGGACACGGAATGGCGGCTGGGTTTAGCCTTGATTTTGCAAAAAAAGATTTGTTTTTGGCGTTTGTGAACGAAAAGTTGCAAAAAAAAGTGAACGAAGCAAAGCAACAACGAGTTGTTGAGGTTGATTATTGTTTATCACTCGGCGGTGCAACAGTTGATTTGTGCGACAAAATAGAGCAACTTGAACCATTTGGAATGGGCAATCCAGAACCAACATTTGTAATAAAAGATGTTATTATTACGGGTTCCAAAATTGTTAAAGATGCTCATGTTAGTGTATTTTTAAAATGTCAAAATAGCGGAGTAAGCAGCAATGCTATTGCTTTTAAATGCACTGATTCTTTGATGGGCAGTATTTTGTTGAATAACAAAGGTAAAACCTTGGATTTGCTTTGCAAAATTGGTTCTCAAATGTATTTAGGGCAAAAAAAAATTAGTATCATAATACAAGATATCAATATATAAAAAAATTTATAGTTGCATTTTATTTATATATATATATCCTATATAGATATTTATATATATAGGATATGTTTGTAAAAAATATTAGAAAAAAAGCATTTAGCTTGGTCGAAATATCGGTTGTTATTGTAATAATAACGCTTTTGATGGCAACCATAATGGCATCACGAGTTTTGATAGAAGCAACACAATTGAATAAAATACAAAGTGATACCGCAAATATTCAGATTTTAACCGATGTTTTTCGCAACACATTTGATTGTCTTGCAGGAGATTGTCCTTATAGGCAATTACCAGAAAATATCAGGTCGCAAACACCATCTGGTTGCTTTAACCTTAAAAATGATTACATAACTCCGCTTACCCCACCAATAATAACAACAGGTTTTAACACTGGAGCAATAGATCAAAATGCCAAAAGATCTTGTATGTTTTATGAATTCATAGCATTTGAATCACAAGCTTCTTATTTACCAAAAAACACTATTGCAAAAAAAATCAATTCTGTTTTGGGTGTTCAAAGTGCCAATGCGGTTGCAAAAATATTATTATCTGGTAATCAGGTATTACAAGATATAATTGCCACAAGAACAGATTCTATAAATACTAGTATTGCAACGAACAATATCGCTCTTGTGGCAAAGCAAAATACTTTTACGACAAATCAAACGATTATCGAAACTAATAACACCACTATTTTAGCAAATCAAGCTATTATTGCAACCAATAACCCTACTATCGCATCAAATCAAACAACCATCACGGCTAATAATGCCACTATCGCAGCAAATCAAGCAACTATTGAAACAAATCAAGCAACTATTGCAGCTAACAATACTACTATTGCAACAAATCAAGCAACTATTGCAACAAATCAAGCAACTATTGCAACCAAAAATACTACTATTGCAGCTAACAATACTACTATTGCAAACCATCAAAACAATATGACGAACCAAAGAACCTACGCAACAAATATGGCTAATTACAATGGTGGTTCTTGCCCGACAGTTACAGACTCTCATATGACCAATTTAGCCGTAAATAATTCTTGTGCTTGGCAACGAATGAATGTATTGCAATGTGGAAGTACCAGCTGTGGATCCTATTGCACTAGTTTATGTTACGCTAATGATTTTAATAACAATGTCCTTTCAAGCTACAATAATTCTAAAGCTAACATAACAACATTAACAGTAAACAATACAACACTTAATAGTCAAATAACAACAGCAACTGATACGGTTAATACACTAACAGCACAAAATACAACACTTAATAGTCAAGTAACAACAGCAACTAATACGGTTAATACACTAACAGCGCAGAATGCAACACTTAATAGTCAAATAACAACAGCAACCAACACTGTTGATACACTAACAGCACAAAATGCAACACTTAATACGCAAATAGCCGATGCAACATTACTTAAAGCTACCTTAGATACACAATTAGAGATATCATCAGAGCCAAACACATACCTCGCAATGTCGGTAAATAGCGCAACAAATCCAATAGTATCAAGCACTTTAAGCTCATCAATGTGGGATTCTATAACCGTAAGTCAAACGAACAAAACTTATCCATATGAAGCTAGCAATTTATCTGGAATACTTGGTAAACAATTATTAATTTCACGCAACACAAGCACAAACAACATCAATTCAACCAATATTGATGGCGTTGCAATTGCACCAGAAAACGATAAAATGGCTGGTTTTAGTGCAAGTTTTTCTCGTAAAATGGACACAAAATTTGATGACGGAAAACCATACACGGGCAATATAATAGCTGGTAAAAATGTTGCAGATTTGGCTAATATAAAAGGTTGCACAAATATCAGTCTTGCTAACTTTACCGATGTTGCTAATCATTTAGATGCCGATTATGCAAAAGGTAATTCTCTTGTTGGTGGCTGTGTGGTTGGCTTTATTATTAAGTCTTAAAAATTATATTGTATATAATATTATATAGTTTATTTTAGAGTTATTCCAGTTGTTAACTTAACGATAAATGTCAGATAATTTTCAAAACAGCCAATATCTAAAAAAGACGATTCTGATAATTGTAAACAATACATAAAACACTATTTAAAAGCAACAGACAAATTGAAGGAAGAATTAATAGATCAAATAAAAAATGAAATATCTAATTTGGATATTAAAATATCTTATGATACGGAATATACGCCAGAAGAAAATGCAAATGCTAGCTTTGAATATAATGGCATAGAACATAATATAGATTTAAAAGGACAATATTTTTATGATATATACAAAAAATATGATACTAGTACCATGAAGGTTACCGAAGCAACAATTACCCTGACTAATGAGAGTGGTATTATTAATCATATAAAAAGCCGAATAGATCAAATTATAAAAACAAACATAAACAATATCGGTCCACAAAAATTAATTACAAACCTTGAAACGATATATAATGAAAAAAATAAACAGGCCACAATAACAATAAAAGATTTTGAAAACGGAAATAATAACTATAACAACCCAGACGATGACGGGTCTTTTAAGGCAACAGTAGAGGTAAATGGTATGTCTGTTGATATTTCAGAAAAATTAAGACCTATTTTGATTAACAATGGGGGACACCAAATGAAAATACCTATCTCATTAGATGAGCAGGAACAGGTTAAGTTAATTATTAACCATACAATTAATACAATAATACCTGATAAAATTAAAAAAGAAAAAGAATTAAAAGAAAACAGTATTGGTGGACAAAATGATGAAGAAATTAAAAACTAGTTTGCCAAAAATGGCATTAAGGATATCACCATTAATCGTAATATCGTAAAAAAATATATACCTACAAACGGTAATAACTACTATCAAAAACAAGATGAAACACAAACATTAGTAGATGAAATTATAGTACCTGGTATAGATAAAGATAATTTTATGAGAAATTATTATGATCTGCTATTTGATGAAAACAAAATAAAAAAAACAATATTAAAATCTGAGATTAAATATATATGTGAGCAAATAAAAGAGCAAAAAGAACAAGTAGCGACTTTACAAGATACAAAGGGAACGAACAGTAGTAGCACTAAAATCGAACCAAGTAAAGATAAAAATGTGAGGGGAAATATAGCAAAGATAAAAGAGAAAAAAGAAATTAATCAGGATAAAAATCAAACAAATAAAAGGGAGCAAGAGATAAAAAAAATAATTGATGATGCAGAAATTGAATCTAAAA